>JAGQUO010000079.1 GCA_020438445.1 Solirubrobacterales bacterium
GCGCGTCTCGCTCGAGGAGAAGCGGCGCGCGTTCGTGCGGGCGCTCTCGGGCGGCCAGAAGCAGCGCCTCTCGCTCGCCTGTGCCCTCGTCGGCGACCCCGAGCTCCTCTTCCTCGACGAGCCGACGACCGGCCTCGACCCGCAGAGCCGGAGCTCGCTCTGGGAGGAGGTCGAGCGGCTGGCAGCGGACGAGGGAATGACCGTCTTTCTGACCACCCAGTACCTCGAGGAGGCGGATCGCCTCGCCGACCGGGTCGGGATCATCGACCGCGGGCGGATCGTCGCCGAGGGCACGCCGGCCGCGCTGAAGGCTGAGATCGGCGAGCCGAGCGTCACCGCGACCGCCGCCGATCCCGCCGATGGCGATCGGCTCGCGAAGGTCCTGGAGCGGTTCGGGGCCGCCTCCGGCGACGGGGGCGGGGAGGCGTGGGTGCGCCTGAAGCCCGGGTCCGGTGGACTGGTCGCCGTCGTCCGCGAGCTCGATGCGGCGGGCGTCGCCGTCGCCGATCTCCAACTCCACGAGCCGAGCCTCGACGACGTCTTCCGCGAGAAGACGGGGCGCAAGCTCGAGGGCGCGGGGGAGGGCACCGGCGAGCACGATGCCGTCCCGGCGGAGGCGGCATGAGCCTCCAGATCGACTCGATCTACGAGGTGGCCCGGCGATCTTTCCTGCGCGCGATCCGCCAGCCCGCGGCTTTCGTCCCCGCCATCGTGTTCCCGCTGTTCCTGGTCGCGGTGAACTCGGCCGGGCTCGATGCGGCGACCGACCTGCCCGGATTCCCGACCGATTCCTACGTGACCTTCGCGCTCGCGATCCCGTTCATCCAGGGTGGCACGTTCTCTCTGCTCAACACCGGGACCGACGTCTCCACCGATGTCGAGACCGGCTTCATGAACCGCCTTGCGATGACCCCGCTCGGAGGTCCGTCGCTGCTGGCGGGGATGCTCGGCGGCGCGATGGCGATCGCCGTCATCCAGACGATCTTCTACATCGCCGTCGGGTTCGCGGTCGGCGCCGACTTCGAGGCGGGCGCCGCCGGGATCCCGCTGCTCTTCCTGCTCTCGCTCACGATCTGCTTCGCGTTCAGCTGCATCGGCACCTTCACGGCCCTGCGGCTCGGCAGCAGCGAGGCGATGCAGAGCATGTTCCCCGTGTTCTTCGTCTTCCTCTTCTTCTCGTCGATGGCGATGCCGCGGGACCTGATCGAGCAGGACTGGTTCCGCACGGTCGCCACGATCAATCCGCTCTCGTACCTGATCGAGGGCATCCGCAGCTTCTACGTGACCGGGATCGACGGCGAGGCCCTGGCGCTCGCCTTCGGCATCTCCTTCGTGCTGATCGCGGTGTTCCTGAGCCTGGCGGCGTCGAGCCTCCGGACGACTCTGGTGCGGACGTGAGGGGCGGCGCGGCAGAGCGGTTCTGGGGGGTCGCCAGGGCGGTGGCGTGGCGGAGCATCCACAACTTCGTCACCAATCCGGCCCTGCTGCTGCCGGCGATGATCTTCCCGCTGTTCTTCTTCGGCGCGTTCGCGGGTGGCCTCTCCGGCGTCGACAGCTCGCCGGGTTTCGACTACCCGAACGGCTACACGGCTTTCGAGTTCGGCTTCGTCCTGATCCAGGCCTCCGCCTTCGGCGGCGTGTTCACCGGGTTCGGCCTGGCCCGGGACTTCGAGAGCGGATTCGGGCGCCGGCTGATGCTGGCGGCCCCGAACCGTCTCGGGATCCTCGGCGGCTATGCGATCGCGGGACTGACCCGGGCGCTGATGGTCGATGCCCTCCTCTTCGCGCTCGCCCTGCTCGTCGGCATGGACCTGTCGAGCAACGCGGCGGAGCTCCTGGCGCTCCTCCTCCTGGCCCTCGTGGTCAACCTGGGCATCGCCATGTGGGCGGCGGGCATCGCCCTCCGGTTCCGCTCGATCCAGGCGGGGCCGCTGATGCAGACGCCGGTCTTCCTCGTCCTCTTCCTCACCCCGGTCTACGTTCCGCAGGAGCTGCTCGCCTCCTGGGTCGAGAAGGTCTCGGCCGTCAACCCGCTGTCCCCGGTCGTCGAGTCCTCGCGGAACCTGATCGCCGGCTCCTACGACGGCCTGCTGCTCGCGTTCCTCTGCGGCGGCGCGCTCATCCTCCTGTTCGGCCTCTGGGCCGTCAGCGGGATGCGACGGGCGGAGGCCGCGGGGGGCTAGGCGCGCGCTCGCTGCCCGGCCGGCCGTAGCGGGCCCGAACGGGCGGTCGATGGCAGGAACCGACGAGTGAATGGACGCTTCTTGCCATCCAGTGGATCCCGGATGCAGAAAACGACCGCGACGTGGTCGAAATCAGCATCCGACCCCAAACGGGGGCGGGCCCCCCCAGCCGCAACCAGCTCCCGCCCGCCGGCCGGCCCGAGCCCACCGAGCGAACCGGGTCCGGAGCGCTCAGGCCTGCGTCAGCAGCCGTGGGGGCAGCGTGTCCTGCTTGACCTGCTCGAGCCGCCGTGCCCGGTCACCCATGCCGAGCCGGGTGAGGACCTCCTCGGCGAGGGCGATGTAGTCGGCGCCGCGCTCGGGGCGGTACTCGAGGATCGGGCGTGCACGCTCGGCGGACTCCGCGTAGGCGATGGACTGGCGGATGACGGTGTTGAAGACCTTGCCGGGGAACCGCTCCTCCAGCGCCTCGAGGGTCTGGCGGGCGTGCCTGGTTCGCATGTTGGCGATGTTGAGGAGGACGCCGAGGAGCTCGAGCTCCGGGTTCAGCGTGTCCTTGGCGAGGTCGAAGATCTCCATCGCCTGCTCGACGCCCTGGAGCGAGAAGTGCTGAGCCTGGGTCGAGAGCAGCGCATGGGTGGAAGCGACGAGGGCGTTGACGGTGAGCAGGCCGAGGGTGGGAGGGCAGTCGATGAGGATGACGTCGTGCCGGCGCTTGACCTCCCGCAGGGCGTTGCGAAGCGTCACCTCGCGGCCGATCTTGCCGGCGAGGACGAGCTCGGACTCCGCCAGGCCGAGGTTCGCCGGGATCACCTGTCCGTGGACGGCATCGACCGCCTTCGCCTGGCCGGCCAGCACCTCGGCGAGCGTGGGCTCCGCCTCGGGATCGATGTCGAAGTAATCGGAGAGGTTCCCCTGCGGGTCGGCGTCGATCGCGAGGACGTCGAGTCCCGTCCGGGAGAGTACGTCCGCCAGCGACCGCACCGTGGTGGTCTTCCCGGTGCCCCCCTTCTGGGAGAGCACTGCGATCGTCACCGACATCGCCGGTTCAGATCCCGATCTCGGCCGCGACCGCCACGGCCGCGACTATAGAGGCACCGCCGTGGCCGGCAGCGGCCGAGCCCGGCTCTCAGGCCGCCCTGTGGACGTTCGCGGCGCCGCCGACCGAGCGCACGCGATCGCTTCCGGTCACCGCGCCCAGGCGGGCTCCCCGGCCCGAGCTCTCACACGTCTCACACACCGAGGCCCGGGCGTCGCCCGCAGCATGGGTCGTCACCTGCTCGCCGACGAGCGGGAACCGGCCGCAGACCGCGCAGCGCACGATGCCGTCGATCGGGTGATCCCGGCCGGGGAGCACCGGACGCGACGCCGTCGCGTCCGTCACCGCTCCTCCCGCCCCTGCGGATACCGCGTCCATGTCGCTGGCTTCGCCGCCTCCGACCCCGCTCCTGCCGCCGTGGCGCCACTCCCCGCGGATAGACTCGGCGCGTGGGACCCGTCAGCGCCGAGATCACGATCGACGCACCTCGCGAGCAGGTGTTCGAGATCCTCGCCGATCTCTCGAACCGGCCCGCGTTCTGCGATCACTTCCAGCACGAGTACCGGCTGCAGCGGATCGACCCGGTCGGCATCGGTGCCGCCGCCCGGTTCCACCTGAAGGCGCCGCTCTTCCATTTCTGGATGGAGAGCGTCGTCAAGGAGGTGGAGGCGCCCCATCTGATCGTCGAGTCCGGGCGGGGCGCACGGATCGATCGGATGCCGGTGGGCACCGCCTGGGAGCTGACCGAGGCCGGCGGGGGGATGACCGAGGTGAGGGTGAGCTTCTGGACCGAGCCGTCGCATCACGTCGACAGGATGAAGGACCGCCTTATGCCCGCCGGCTGGCATCGCAGGCAGTGGCGCCGCGCCCTGGGCAGGCTCCGGGACCTGGTCGAGGCCGACACCCGGATCGAGCGCCTGCACGTGGCCGGGGCGAGTCAGTTCTGAGCCCGCGCCGATAGACTTCCGCCGCCGAATGCGCCGCCGCCTCCTGATCATCCCGCTGCTCGTCCTCGCCCTCTTCGGGTTCGCGATCGCCGCTTCCGGCTGTGGGGACGAGCCGACCGCCGAGGCGAAGGAGGGCGAGCCCCTCGAGCTCGGGGACCTCGAATACAACATCCAGATCACCCGCGAGCTCAACCGCTTCTCGCCGGAGGACGCCGCCTACCTCGAGGGTGCGCCGCGCCTGCGGCCGAATCAGGAGTACCTCGGAGTCTTCATGCAGGTCACCAACGCCGGCGACGAAGCGGCGGTCGTGCCCGATCCCTTCCGGATCGTCGACACCCGCGGCCGGATCTACGACCAGGTCCGGCTGGACAACGAATGGGCCCTGAAGCCCGGCACCCCGGTCCTTCCGGACGAGACCGTCCCAGGGCCGGAGACGGTCGCCAAGAACGGCCCCGTCGAGGGTTCGCTGATCCTCTTCGCGATCGACCAGGCGGCGAACGAGAACCGCCCGCTCGTCCTCGAGGTCCCGGGCCCGGATGAGGTCGGCGAGATCGTCCTCGACCTCTAACCGCCGGCCGGCCGGCTCCGCGGGGACGTGAGCGCGAGGCTGCTGCAGGCGGCGCTCCTGGTCGCCGGTGCGGGCGCCGTCGTGATCCTGCTCGGCGTCTTCGGGACCGGTGTCGAGGTGGCCGGGCTCGTCGCGATCGTCGTCGGCACGATCCTGACCGCGCCCGCGGCACGCGGCGCGGAGAGCGGCTGGTGGCCGTTGCTGGCGGTCGGGACGATCCTCTCGGTCCTCGGTGCCCTGCTGGCCCTCGCCACCGATTCGGTCGGTGGGCTCGTCGCCCTCGTCGGCGGAATCATGGTCGTCACCGGGGCCGCGTTCGGCTTCCCGACGCGCACCTGATCGGAAAGAGTCAGAGCCCCGCTTCGAGGATCTGCCGGGCGATCGGTGCCGCGACGGTGCCACCGTCGCCGGGCGCCTTGACGACCATCACCGCGACCGCGAGCTTCGGCTTGTCGGCCGGGGCGAAGGCGGTGAACCAGGCATCGACGTCCTGCTCGGGCTCCTCTCCGGGGGCCGCCGGCCCGGTCGTCGTCGTCGTGCCGAGCTCGGCCGTGCCGGTCTTGCCCGCCACCTGCGCGTTCGGGACCGAAGCCGCCGAGCCGGTTCCCGAGTTGACGACCTCGATCATCATCTTCTTGACCTGCTTGGCCACGCCCGGCTTCATGACCTCGACGTCGGGGTAGTCGCCGGCGAGCTCGGGGCTCTTCACCATGGCGGTCGGGGAGCGGACGCCGTCGTTGGCGACGGTCTGCGCGACCGAAGCCATCTCGAGCGGGGTGGCGAGCACCTCGCCCTGTCCGATCGCGCTGACCGCGACGTTGACGTCGTCCTTGAGCGGGTTGGGGATCGTGCTCTCGGGCGGCTGGGTCAGCGCGAGCGCCTTCGGGTTGTAGATGGTCGGCGGCGAGTTGAAGCCGTACTGCTCGGCTTCGTCGACGAGCTTCTGGCCCCCGATCCGGACGCCGAGAGGTGCGAAGACGGTGTTGCACGACAGCGCGAAGCTCGTGACCAGGCTGCCGCCGCACGCCTCGTCGTGAGCGTTGGCGATCTCGCGACCGCCCGCAACCGTGCTGGTCTCGACCGGGAACTGCTCCCCGAGCGAGGTCGCCTCGTCCTCGAGGGCGGCGCTTGCGGTGATGACCTTGAAGGTGGAGCCGGGGGGCTGGGGAGCGGAGAAAGCGATCCCGGCCAGCGCGAGCACGTCGCCGTTCTTCGCGTCGAGCACAGCCGCCCCTCCGAAGGTCGAGCCGAGGGCGGCGGCGGTCGCGTCCTGGAGCTTCGCGTCGATCGTCGTGCGCAGGGGCTTACCGGGTGTCGGCGGGCGCTGCGCCAGCACCGCCTTGCCACCGTCGCCGACCGCCAGCAGCTTGCCGCCGGGCGTCCCGGCGAGAACGTCGTTGAAGGCGAGCTCCAATCCGCTGGTGCCGGTCTCGGCGTCGGCGGGGTATCCGAGCTCGCTCAGCTGCTTCGAGAGCTTGCGCCCCGGAGTGCCGGTCTCGCCGGTGACGATGCCGCCGCTGCCGTTGGTGACGCGTGCCGAGGCCGGGCCCGACGCGAGGGCGCTTCCGTCGGCCGCCAGGATCGGCGCGCGCTTTCCGTACTCGGTGTCGGCCCGGAGCTCGTCGCCCTCGGCGAGGCCTGGGAAGACGAGGTTCGGCTGCCAGGCGACCCCCGCGTCGGCGACCGGCACGGCGACCTCGCCGTCGACGTCACCGAACGCGGACGTCTGCACCGTCGCGGGCACCACCACGACCGACTCGCCGCCGCGATCCTCCGGGCCCTCGAGGTCCCCGACCTCGAGGGCGGTCTGGGTCGCGGTCCGCGCCGCATCGGCATACGCGGACTCGAAGTCCTCGCGTGAGTACCTCGACCGGGCGTCGGCGTTCAGCTCGTCGTACATCGCCCCGTAGTCGCCGTCCTGCCAGGCATCCGCGAAGCGCTGCGCCGAGTCGCGCTCGGCGGACCCGGACGCGACCAGCGCGCCCGCGACGAACGCGACGACGCACGCGATCCCTAGCGGGATCAGCAGCAACCTCCTCCGCCTGGCTACCGAGCTCGATGTCTGCGTCACTGGGATTCGAGGAGACCTGGATGGAAGCGGGACGACGGTCTCCGCGGGGCGTAAAGGCTACTGCCCCGACTGGCGCCGCGAACGGCTTGGGCCGCAGCCGGCTACGGGCGGGCGCGCCGACCGCCGTGCGAGGCCGGGTGAGCGCTTCGCTACGCTGAATCCGTGGAAGCCCGCTCCGCCGAAGCAGGCACCGGTCCCGCCGCGACGCCACCGCCGGACGGCGTCGCACCCGTCGCCGTCTGCTCGCGCTACCACGAGGCCGTGGAGCTCGTGGGCCGCCGGTGGAGCGGAGCGATCCTGTTCAGCCTGATCGGCGGGCCGCGCTATTTCAGCGACGTCGCCGCCGCCGTTCCCGGAGTCTCGGACCGGCTGCTCTCGCAGCGCCTCCGGGAGCTCGAGGCGGAAGGGCTGGTCGAGCGAGCGGTGCATCCGGGGCCGCCGGCACGGGTCTCCTACCGCCTCGGCGAGTCCGGCGAGGCACTCGTCCCGGCCCTCAGGGCCCTCTACGACTGGGCGCAGGACTGGCGCGAGGACTGACCCGCCTCACCAGGCCCGGGGATTGCGCGCGGGGATCTCACCCGTGAGCAGATAGGCGTCGATGCGTTCGGCTTCACCGCGGTCGGTCGTCTCCCGGTAGCGGCCCAGCTCGCCGGCGCCGAGGCCGGCGAATGCCTCCTCGACGGTGCGTTCGTAGCTGCTCAACACCACGGCCGAGACCGGTGGCACGGGAGCGTGGTGCTCTCCACGGGCGACGTACGTGTAGACGCGCCCGAACGCGGCGGCGGCGTCGCCGATCCGCTCGGTGACGTCGATTCGCCGGTATCGCAGCTCACGGCGATCGAGATCGGCGAGCTCTTCGACGGACACGTCGATCAGGGCGCCGTTCACTTCCTGCTCCGGCACTCCGGGGTCGAGGTTGAGGGCGAGCACATGATCGGGGACCCAGCCGTCGTCGCGGCGGGCGAAGGTCTTCTCGCAGCGCCGGTTGTCCCGGATCAGCGTGAAGCCGCGACCGTATCCCCGCAGGGCTGCAGGCGCCTGGACCGGGACCGCCCGGCCCAGCGTGAGCTCGGCGCTCGGTCGCGACACGAGCGAGCCGTAGGCGAATACGGCGATCTCCATCAGCCGGCCCCGAGGGTCAGCTCGGTGGGGTAGGGACAGAGCCGGGCGCGGGCCGGGCAGTCGCGGCAGAGCGATGCTCGCGGCGAGGCCGTGGGCGAGAAGTCGCCGGCGCGGATCCGGGACACCCGCTCCTCGATCGCGATGCGGCCGGCCGCGATCGCATCACCGTCGTGGCGGCCGCGGATCGGCCGGTCCACCGCCTGCAGGAAGCAGTAGGCGCTCTCGACCTCGCCGGCGCCGGTCGCCTCCGCGATCGCGAGTGCGTAGAGGAGCCGTTGCATCTCGTAGGCGGCCGTCAGCTCGGGCTCGGCATCCCGCTCGAGCCGGTCGGTCTTGTAGTCGACGAAGAGAGGCGGCCTGCCCGGGCGCTCGGCGATGAGGTCGATCGTGCCCCGGATGACCGTCTCGTCACCGAGGCCGATCCGGAACGGCACCTCGGGGCGGAACGCGGCCCCGTCGGCGCGCAGCTCCGCGAGCAGGGGCGAGCCCGCCCATCCCGCGACCAGCTCCGCCGCGCGAGCGGCCTCCGCGCTCCCGAATCCCTCGATGCGGAGCGCCGACTCGGCGTCGGATGCCGTCGGGGGCCGCCAGGAGTTCCGTGCCGACCATTCGAGCAGCTCGTGGACGGCCCGGCCGAATCCCGCCCCGCCGGGCCCGGCCCCGTCGCGGTCCCCGGTGCCGATGTCGGCGCCGGCACCGAGCCTGAGCACGCGCTCGGCCAGGAACCGGTAGCCGCACCGCTCGTAGTCGGCCAGCGCCGCGTAGGACAGCGTTCGCGCCGCTGCGGCGGGACGGTCGGCGAGTGCGAGCAACGGCGGCGTCCCGCCCGACCGTTCCGCACCGCCGCCGCGGTCCCGCCGGTCGGTGCAGAGGGCGGCGGCGTTGGCCGATCCGGCGCCGTTGACGCCGACCCTGATCGCCGCGGGATCGAAGGGGCCGGCGGCGAGTCCCGGCAGCGCCGTAGGCGGTTCGGCGAGAACGATCTGCCCGTCCTCGCCGCTGACCCCCAGCGCCGGGGCGAGAACGCCGAGCACGGACTTGCGGCGCAGCGGGTTGTCGTCGGGCTCGAGCTCCTTCTCGCGGTCGACGGTCCCGCTCAGGACGAGGCGATGGCGGGCCCGGCTCGCGGCGACGTAGGCGAGCCGTCCCGACTCCTCGGCGTCGGCGTCGGCGGCGCGGTCGTTCAGCTCGCGGTAGCCGGCGAGGTCGATCGTCCCGGCCCCGGCTCGGGCGAGCCTGAGCCCGATCCGGGGCGCCAGGTCATCACCCTCGAACGCGATCCGGAGCGAAGGGGGCTGACCACCGCCGGCGAGCCTGCGGCCGAGGTCGGCGACCGCGACGCAGTCGAACTCGAGCCCCTTGGCGGCGTGCACCGTCATCACCCTGATCCCCGCGTGGTCCTCGGCTGCGACCGCCGCCTCCGCCTCGCGGTCGCTCAGCGCCGCGCGATCGGCGGCCTGGTCGAGGAATCCGCGCAGGTCGCGACCGTCGTGGCGCTCGTACTCCGCGGCGAGCCGGACCAGCTTCAGGAGGTTGGCCGTGCGCCTCAGCCCGTCGTCCATGAGGAGAGCGGCGAGGTCGTAGCCGAAGCCCTCGAGGGTCCGTTCGACGAGCTCCTCGAGCGGCACGCCCGCGGCGCCGGCCCGCAACCCGACGAGGGTGGCGTGGAAGTGCGCGAGCCGCTCCCGGTCGGCCGCCGGGAACGCAGCCCGCCAGCGTTCCTGCTCCTCCCGCATCGCTTCGGTCTCCGGGTCGGACGGGACGGCCCGCCCGTCCGCCGCGCCGGTCTGCCCGGGGCCGCCCCGATCACCCTCGGCGGGCGCCACCAGCTCCTCGACAGCCGGCCAGAGATGACGCCTGCCCGCGATGCGGCGCAGCATCCAGAGCGCGTCGGGACCGACCGCCGCGGCCGGTGACGCGAGCGCGCCGAGCAGGGCCTCGTCGTCGAGCGGGTTGGCGACGCAGGCGAGCAGGCTGAGCGCATCCGTGACCTGCTGCGAGGACCAGTAGCCGCGGCCGCCGACGACGTAGGGATCCAGCCCGGCCAGCTCGAGCGCTTCCGCGTAGGCATCCACGTGGGTGAACGCCCGCAGCAGGAGCACCATCGTCGCCGGAGGGACTCCTTCGTCGGCGAGCTCCCGCAGGCGCCCGGCGAGCGCGCGGGCCTCCGCCACCCGGCTCTGCGGGGTGTCCGCCGCCACGGTGGGGATGACCGTCCCGGCCTCCTCGTCGCCCCAGCCCTTCGCGTCGGTCAGCAGCAGCTCGACGGTGGGGCCCGCGGGCCCGGGCACGGGCTGTGGCTCCCGCCCGACCGTGAGCGGCGTGAAGTCGGGCAGCAGCTCCGAACCGATCAGGTTGACGAGCGCGAGCACGGCGGGAGTGGACCTGAAGCTCCCGGTCAGTCCGAGCATCGCGGTGGCGTCCGAGCCGCTCTCCTCCGCCAGCTCGGCCCTGACCCGCCGGAAGCTGTCGAGGTCGGCGCCGCGAAATCCGTAGATCGACTGGGCGGCATCGCCGACCGTGAAGGTGCGCGTCGCCGGGCCCGCCAGGAGGCGCACCAGATCGACCTGGATCGGGCTCGTGTCCTGGAACTCGTCGACGAGGAGGTGGTCGAACCGCTCACGCTGATCCGCGAGGATCGCCGGGCTGGCTCGCAGCAGCTCCAGCGCGAGGAGCTGGAGGTCGTCGAAGTCGACGGCCGACCGCTCGGCCTTGCGCTGCTCGAACCGCTCGGAGAATGCGGTGATGAGCCGCCGGAGCGCGGCATATCCACCGGTGATCGCAGCCGTCTCCGCCGGCGTCGCCGGCTCGTCCCGGCCGTCGATCCCGGAGGCGTCGAGCTCGGGGAGGACGGCTTCGGTGACGCCCCGGTTCCGGAGCTCGCCGTGTGCGGCGAGGATCAGCGACCCGAGCCGGTTCCGATACCCGGCCGCGGTCAGCGCAACGGCCTCATCGGCGCCCGCCAGCTCCGCCAGCGCTTCGTCGAACGACGATCGGGCGACGCGGACGGCCTCGTCGGCGTCGAGCACCCGGAAGCGGGGATCGAGCCCGGCGGCGGCGGGGTGGGACGCGAGCAGGCGGCGGCAGTAGCCGTGGATCGTCGTGATCGGGGCGGCCTCACCGGATCTCGCCGCAGCCAGCAGGCGGGTCCGATCCGGGCCTCCGGCTCCGTCCGCCCGGCGGGCGAGCTCCGCTCGTACCCGGTGCCGCATCTCGGCGGCGGCCTTCTCGGTGAAGGTGAAGGCGAGGATCCGCTCGGGCTCGACGCCGTCGACCGCGACGGCGTCGCAGTATCGCTCGACCAGGACCCGCGTCTTGCCGGTGCCGGCGCCCGCCTCGAGGAAGACATCGCGGTCGCGATTTCCGATCGCGGCTTCCTGCTCGGCCGTCGGACCTGATCGCGGCGCCGGACGATCGCCCACCGGAACGGCTCCGGGCGGGCCCGCGGGATCGCCGAGGACGAGTTGCTCGTGGCCGGCTCTCAGATCATCTCCTCCTCGTCCTCCTCATCGTCGGGGGCGGGAATGCCGCGCTCGACGCGGCAGACCGGCGCCAGCATGCACCACGACGGGCACTTCCCGTCCCTGGGGTTGCGCGCGATCCGGCCCGCCCTGATGTCCTCGACGACGCCCGTCGCGGTTGCGACCGCGCCGTCGAGGGCGGCCTCGAGCTCTTCGGGGTCGAAGAAGTCCGAGCGGAAGTGCGCTCCGGTCTCGCCGGGAATGAGCGCACCCTTGTGCTCCTTGCTGAGCAGGCCGCGTGGCCGGTCGTCCTTGGTCGCGGCCAGCGGGCTGTAGAGGCCCCCGATCGGTTCGAGGCCGAAACCGCGGGCCGCGATCATGTAGAGCGGCAGCTGCAGCCTGCCCTCGTCCGAGAGCTTCGCGCCCGCGACGGCCTTCGTGCTCAGCTTGTAGTCGCGGATCAGGGCGCGGCCGCCGTCGACGTCGATCCGGTCGATCGCCCCGTGCAGCCGGAATCCGCCGAAATCGGCGGGAGCGAAGCTGTCCTCCGGCCGATCGCCGAACCGGGCCTCGAGCAGGTCGGGATCGGGCAGCAGGGGTCCTCCGAACTCGGCTTCGCGCCGGAGCAGGCGCTCGACGACCGCATCGAGCCGCGCGAGCGAGATTCGGGCCGATGCCGATTCGGGATCCCATCCGCGCTCGGCGGCGATCTCGCGGATCAGCTCCGCGGCGCGTGCCACCCAGCGCTCACATGACTCCTCGCGGGGGCGCCGCTCGCCGCCGGGCTGATCGCGGAAGAGCCGTTCGAGCGCCTCGTGGACGATCCCTCCCGACTCGA
>JAGQUO010000080.1 GCA_020438445.1 Solirubrobacterales bacterium
CGCCGCGGGTTCGGGGCTGCGGGGAATCGGCGCTTCGAGTAGCGGAACCCCGAACCCGCCACCGCCGGGTCCGCAGACGGCCACCTCGTGACCCCTCGCGGTGAGCTCGGCGGCGAGGACCCGCACGTGTCCGAAGGTCCCCCCCGTCCGCGGCCGAAAGACTTGAAGGATCCTCGCCACGCGCCCTCAACCCGCGCCGAAGGCATCGCGGAGGCGGGCGAGGCCCGCGGCGAGCTCATCCGCCGAGATCGTCAGCGGCGGCAGCAGGCGAATCGTCTTCGGGTTGGGAGCGTTGACGACGACGCCGAGCTCGAGGGCCCGCCGTCCGATCGCAGCGGCCTCGAGGCCGTCGGCGAGCGCGATCCCGATCATCAGCCCGCGCCCGCGGATCCCGGCCACGGCCGCGTCCTCCGCGAGCTCCTCCCGGAGCTGAGCGTGACGCTCGGCGACGTTTCCGCGCACAGCCGGGGTGTCGATGACGTCGAGTGCCGCCAGCGCCGCTCGGGCGCAGATCGGGCCGCCGGCGAAGGTCGAGCCGTGCTCGCCGAGCGTCAGGCCCTCACCGACGGCGGGAGCGGTGACGCAGGCCCCGACCGGAAGACCGCCGCCGAGCGCCTTGGCGCTGGTCATCACGTCCGGCGTCACGCCGATCCCCTGATGGGCCCAAAGAGTGCCGGTCCGCCCCATCCCGGTCTGGATCTCGTCGAAGACGAGCAGGGCGCCGGACTCGTCGCAGGCCGAGCGCGCAGCGGCGAGGACGTCGTCGCCGATCGGGTGGATCCCCGATTCCCCCTGGATCGGCTCGAGCATCACCGCGGCGGTGTTCGGTCCGACGGCATCGGCCAGCGCCTGCGGGTCGTCCCTCGGGACCGGCACGAAGCCGGCCGGGAGCGGTCCGAAGAGGTCCTCGCGGGCGAGCCTCGGCGTGGCGGCGAGCGCGGCCATGGTCCTGCCGTGGAAGGCATGGTCGAGGACGACGATCTCGGGACGGCCGACGCCGCGCGCGTGGGCGTGGCGGCGGACCAGCTTGATCGCGCACTCGTTCGCCTCCGCGCCCGAGTTCGCGAGGAACGCCCTGCCGCCGAGAGAGGAGTCGACGAGCCGCTGGGTCAGCCGCATTGCCGGCTCCGAGTAGAAGAGGTTCGAGGTTCCCCCCAGCGTCGCCGCCTGGTCCGCGATCGCCGCGACGATCCGCGGGTGGCAGTTGCCGGCGTTGTGGACGGAGAGCCCGCTGAACAGGTCGACGTACTCCCGGCCATCGGAGTCCCAGAGCCTCGACCCCTCGCCGCGGACGAACTCGACCGGCGCCCGCGGGTACGTCGGCATCGCGAAGCGAGCTTCGATCTCGCGCAGGCGCTCGAGATCGGCGGGGAGTGCCCGGCCCGACCCGCTCACGGTGTCACCTTCGTGCCGATGCCGGCATCGGTGAAGAGCTCGAGCAGGAGGCTGTGGGGGCGCCGGCCGTCGAGGATGTGGGCCGACTGGACCCCGCCGTGAATCGCCTCCACGCAGGCGGCGAGCTTCGGCCGCATGCCGCCGCTCATCGCCGGCAGGGCGCCCTCCACCTCGGCGACGGTCGTCAGCGAGATCAGCGTCTCCGGGTCCTCAGGGTCGTCGCGCCAGCCTTCGACGTCGGTCAGGAAGATCGCCTTGTAGGCCGGCAGCGCTGCGGCGACCTTCCCGGCGGCGCTGTCGGCGTTGACGTTGTAGGAGTTGCCGTCGCGGTCGGAGCCGGCCCCGGCGATCACGGGGATGAAGTCGGAAGCGATGTGGTTGAGGACGTCGACGTCGACGTTCTCGATGTCGCCGACGAAGCCGACGACGTCCGACTCGGCGACGGGCCTGATCTCGAACATCGCGCCGTCCTCACCCGACAGTCCGACCGCGGGCTGGCCGAGCCGGTTCAGGCGCTGGACGATGTCCGAGTTGACCTTCCCGAGCAGGACCATCTTGGCGACCTCGACCGTCTCCGCATCGGAGACCCTGAGCCCGTCGACGAACTCCACCTCGAGGCCGAGCCGCTCCATGTAGTGGCTGATGTCGGGCCCGCCGCCGTGGACGATTACCGGGTTGAGACCGACGTACTTGAGCAGGACGACGTCCCGTGCGAACTCGTCGCGGACCTCCGGGTCGCGCATCGCGGCGCCGCCGTACTTGATCACCACGGTGCGGCCGTGGAACTCCCTGATGTAGGGGAGGGCCTCGAGCAGCGTCTCGACGCTGCCGGCCGCCGCCGCCGCTCGCTCCTCCGCGCTGATCCGGTCGCTCACGTCGTGTACTCCGCGTTGACCCGAATGTATTCGTGGGTGAGGTCGCTGAAGTAGACGTGGGCGGCCGCCTCGCCCCGGCCGAGGTCCACCGCCACCTCGGCCTCGGCGGCGTCCGAGGCCATCTCGGCGGCCTCGATCTGCTCCGGGCCGAGCTCCGGCACCTCCATGCCCGCAAGCGCCTGGCCGGCGGCCTGAGCGATCCGGCCCCAGTTCGGATCCCGTCCGTACAGAGCCGTCTTGACCAGCGGCGAGTTCGCGATCGCCCGGGCGGCGCGCTCGGCCTCCTCACCGTCGGCGGCGCCGCTGACCGTGACCCGCGCGACCCGTGAGGCACCCTCGCCGTCGGCGACGATCTCGATCGCGAGCTGCAGCAGGGCGGCATCGAGGAGGCCATCCGGCAGCGGCCGTCCGGACGCGCCGGTCGCCTGCAGCAGCACGGTGTCGTTGGTGCTCATCTGCCCGTCGACCGTGATCCGCTCGAACGATCCGGCGACCGCGCGCCGCAGATCCCGTTCGGGATCGGCGATCGCGGCATCGGTCTGGACGAAGCAGAGCATGGTCGCGTAGCCGGGCTGGATCATCCCGGCCCCCTTGGCCTGCGCCGACAGGGTCACGCCCGCGGCCTCGACGCAGCAGCGCTTCGGGCCGGCGTCGGTGGTCATGATCGCGGCCGAGAACGACCCCCCTCCCTCGTCTCCGAGCTCGGCCGCCGCTCGGTCGATGCCGTCGATGACGCGACCGACGTCGAGCGGCACGCCGATCGTGCCGGTCTCGGCGACGGCCACCTCCCGGGCGGGGAGGCCGAGGGCGTCCGCGCAGCGCTCCTGCATGGCGACGGCGTCGGCGTAGCCCTGCTCTCCCGTCGCCGCGTTGGCGTTGCCCGAGTTGACGACCGCGGCGCGGATCGAGCCGGGGTCGCAACGGTCGCGGCAGACGACGATCGGTGCCGCCGCGGCGGCGTTGCGGGTCAGAAGCAGGGCCGAAACGGTGCCGGGCACGTCGGTGGCGACGATCCCGACGTCGGTTCCGCCGGACTCCTTCAGCCCGCACGCGATGCCGGCCGCCCGGAATCCCGGAGCGAGCCCGGTCGACTCCAGCTCTGTGACCCCCGCGGGAGGATCGACCCAGCGCGATCGGAAGAAGCTCATCGCAGGCCCTCGCCCTCGTCGAGCCCGAGCATCAGGTTGAGGTTCTGGACGGCCTGGCCGGCGGCGCCCTTCCAGAGGTTGTCGATGACGCCGAAGACGAGGATCCGGCCGCCGGCGTCGCGATCGACGTGGATCCGGCAGAGGTTCGAGTCGCGGACCTCGCGGACGCTCGGAGGCCGGTCGACCACCTCGACGAACCGTTCCTCCGCGTACCGGTCGGCGTAGAGCTCGCGGAGCTCGGATGCGGACACCTCCCGACTCGGCCGGACGTAGCAGCTGACGAGTTCGCCCTGATCGAGCGGCAGCAGATGCGGGACGAACGTGAGCGGCGGCGCCTCGCCGGCGAGCGCGGCGAGCTCCTGGGCGATCTCCGGCTCGTGGCGGTGACCGCCGACGCCGTACGGCGAGGCGTTCTCGGTCAGCGTCGCGAAGCTCAGGCGGTCGCCGCCACCGCGGCCCGCCCCCGAGACCCCCGACTTGGCGTCGACGACCACGTCTGCGATCAGCCCCGCGGCGGCCAGCGGCGCCAGCGACAGCACCGTGGCGGTCGGGTAGCAGCCCGGGTTCGCGATCAGCTCGGCCTCTCGGATCCGCTCGCGGTAGAGCTCGGTCAAGCCGTAGACGGCGTCCCCGAGCAGCGCCGGCGCCGAGAGCTCGCCGTACCACTCGCGGTACACGTAGGGGTCGCGCAACCTGAAGTCGGCGGAGAGATCGACGACGAGCAGGCCGAGCTCGCGGAGGCCGGCGACCACCGGTGCCGAGGCGTGATGCGGATAGGCGACGATCGCCGCCTCGCAATGCTCGACCGCGTCGATGTCGAGCTCGGTCATCTCGACCGAGGCGCGGTAGCGGGGGTAGAGCTCGTCGATCCGGAGACCGGCATCGGCACGCGAGGTGGCCTCCCGGAGCTCGAGACGCGGGTGATTCCAGACGATCTCGGCCGCCAGAGCGCCGGCGAAGCCGGAGGCGCCGGCGACGAGCACGCGGGCGGCGGGATCGCCGCTGAGGGGCTGGCTCCGCTCAACCACGGAGATCCGCCCCGATCCCTCCGAGGGCGGCGACGATACCGGCGCGAACCTCGGCGACCTCGGCATCGGTGAGCGTCCGGTCGGGCGCGCGGAAGTCGAGTCGCAGCGCGAGGCTGCGCTTGCCCTCGGGCACCTGCTCGCCCTCGTAGACGTCGAAGACCTCGGCCCGGGCGAGGAGCGCCCCGCCCGCCTCGAGGATGGTCTCCCTGATCCGCTCGGCCCCGACGCCGGCATCGGCGACCACGGCGATGTCCTCGGCGACCGCCGGGTGGGTCGTCACGTCCTCGTAGCGCTCGTCCCCGGTCGTCGCCGCCGCCACGAGCGGCTCGACGCCGAGCTCGAAGGCGGCGCCGGCGCGGGCGTCGATCCGCGCGAGAACCTCGGGATGGAGCTCTCCGACCCAGCCGATCGGCTCGCCGGCTGCGAGCACGGTCGCGGCCCGGCCCGGGTGCAGGAACGGGCGGGACCCCGCCTCGAACGACAGCTCGAGCCCGAGCGCCGCGGCGATCAGCTCGATCAGGCCCTTGGCGTCGTAGAAGTCGGCGGGCCCGCCCGAGCCGCGCCATCGGTGGCCGGTGAGCTCGCCGATCAGGGCCGCTGCGATCCGATGCGGCTCGGCGACCGGGGGCGGATGGGAGCCGGCGAAGCGGCCGCCGAGAGGACCGCCGTCACCGGGAGGCCTCTGCGGCAGATAGACGCGCCCGGATTCGAAGACCGCGACCCGCTCGGCGCCCCGGGCGAGGTTGTGGGCGCAGGCCGCCAGCAGGCCGCCGATCAGATCGGTGCGCATCACCGACTGGTCCTCCGAGAGCGGGTTGTGGACGACCACCGGGTCGATCTCGCCGAGCCCCGGGAATCCGCCGCGGGCGGGATCGACGAAGCTCCACGTGATCGCCTCGTCCAGCCCGGCGTCCCGAACCAGGTCCTCGACCCGGCGCAGGAGCACCTGATGGCGCGCGAGGCCTCCGACCGCGCCACCACGACCGGGCAGTGTGGCCGGGAGGTGCTCGTCGAGCCCGTGGACGCGCGCGACCTCCTCGACCAGGTCGATCTCGCGGGTCACGTCGAAGTGGCGGTCGGCTGGGACGGTGACTGCGATCGCCTCCTGGGGAGCACTGCCGTGGACGTGGAAGCCGAGCCGCCCCAGGTACTCGGCGGCGCGATCGGGATCGACCTCCATGCCGAGGAGACGATCGCTTCTGCCCGGGTGATAGCTGAGGTCGAACGGCCTCATCGGCGGAGGGGTGTTGTCGACGTCGATCGTCCCCGGGACGAGGCGGGCCCCGCAGAGCTCGACCATCAGCTTCGAGGCGACCCTCTGGGCGCGCATCGTCAGCTCCGGGTGCAGCTGCTTCTCGAACCGCGTCGACGCCTCCGAGCGGAGGCCGAGCAGGTTCGACGTGCGGAGGATATTGGTGCCGTTCCAGCAGGCCACCTCGAGCAGGACCCGTGTCGTCTCGGCGGAGACCTCGGACACCTGCCCGCCCATGATCCCGGCGATTCCGCTCGGCCCGTCGCGGTCGCAGACGACGACGCTCTCGGAGTCGAGCACCCGCTCGACGTCGTCGAGCGTCGTCATCGTCTCGCCTTCGCTCGCCGCCCGGACGATGATCGCGCCGCCCGGGACCCGGTCGAGGTCGAAGGCGTGCAGCGGCTGCCCGGTCAGGAGCATCACGTAGTTCGTGATGTCGACGACGTTGTTGATCGGCCGCTGGCCGGCGGCGGCGAGGCGCGCCTTCAGCCACAGCGGCGACGGGCCGATCTTCACGTCGGTGAACGCTCGTGCGGTGAACCGCGGGCAGAGATCCGGGACCTCGACGGTCACCGACGCGAGGTCGGCGACGTCCCCGGAGCCGGTCGCCTCGGCATCCTCGGCCCAGGGCTCGGGTCCGAGCTCGGCGCCCGTGATCGCATGGACCTCGCGGGCGATCCCGTAGACCCCGAGGCAGTCGGGACGGTTCGGCGTGATCTCGAGGTCGAGCACCGTCTCGGCGATCGGAAGCACCTCCGAGAGCGCGGTGCCGGGCGCCGCGTCGGTCTCGAGGACCGCGATTCCGTCGGCGTCGTCGCCGATCTCCATCTCGGTCTCCGAGAGGATCATCCCCGCGGACTCGACGCCCCTGAGCTTCGCCTTGCGCAGCTTCGTGCCGTCGCCGAGCCGGGCGCCGGGCAGCGCGACGGCCACGGTCTGGCCGGCGGCGACGTTCGGTGCGCCGCAGACGATCGTCCGCTCCCCGCCCTCGCCGGCGTCGACGGTGCAGACCCGGAGCCGGTCGGCGTCGGGATGCTGCTCCGCTGCGAGGACGCGGCCGACGACGAAACCGTCCGGCGACGGAGCACCGGCCGTGCCGACCCGCTCGACCTCGGTGCCGGTCATCGACAGGCGCTCAGCGAGGCGGTCCGGCGGCAGGCCGGGGTCGCAATATGCGCCGAGCCAGGAGATCGGCACCTTCATCGGAACTGCTCCAGCATTCGGACGTCGTTGTCGAAGAACATGCGCAGGTCGGGCACGCCGTGCTTGAGCATCGCGATCCGCTCGATGCCCATCCCGAACGCGAAGCCCTGCACCCGATCGGGGTCGTAGCCGTGCTCGCGGACGAACCCGAAGACGTTCGGGTCGACCATCCCCGCGCCGAGGATCTCGAGCCAGCCGGTTCCCTTGCAGAGGCTGCAGCGGCCGTTCTCGAACCTCCCGGTGCCGCCGCAGCGGAAGCAGGAGACGTCGACCTCGACGCTCGGCTCGGTGAACGGGAAGAAGTGTGGCCGGATGCGAACGTCGCGGTCGGGACCGAAGACCGCCCGCGCGAAGGTGAGGAGCGTTCCGTGCAGGTCGGCGAGGGTGATGTCCTCGCCCACGGCGAGGCCCTCGACCTGATCGAACATCGGGGTGTGGGTCGCATCGGAGTCGCGGCGGTAGACCCGGCCCGGGACGACGATGAAGATCGGCGGCTCCTGATCCTCCATGCCGCGGATCTGCATCGGCGAGGTGTGGGTGCGGAGGAGCACGTCCCGGGGGCCGGGCGGCACCGCCAGCGGCTCACCGTCGGAGCCGAGAACGAGGGGATCGGCCCCGAGCGAGCCCGGATCGACGTAGAAGGTGTCCTGGAGCATCCGCGCGGGATGCCCGGGCGGGTAGTTGAGGGCCGTGAAGTTGTAGTAGTCGTGTTCGATCTCGGGACCCTCCATCACCCGGTACCCGAGGCCGACGAAGACGTCTTCGATCTCGCGACGGGTGCGGGTCAGCGGATGGAGGTGGCCGGGGACGACCGGGGGCGTGCCGGGGAGGGTCACGTCGATCGCCTCGGTCGCGAGCCGCGCGTCGAGCTCGGTCCGCTCGTACCGCGCAGCCGCCTCCTCGACCAGGGCTTCGAGCTCGCGCCGGACCTGGTTGCCGGTCTTGCCGACTGGGCCCCGCTGCTCGGGCGGGAGCTCGCCGATACCGCGCAGGATCGTCGTCAGCTCGGCCTTGCGGCCGAGGTAGCGGACCCGTACCTCCTCGACGGCCGCGGCGTCGCCCGCGGCGGCGACCGCGGTCCGCGCCTCGTCTCTTATCGCTTCGATCCGTTCCAGCATCAGTCGCCGACCCCCGTCGCGGCGAGCGACGATATCCGCTGCAGCCCGATCGCCGCCGCCGCCGCGACGTTCAGCGACTCGGCCGGGCCTCGCAGCGGGATCGTCGCCTCGGCGTCGCAGGCGGCGATCACCTCCACGGGCAGCCCCGTCCGCTCGGCGCCGAGACAGAGCGTCGGCTGTCCTCCCAGTGACGCGATCGCCTCGTCGAGACCGGCTCCACCGTGTGCGACCAGGGCCAGCCTCGGCGCGGGCGTGGAACCGACCGGTCCGCTGATCGGCGGCATCGCGAAGACCGTGCCCATGCTCGCCCGCACGGCCTTCGGCGAGTAGGCGTCCGCGCAGCCGCTGCCGAGGACGACGCCCGCCCCCGCCAGCGCCGTCGCGGTGCGCACGATCGTGCCGACGTTCCCGGGGTCGCCGACGCCTTCGAGATAGACGCTGGGTCCCGGCACCGGGCCGGCGCCGGGGATCTCCCAGACGGCGATGACCCGCGTGCCCGAGCCGAGCGCCGAGGCGGCGTCCAGGAGGTCGGGCTCGACCTCGATGCCGGAGATTCCCGCTCCGGGAGCAACGAGGACGTCGACCGGCGAGCGCCCGGCGTCGATACCCGCCGTCAGCAGGTCCTCGCCTTCGGTCACGAACAGGCCTTCGCGCACACGCCACTTGCGGTCGCGGAGCTTGCGAACCCGCTTCAGTCTCTCGTTGTCGCTGCTTGTGATCATTCGATCCGTCCGGAAACGAAAAGGGCGGCCCACCTTGGACCGCCCGGGAGAACGTCGATGTGACCGTGACCTACGCCACGGCCTCCCGGGCCACCTCGGCAAATCGGCGGAAAGCCTCGGGGTCGTTGACTGCGATGTCGGCGAGCATCTTCCGGTTCACCTCGACGCCGGCCTCGCTGAGGCCGTGCATGAACTGCGAGTAGCTGAGGTCGTTCTGGCGCGCGGCCGCGTTGATCCTGGTGATCCAGAGGCGCCGGAACTCGCGCTTGCGGTTGCGACGGTCGCGATAGGCGTACTGGCCCGACCGCATGACCTGCTCGTTCGCGAAGCGGTAGCTCGAGTGCTTGCGCCCGTAGTAGCCCTTCGCCTGGGCGAGGGTCTTCTTGCGCCGGCGGCGGCGGGCGACAGCGTTGGTTGCGCGAGGCATCGCCTACCTCTTCTTCCCGAGCAGCTTGTTGACGCGGGAGGTGTCGGCGGGCGCGATCTCGACCGGCCGGTGCATCCGCCGCTTCCGCTTCGGCGACTTCTTCTCGAGGATGTGGCTCGAGTACGCGCGACGGCCGCGGAGCTTGCCCGTGGCGGTCTTCTTGAAGCGCTTCTTGGCGCCGGAGTGCGTCTTGGTCTTCGGCATCGGACGGGGTATTGAAGCAGAGCCGACCCATGCGTGGTGGCGGCACCGACCACCCGACCCCAGGACCGTCCTCAGGAGGCGGTGCCGGCGACCTTGCCGGGAGCGAGGACCATGTGCATGTTCCGGCCCTCCTGCTGCGGCGCCTGCTCGATCGTTGCTAGCTCTCCGAGGTCGTCGTAGAGCCGCTCGAGCAGCGCCCGGCCACGCTCGGGATGAGCCTGCTCGCGACCGCGGAACATGATCGTGACCTTGACCTTGTCCTTCTTGTTGAGGAAGCGCTCGACGTGGCCCTTCTTCGTCTCGTAGTCGTGGTCGGCGATCTTCGGCCGCAGCTTGATCTCGCGGACGTTGACCTGCTGCTGGTGCTTGCGGGCCTGCTTCGCCTTCTGCTCCTGCTCGTACTTGTACTTCGAGTAGTCGAGCAGCCGGCAGACGGGTGGGCGCGAGTCGGGAGCCACCTCGACGAGGTCGAGATCGGCCTCGCGCGCGATCCGCCGCGCCTCGTCGGTGTCGACGACACCGATCTGCTCGCCGTCGGCCCCGATCAGCCTGACCTTCGGAACGCGGATGCGCTCGTTGATGCGGGTCGGGTCCCGGTCGGGGGGACGCCGATCGAAACGACGCGGGACCGGCACTAGGAGACGGGGTCGCCGAGGGTCAAGCCGGCAGCGATGATTGGTCGGGGCGAGAGATGCGCAAGTGCACGGGCGCTCAGAAGCGGCGCGACGTGGTCTGGCTGGCCTGCATCGCGGCGCAGTATAGACAGCTCGCCGCTCATCCCGCAGACGACAGGCGTGCGGCGATCGCGCCGGCGTCGAGGACGCCGAGATCGCCGTCCTCGTGGGAGCGGACGGCGGCCCCGCCGGCGTCGAGCTCCCGGTCGCCGACGACGAGCATGTAGGGGACCTTCGACAGCTCGGCGTCGCGGATCTTCTTCCCCACCGACTCGCTGCGGGCATCGACCCGGGCGCGGACACCGAGCGCCGCGAGCTCGGCCAGCATCGCCTCCGCCGCCTCGGCGTGGCGGTCGGCGACCGGAAGGATCGCCGCCTGCGTCGGCGCGAGCCAGTCGGGGAAGCGGCCGCCGTAGTGCTCGATCAGGATTCCCGCGAAGCGCTCCATCGAGCCGAGCAGGGCCCGGTGGATCATCAGCGGCCGGTGGTCCTGGTTGTCGGCGCCCTGGTAGGTGAGGTCGAAGCGCTCGGGCATGAAGAAATCGAGCTGACAGGTGCCGAGCTGCCAGCTGCGGCCGAGCGCATCGGTCACGTGGAAGTCGATCTTCGGCCCGTAGAAGGCCCCGTCGCCGGGATTGACGCGGTACTCGCGCCCGAGCCGCTCGAGGGCCGAGCGCAGCATCGCCTCGGCCTCCTCCCATTCCTCGTCGGAGCCGATCGACTTCTCGGGCCGGGTCGAGAGCTCGACGTCGACCTGGTCGAACCCGAACCTGGAATAGAGCTCGTCGATCGCCTCGACGATCGCGATCACCTCGTCGGGCGCCTGCTCGCGAGTGCAGTAGACGTGGGCGTCGTCCTGGGTGAAGGCCCGGACCCGGAGCAGACCGTGAAGGACGCCCTCGCGCTCATAACGCGACACCCGGCCGAACTCGGCCAGCCGCAGCGGCAGCTCGCGGTAGGAGTGGCGGCCGTTGTCGAAGACGAGGCAGGCGCCGGGGCAGTTCATCGGGCGGACCGCGAACCGCCGCGCGTGCTCGTCGCGCGCCCGCTCGGCGGGCTGGGTGAAGAACATGTTCTCGCGGTAGTTGTCGTAGTGGCCTGAGCGGTGCCAGAGCTCCTCGTCGAGGATCTGCGGGGTGTCGACGCGGACGTAGCCGTGCTTGTCGAGCTGCTTGCGGACCTCCGCCTCGATCAGGTCGAGGAGCACGGTCCCCTGCGGCAGCCAGAACGGCATCCCGGGCGACTCGTCGCGGAACATGAACAGGTCGAGCTGGGGGCCGAGCCTGCGGTGGTCGCGCGCCTTCGCCTGCTCGATCCGCTCGATGTGCTCGGCGAGGTCCTGCTTGGAGAAGAAGGCGGTCCCGTAGATCCGGGTCAGCATCTGCCTGGTCTCGTCGCCGCGCCAGTAGGCGCCGGCGAGCGAGTTCAGCTTGACCGCCTTGATCCGCCCGGTCGAGGGAGCGTGCGGGCCACGGCAGAGATCGGTGAAGGGCCCGTTGCGGTACAGCGAGACGGTCTCGACGCGCTCGTTCGCGACGAGGTCCTCGATCAGCTCGACCTTGTAGGGCTGCCCTTCTTCCCGGAACCGCTCGAGTGCCTCCGCGACCGGGATGTCGGTGCGCTCGAACTCCTCGTCGGCGGCGATGTGCTCGGCCATTCGCTTCTCGATCGCCTCGAGGTCCGCGTCGGAGACGGTGACCCCCTCGGGGAACTCGAAGTCGTAGTAGAAGCCGCCGTCGATCGGCGGCCCGATCGAGACCCTGGTACCCGGGTAGAGCTCGCAGACGGCGGTCGCCATCACGTGCGCGGCGTCGTGGCGGATCAGGTCGAGGGCGCCGTCGCTCTTCGCAGTGACGATCTCGATCTCCTCGCCGTCGCCGAGCGGCGCCCCGAGATCCCGGGTCTCGCCGCCCACCCGGATCGCCAGCGCAGCCTTCGCCAGGCCGGGACCGATCGCGGCCGCGGCATCGGCACCGGTCGCCCCGGACTCGAGTTCGAGCGGCGAGCCGTCGGGCAGGGTGACGGTCATCTGTGACATCGGAGCCATGCTATTGACCGCCTTCCAGCACCCGCCAGAGGACGACGCGGTTGGAGCTGCCGATCCGCTTGACGTCGTCGAACGGGGGCTGCTG
>JAGQUO010000081.1 GCA_020438445.1 Solirubrobacterales bacterium
CCCACGTGTTACTCACCCGTTCGCGGCTCTGCCCCAGGGCAAGCCCTGGTTCGTCGCTCCACTTGCATGTGTTAAGCACACCGCCAGCGTTCGTCCTGAGCCAGGATCAAACTCTCCGTAAAAAGTGACTCGAGGGTTTCAATCCCCGCTACGGGTCAATGTCGCGGGGTTCCTCTGTCTTACTGAGAGTTGTCATGTTCTTGGCTTGATGGCCACCGCTTACACGTGCGATGACCGACATGACAGGTTCATTTAATGCCCGGCCTCGCCGCTGGCGACGGGACCGGGTCGGACTCGATGCATCCGGAGATCCGAAGATCT
This sequence comes from Solirubrobacterales bacterium, assembly GCA_020438445.1. Classification (GTDB taxonomy): domain Bacteria; phylum Actinomycetota; class Thermoleophilia; order Solirubrobacterales; family 70-9; genus RHKX01. The sequence goes on from JAGQUO010000081.1 coordinate 322, forward strand.
CCTGATACATGCGCTGCTCAGTTTTCAAAGACCGTCGCGCTCCGGCCCGGGGGATTCCCGGTGCCGGCAGCGGCACGCCTCGAAGGCGGCGGCGGACTATAGCGATCCCGGAGCCGCCTGTCCAGCCCGCGGGCCGACGCTCGCGCTCAGCCGGCCTGAACCCGGACGAAGCGGCGCTTGCCGAGCTGCACCACCCGGTCGGCGAGCCGCTCGCTCGGGAGGTCGAGCTCCTCGCCCCCGACCGCCTCGCCGTCGATCTTGACGGCGCCCTGGGCCAGCATGCGCCGGGCCTCGCTGCTGCTGATCCCGAACGCCTCCCGCAGCAGGACCGGAAGATGGACGTCGCCGCCGGGCTCGATCCGGTGGACCGGCACGTCGGCGGGGATCTCGCGATCCTGGTGGATGCGGTTGAAGCGGGCCTCGGCCTCCGCCCCGCTGCCGGGGCCGGCGAAGCGGTCGCAGATGCGACGGGCGAATTCGCGCTTGGCCTCGTTGGGATGGCGTTCCCCGTCGAGCTCCTCGCCGAGCAGCAGCTCCCAGTAGAGCGGCATCGCATCGTCGGGAACGCTCATCAGCTTCCCGAAGATCTCGGCGGCGGGCTCCGTCACTCCGACGTAGTTCCCGAGCGACTTGCTCATCTTGCGGACCCCGTCGGTACCGGGGAGGATCGGGAGCGTCATCACCATCTGTGGACGCCGGCCGAAGGACGATTGGACGTCGCGGCCGAACAGCAGGTTGAAGCGCTGCTCGGTCCCGCCGAGCTCGAGGTCGGCCTCGACCGCGACCGAGTCGTAGCCCTGCAGCACCGGGTAGAGGAGCTCGAGCAGCGATATCGGCTCGCCGGCGGCCATCCGGTTGGTGAAGTCGTCGCGCTCGAGCAGGCGGGCGACGGTGAACCGGCGTGCGAGGCCGAACAGCTCGGCGCTCGGCATGTCGAGCCACTCGCTGTTGAACCTGACCTCGGTCAGGTCCGGGTCGAGGACCTTGAAGGCCTGCTCCTGGAACGTCTGAGAGTTCGCGGCGATCTCCTCCGGCGAGAGCACGGGCCGGAGCTCGGAGCGGCCGCTGGGATCGCCGACCCGCGCCGTGTAGTCGCCGATGATCATCACCGCGACATGGCCGGCGGCCTGGAACTGCCGGAGCTTCTCGAGGACGACTACATGCCCGAGGTGGATGTCGGGCGCGGTCGGGTCGATCCCGAGCTTGATCCGGAGCGGCCGGTCCTCGGCGAGGCGCTCCTCGAGCTCGCCGGCGGGCAGCACGTCGACCGCACCGAGGGTCAGCTCGGTTGCCGCTTCGCTGCCCTCGAGGCCGGATCGCCGCACCGGCGCAATGCTAGACTCACGCGTCGCGCGGGGGCGCCCGAGCGGGGCATCGGCCCCCTCCGAGACGGGCCCACGGCAGATCGGCCCGGCCCGGGCGCCGACTGACCACCCGGCCTCCCGCACCCCCGGTCCCTCCTCTTCGATGCCCGAGAGCAAAGACACCAGCGACACCGACGCGCTCGACGGTTCCGCGAGCTCCGTCGCCGGCAACGGCGCCTCCGCCGACGGCGAGCCCGCCGACGGCGAAGTGACATCGCCGGCTGGATCCCCGGAGGACGGCTCTCCGGAGCCCCAGCCCGGGGCCGAGCCCGGGGCCGGCGACGGCGAGCTGACCCCGCGCGAGCAGGCCAAGGAGCATGCGCGGCAACGGGCGGGCGAGCGCAAGCGCAAGCGCGAGGAGCGCAGAGCGGAGAAGCAGGCGGAGGGAAGGGGGCTGCGGCAGCGGCTCGCCAGGATCCGCGACGGTGAGGGATGGCGGCGCCCGCCGGCGGACGGGCGCAGCCGACCGCGGATCAAGAAGCTGCGAGCGCTCCTGGTCGTGATCGGGCTCGGGCTCTTGGCGATCGTCTCCTGGGTCTTCGGCGTGATGATGGCCGTGGCGCAGGACCTGCCGGACCTGGAGGCGCGGGCGCAGTACGACGCCGCGCAGAACTCCGTCGTCCTCGCCAGCGACGGGACGCCGCTCGCGACCCTGACCGGCAACGAGAAGCGGATCCTCGTCGAGTCCGACGAGATCTCGCCCTCCGTCAAACAGGCGGTCGTCGCGATCGAGGACGAGCGGTTCTACGAGCACCGCGGCATCGACTACCTCGGCATCGCACGGGCGCTCCAGCAGGACATCCTCTCGGGCGGAGCGGTCCAGGGCGGCTCGACGATCACCCAGCAGTTCGTGAAGAACGCTCTCGAGGCCCAGGGCAGCAGGACGGTCCTCCAGAAGCTCCGCGAGGCGGCGCTCGCCTACCAGATCGAGCGTCAGTGGTCGAAGGACAAGATCCTCACCAACTACCTGAACAACATCTACTTCGGAAACGGGGCATATGGCATCGAGGCCGCCGCCAGGACCTACTTCGGCGACGCTCATCCCGGCTGCGGCGATCCCGACCGGCGCTGTGCTGCGGTGCTCACCCCGGTCGAGTCCGCGATGCTGGCGGCCCTGATCTCCTCGCCGACGGCCTACGACCCGGTCAACAACCCGATGGACGCCCAGTCGCAGCGCAACGTCGTGCTGCAGAAAATGCGCGATCAGGGGGTGCTCGAGGTCAGCGACGACGACTTCCAGGCGATGCTCGACACGCCGGTCCCTACGAAGAAGGACATTCAGCCCCCCACGGTCGACTCGAAGGCACCGTATTTCACCGATTGGCTGCGACAGCAGATCGTCGACAAGTACGGAGCCGGCCAGGCGTTCGGCGGCGGGCTCGTGGTCAAGTCGACGCTCGACTACGGGCTCCAGCAGGCGGCCGAGCAGGCCGTCGCCGACAACGTCGGCGGCCTCGGCCCGACCTCCGCCGTCGTCGCGATCGACAACGGCAGCGGCGAGGTGCTCGCGATGGTCGGCGGTCAGGACTTCAACGAGAGCCCGTTCAACCTGGCGACGAACGGGCAGCGGCAGCCGGGCTCGTCCTTCAAGCCGTTCACCCTCGTGACCGCTCTGAAGGAGGGGCACTCCCCCGACCAGACCTTCGAATCCGCTCCCCAGGCGCTCCCGTTCAAGGCCACGGTGAAGACGAAGAACGGCAAGCGGAAGGAGGTCACGGACCTGTTCCGCGTCAACAACTACGACGACAACTACCTGGGCAGCGCGTCGATCGCGACCGCCACGACCTACTCGGACAACTCCGTCTACGCCCAGCTCGGGCTCGAGGTCGGGATCAACGACATCGTCAAGACCGCCCATGACCTCGGGATCAGCTCGAAGCTGGACGACAACCCGGCGCTGATCCTCGGCGGCCTCAAGCGCGGGGTCACTCCGCTGGAGATGGCCTACGCGTACAACACGCTCGCCAACGGCGGCGTCCGGATCAGCGGCACCGAGGCCAGCCGCGGCAACGGCAAGGGGCCCGTCGCGATCGACAAGGTCGTCAACCAGGACGACAAGCCGGTTCCGGACAACCTCGGCGGCAGCGGCGAGAACGAGAAGGTGACGGATCAGGTGATCGATCCCTCGGTTGCGCAGACGGCCACCGACATCCTTCGCACCGTCGTCACCAGCGGCACCGGCGAGCGCGCCCAGGTTGGCGACGACTACATCTGGGGCAAGACCGGCACGACCGACAACAACGCCGACGCGTGGTTCGTGGGCGCCAACGAGGACATCACCGTCGCCGTCTGGGTCGGCTACCCGGACGGCGCGACGCCGATGGAGACCGAGTTCGGCGGCCTGCCGGTCGACGGCGGCACGATCCCAACGCTCATCTTCAACGACGTCGTCACGGCCTGGGACGGACTGCAGGCCTCCCGCGACGCCGAGGACGGGGAGACCTCGACCGACACCACGACGACCACCGAGACCTACGTACCGCCGGCGACCACGGCGGCACCGGCGACCACGGCGCCGGCTCCGACGACTCCGGCGCCGGCAGAACCGGCTCCGGCCACCCCGGGACCGGACCCCGCGACGCCGGCGACGCCCGACACCGGCGCGGGCGGGACCAGCGCCGGCGGCACGGTTCCCTGATCGCCTCCGGTCGCGATCATCCGGCCGGCCGCGAGAGGTGGCGGCTGCCGGCGAGGCAGTACCGCCACGGGTAGTCCGCCGCCTTCGTCAGGCCGACCCGCGGCCCGGCGACGACCTCGCGCTCGCCGGCCTCCGGTGCGTACAGCTCGAACGGCTCGGCCAGGGCATCCATGCCGGTCTGGGCGAGCTCGATACCCAGGGCCTGGCAGATCTTCCCCGGCCCGGAGCAGAGAGAGCGCGCATCCTCGACCCCTCGCCGCTCGCGCATCGACTCCTCGCCGTGGGTCGGCTCGAGCGCCCGGACGAGGACGGCCGCCGCCGTGCCCGACGGTTCGGTGACGAGATTGAACATCGAGTGGATGCCGTAGCAGAGGTAGACGTAGGCCATCCCCGGCGGCCCGAACAGGGGTGCGTTCCTCGCGGTCGGGCCGCCGAAGGCGTGGCAGGCGGGGTCGTCGCGCTCGTACGCCTCCGTCTCGACGATCCGGCCCCCGATGCCGCGGTGGAGCAGCGTGCAGCCGATCAGCTCCGCCGCGACCTCCCGCGGAGGGCGCGCGAAGAACTCCCGCTCGAGCGGAGCAGCGCTCACCCCAGGGCGGCGAGGCTCGCCGCGGCGAGATCGATCTGATCCGCCAGCGCGGCGGCCGAAGTGCCGCCTCGCGAGACCTTCGAGTCGAGCCAGGAGCCCTCTCCGAGCACCTCGTAGTACTCGTCGTCGAGCAGGTCCGAGAACCCGGCGAGCTCCTCACGCGGGATGGCGGAGAGCGGAATGCCGGCGTCGATCGCGTGGCGGACCAGGCCGCCGACCACGCCGTGGGCCTCGCGGAACGGCAATCCGCGGCGGACGAGGAGGTCTGCGACGTCCGTCGCCGCAACCATCTCGTCCGCTGCCGCGGCAGCCATGCGCTCGTGGTCGAACTCGATCCCGGGCAGCATCCCGGCCAGTGCCCGAAGCGACAGCTCGATCGTGTCGGCCGCGTCGAACAGCGGCTCCTTGTCCTCCTGGAGGTCCTTGCTGTAGGCGAGCGGGAGGCCGTGCATGACCCCGGTGAGGGTCGTGAGAGCGGCGACGACGCGCGGTGCCTTGGCGCGGAGCAGCTCGGCCGCGTCGGGATTCATCTTCTGCGGCATGATCGAGGACCCGGAGCTGAACTCCTCGGCCGGGCGGCAGAAGCCGAACTCGCTCGTCGACCAGAGCACGATCTCGGATCCGATCCGCGAGAGGTGCGTGGCACAGAGCGCGGCGGCGGCCAGGTACTCGACGGCGAAGTCGCGGTTGGAGACGGCGTCGATCGAGTTCTCGACGACCCGATCGAAGCCGAGCTCGGTTGCGACGCCCGCCCTGTCGAGGTCCCAGTTCAGGCCTGCCAGGGCGCCGGAGCCCAGCGGTAGAGCCGCGGCGGAATCCGCCGCGACCCGGAAGCGGTCGACGTCCCGGCGCAGCATCCAGAACCAGGCGAGCAGGTGGTGGCCGAGGGAGACGGGCTGGGCGCGTTGGAGGTGCGTGTAGCCGGGCAGGCGTGCGTCGCGATGCTCGCGTGCCAGCTCGAGGATCAACTCGAGGCAGCCGGTCAGCTCGGCGACCGCCACACCGGCGCGCTCGGCGACGAACATCGCCAGATCGGTCGCGACCTGGTCGTTCCGTGATCTTCCCGTATGGATCTTTCCCCCCACCCTGCCGACGATCTCGGTCAGGCGGCGCTCGATCGCCATGTGGACGTCCTCGTCCTCCGGGGCGAACGGAAACCGGCCGGACTCGAGCTCGCGATCGACCGCGTCGAGCCCGTCGAGCAGGGTCTCGAGCTCCTCGTCGTCGACGACCCCCGCCCCGTGCAGGGCCCGCGCGTGGGCCCGAGACTGGCGAACGTCGTAGGGAGCCAGGCGGCGGTCGTACCGCAGCGATGCGTTCAGCTCCCAGAAGACGGGATCGGGCTCTTGCTCGAAGCGCGGCACGGGCCCAGTCTAAGAGCGGGAGTCCCGCCCGAGGATGTCCGCGAGCTCGCCGACGACGCGGTCGATCGACGCCTCGGGCAGGCCCGGGTAGAACGGGAGCGCGAGCGATCGCCGCGAGAACTCCTCCGCAACCGGGAACTGGCCCTCGCGGGTACCGAGCAGCTCGCGATAGAGGTCGGAGAGATGGATGCAGGGCAGGTACGGGCGAGCGTCGATCCCACGGCTGTCGAGCTCGCCGATGACCCCGTCGCGATCGGCTCCGGTCGGAAGCCTGACGACGTAGACGAACCAGCTCCGCCGCTCTTTACCGCGGTCGGACGCCGGGAGCACGAGGTCGCCGGGATCCCCCTCCCCGGCGGGTGCGGCTCCGAGCTCGGCGAGGCGCTCACCGTAGGCGGCGGCCACCTCCGACCTGGCCGCAAGCAGCTCGTCGAGGCGCTCGAGCTGGGCGATGCCGATCGCCGCCTGCAGATCGGTGAGCCGATAGTTGAAGCCGAGCCGATCGTGGTCCATGAACTTCATGTTCGGCGCGCGCCCCTGGTTGCGCTCGCTGCGGGCGGCGGCGGCCCACTCGGGCCCGGACGGCACCAGCATGCCGCCCTCGCCCGTCGTCATCTGCTTGTTCGCGTAGAAGGCGAAGGCTGCGGGATTCCCTCGGGCGCCGGCCTGCCGGCCGTCGTCGCAGACGGTCCCCAGCGCCTGCGCGGCATCCTCGAGAACGCCGATTCCACGGGCCTCGGCGATCTCCTCGATCCGCCCCATCGCCGCCGGCCAGCCGAAGATGTGGACCGGCAGCAGGCCCGCCGTCGCGCTTCCCGTCGCAGCCTCGGCCGCGGCCGGATCGATCGTCAGGGTCACCGGATCGACGTCGCAGAAGACGGGCAGGGCGTCCTCGAACAGGAGGCAGTTGGAGGACGCGATGAAGCTGAGCGGGGTCGTCACGACCTCGTCCCCGGCGCCCCAGCCGAGCTCGCGGACCGCCAGATGCAGTGCGGCCGTCCCGCTCGAGACCGCGACGGCGTCCCCGACCCCGAGCCGCTCGGCGAAGGCCCGCTCGAAGCGCGGCAGCATCGGGCCGAGCGAGAGCATCCCCGACCGCAGGACCTCGAGTACGAGCTCCTCCTCGCGGCCGGCGAGGACCGGGCGCGCAAGCGGTATCCGCTCGGAACCGCTCAAGCGTCGCCGATCGCTCCCGCGGCTTCGCTGCCCTCGCGCGGCGAACGCGGCTGGAATGCGTACTCGAGCGAATCCACCAAGGCCTCCCAGGACGCCTCGATCACGTTCTCGGACACGCCGAGCGAGCTCCACGACGCGGCCCCGTCGGACGAGTCGAGGAGGACCCTGGTGACCGATGCCGTCCCGTGATGCTCGTCGAGGATCCGGACCTTGAAGTTCGTCAACTCCACCTCGGCGATCTCGGGATGCTGCTCCGTGATCGCCGCCCGGAGCGCGCGATCCAGCGCGTTGACCGGCCCGTTCCCCTCCGCGGTGCGGATGTAGCGCTCGTCGCCGATCCAGAGCTTGATCGTGGCTTCGGTCTCGACCCGGCCGTCGGCCCGCTTCTCGGTGATGACGCGGAAGCTCTCGAGCCGGAACAGCGGCTCGTAGGTCCCGGCCTCGCGGCGAAGCAGCAATTCGAACGACGCGTCGGCGGCTTCGTACGAATAGCCGCGATGCTCGCGCTCCTTCAGCTCCGAGATCGACCTGCGGACGGCGTCCTCGTCGAGCACGATGCCGGCTCGCGCCGCCCGTGACATCACCGAGCCGCGTCCGGCGAGCTCGGAGATCAGGATCTCGCGCTCGTTGCCGACCGCCGCCGGGTCCACGTGCTCGAAGGTGCGCGCGTCGGCCTCCACCCCGGCGGCATGGAGCCCTCCCTTGTGGGCGAATGCATTGCGGCCGACATAGGGCTGGGAAGCGTCCGGCGCCAGGTTGCAGATCTCGTCGACCAGGTGAGCCGTTTCGGTCAGGAGCCGCAGGCGGTCGGAGGGCACGCAGTCGTAGCCGAGCTTGAGCTGGAGCGCCGGAAGGATCGAGATCAGGTTCGCGTTCCCGGTGCGCTCGCCGTAGCCGTTCACCGTCCCCTGGACCAGCGATGCGCCGGCGCGAACCGCCGCGACCGAGTTGGCGACGCCGCACTCGAGGTCGTTGTGGGCGTGGATCCCGACGGTGACCCCGCTCCCCGCGAGCGCCTCGATCGCCGCCCTCGTCGCCTCCTCGATCTGGTGCGGCAGGCTCGAGCCGTTCGTGTCGCAGAGCGTCACGTTCTCGGCGCCCGCCTCGGCCGCGGCCTGAAGGCAGGCGATCGCGTAGCCGGAGTCGTCCCGCCACCCGTCGAAGTAGTGCTCGGGGTCGTAGACGACCCGCTTGCCGGATTCCGCGCAGAAACGGACCGACTCGGCGATCATCGCGAGGTTCTCGTCCCGCGACACCTTGGTGACCTTGTCGAGGTGCAGGCCCCACGTCTTGCCCACGAGGGTGACCACCGGCGCGAAGCAGCCGGCGAGGGCGGCCAGGCCGGGGTCGGCCGCGGCGTCGACGCCGCGGCGGCGCGTCATGCCGAAGGCTACGATCGTCGCCCGCTCGAGCGGCACCGAAGCGAGCAGCTCGAAGAGCTCGAGGTCCTTCGGGTTGGAGTCCGGGAACCCGGCCTCGATCATCTGGATGCCGAGCCGGTCGAGCGCCTCGACGACGCGGACCTTCTCGGTCGCCGAGAGCGACATGCCCTGGCCCTGCATGCCGTCGCGCAGAGTCGTGTCGTATAGCTGAACCTTGCTCAAGGGAGACGAACCTACTTCCTGAACCGATGCCGGTGCGATGGGACGACGCCGATCGGCGGCGACGCCGTGCCGCTGCTCTCCTGGCCCCGTCCCGGGGCGCAGGCCTCCGCGGGCCGCTAGGAGGCGGCCGCGGAGCCGGTAATTCGGCGCTGCGCCGACTCCGCGACCGGGCGGGTGCGGTGCCGGCGGCTGGCGAGCGCGAATCGCATCAGGAAGCGACCTTACTCGGTTCGTCGACCCGGTCGAGCCACTCGGCGTACTCGGGAGCGCGGCCGTGCAGGGCATCGTCGAACTTCGCCGCGATCACCTTCGTGATCTCTCCCGGCGCCTCGATCGGATGGTCGTCGATCTCGCGCACCGGGACGAGCTCGGCCGCGGTGCCGGTGAGGAAGATCTCGTCGGCCAGGTAGAGCTCCGAGCGCCCGATGTCGCGCTCGACGACCTTGAAGTCGAGGTCGCGGGCGATCTGGATGACCGACTTCCGGTTGATCCCGTCGAGGATCGAGGCCGTGTGAGGCGGGGTCAGGATCTCGCCCTCGCGGACGACGAAGATGTTCTCGCCCGACCCCTCGCAGACGAGCCCCCGCTGATCGAGCAGGATCGCCTCGTCGTAGCCGCTGTTGTGGGCCTCGGTCTTGGCGAGGATCGAGTTCAGGTACTGACCCGATGCCTTCGCGTGCGGGATCAGGCCGTCCGGCGAGATCCGCCGCCACGAGGAGACCTTCGCGCGCACGCCGACCTGCTTGCTCTCCTCACCGAGGTAGGCCCCCCAGTGCCAGACGGCGATCGTAACCTCGACGGGCGAATCGGCGAACAGCCCCATCTCGCCGTAACCGCGGAAGACCAGCGGGCGGATGTAGCAGGTGTCGAGCCCGTTCCGGCGGATCAGCTCGTGGGTGGCCCGGCGAAGCTCCTCGAGCTCGAACGGCACCGGCAGGTGGTAGAGCTGCGCCGACTTCTGCAGGCGGGCCAGGTGGTCGTGATGACGGAAGACGGCGGTGCCGGCCTCGGTCGCGTAGGCGCGGATCCCCTCGAAGACCCCGGTGCCGTAGTGAAGACCGTGACTGAGTACGTGGACCTGGGCGTCGTCCCATGCGACGAACTCACCGTTCATCCAGATCGTCTCGGCCTTCCTCACTTCGCCCTCCTTGCTTCGATTAGCGAGGGGCGATTATGGCGCATGCCGACGCTGCTGTCGGGGATCAGAGCGCCGCGATCACGGCGGCCGTCATCTCGTCGGTGCCGACGAGCCGCTCCCCGTCCCCCCCGGTGTGGAGGTCGGCGGTGCGGAGCCCGTCGCCCAGCGCACCCTCGACCGCGTCCTCGACCCGCTCCGCGTCGGCGCCCCGGTCGAGGCCGTGGCGCAGCAGCATCGCCACCGACAGAAACGTCGCCAGCGGGTTCGCGACGCCCTCGCCGGCGATGTCCGGAGCGGAGCCGTGCACCGGCTCGTACAGGCCGTTGCTCCCGGCTCCGAGGGACGCGGACGGCAGCAGGCCGATCGATCCGCTGATCATCGCGGCCTCGTCGCTGAGGATGTCGCCGAACATGTTCTCCGTCACGACGACGTCGAAGCGGGAGGGGTCGGCGACCAGCTGCATCGCGGCGTTGTCGACCAGCAGATGGTCCAGCGCCACCGCCGGGTAGCGATCAGCGAGGCCGGTGACGACCTCGCGCCACAGCCGCGAGGTCTCGAGGACGTTCGCCTTGTCGACCGACGTGACCCCGCCGCCGCCGCCACCGGCGCGCCGCTCGGCGGCCTCGAAAGCGGCGACCGCGATCCGCTCAATCTCAGCGGTGGTGTAGACGCACTCGTCGACGGCCGAGTCCGGGCTCCGGTCCTTGCGCCCGAAGTAGATGCCCCCGGTGAGCTCCCGGACCACGAGCAGATCGGTCCCTTCGATCCGGTCACGTCGAAGCGGGCTCGCGTCGATCAACGCGGCGAGCGGCTTCACCGGGCGCAGGTTCGCGTACAGGCCGAGTCCCTTGCGAAGGCCCAGCAGCCCCTGCTCCGGTCGCGGTGCGGCGGGATCGGTCGTGTCCCACTTCGGCCCGCCGACCGCGCCGAGAAGGACCGCGTCCGAGCGCCTGCAGGCAGCGAGCGCATCGTCGCTGAGCGGGGTGCCCAGCTCGTCGATGGAGACGCCGCCGATCAGTCGCTCGTCGTACTCGAAGTCGCCGACGGCGTCGAGGAGCCTGATCGCGGCGGCGACGATCTCGGGGCCGATGCCGTCGCCGGGGAGGACGACGATGCGCGGGGATCGGCTGGAGTCGCTCATCGGTGCGCGCCACCGTATCGCTTGTCGCGCCCGCGGCGGATAGGCTCCCGCAACCCGGCTGGAGAATTCGCGTCGGGAACATCCGACATCTGATGGAGGAAAGAATGCGGAAGCAAGTATGGGTCCTGCTGATCGTCGGCGTCTTCGCCCTCGGTCTGCTCGCCGCAGGATGCGGCGGAAGCGACGATTCCAGCACGACCGAGGTGACCGTCGAGGACACCGACGCCACGACCACCACCAGTGGCGACGAGACGACGATCACATCCGACGATACGTCGACCTCGACGAGCAGCGACAGCGGCGAGGCGACGAGCCCCGACGACGTCTACAACGCATGCATCGACGTGATCGAGGGCACCGCTGCGGAGCAGGCAGGGCAGACCGCCTGCGAGCAGGCACGTGACGCCTTCGAGCAGTGCGCCAAGCAGGCCGAGGCCGCAGGCGGCGACGCCGCCGATACGGCCCTCGGCATCTGCCAGCAGGCCGCCGATCAGGCCGTCAAGTCCCTGCAGGCCGCCGGCGGCTGATCGCAGCCACGGCCGAGCGACGAGCGGGCGGCTCGGGCCTCAGAGCGAGGTCGGAGCCGCCCCTCTTCGCGCGGAGATGTTGAGCCGCACGTAATCCAGCTCGGGGTCGGGTCCGAGCCGATCGGTGACCGCATCGACCAGATCGCTGCGCCGGGCCTGCGGCAGCAACTCCAGGTGGGCGCCCAGGCAGACGCTGCGGATGAACTCGCGGGGCTCCGGCGGCCGCACCGGGC
>JAGQUO010000082.1 GCA_020438445.1 Solirubrobacterales bacterium
TGCATGTCGCGGAAGCCACCGTAGTCGGAGACGATCTCGAACCGGTAGCGGACCGACTCCCAGCCCCGTCCCGGACGATGGCGCCGATTGGCCCGCTCGCCGGCGAGCCCGGCGAGGATCTCCTCGCGCTCGATCGGGTCGAGGGCGGCGATCCGCTTCGCGATCGCGCCCTCGGGCAGGCCGGTCGCCTCGTAGAGGGATGCGGTCAGCAGAGTGTCCTCGTCGCCGTCGACGTGGACGAGCTCGACCGCCGGGGCGTCCGGCCCCTCGCGCCGGTCGAGCCCGAGGCGGGCGACCCAGCGCTCGGTGTCGCGGCGGCGCTGCTCGAGGTAGGAGATCCATTCCCCGCCGCGCTCGGGGCGGCCGACCCTGGAGATGAAGCTCGGGATCACGGCCCCGAGCTCCTCGTGCGCCATCGCGCCGACCGCGCGCGCCTCCGGGAGCGGGGAGGATGCGAGGCGGAGCAGGAGCTGCTCGTAGGCCTGGCCGGAGGCGTAGATCCCGACGTGCGAGAGGGTCGACGCGGGCAGCAGCCCGCGCAGGAGGTCGAGTGCCTTCGCCTTGATCGATCGCTCCCACGCCGCCTGCGGCTCATCACCGCGGGGCCACCGCTCCTCCGCCCAGCCGCGGACGTCCGCGAGCGTCCGCGAGTAGATCGAGAAGATCTCGTCCATCGCCCGGCCGAACTCCGGGCCGAGGTCATCGTTGCGCCAGTAGCGCCAGCTCCCCGCCGAGCCCGGTTCGGCCGCAGGCTCGATCGGTGCGTCGTAGGGGATGTAGCGGGTCGACTGCTCGAGGTAGGCGGCGAGGCGGCCGCGCTGGAGGATCTTCGTGAGCACGTTCGAGACCCACTCGCAGGCGAGATGAGCGCCACCGAGCTGGGCCACCGAGTCGTCGCCATAGCCGATGAATATCCGCTCGTAGAGCTGGGCGGCGCGCTCGCCCTCGGCGCCGTCGAACGGGCGGGTGCCCTCCGGCGCGTCGGCCGCGAACTCGTCGAGGTAGAGGCGGCGCAGGGTGCCCTGGTAACGCGAATAGCGCGCGAACAGAGCGCCCTTGACGGTCTCCGGGAGGTTCGTGAGCGCGAAGACCGGCCGGTCGAGGTTGCTGAAGTGGGGCTCGAGCGCCCTTCGCTCCTCGGGGGTGAAGCTTTCGACCGGATAACGCAAGGGCGCCGATGCTACGAACTCGACCGGCGGGGCGCCGGCCGGCCCGCACCCTCCGGCGGCGCCTCCATGAGCTCGACGCGATGACCGTCGGGCGCGGCGACGAGCACCCGCCGCGCGCCCCAGTGCCGATCCCGCTCCTCGCTCGTGAATCCGAGCTCGGCGAGGCGGGCGAGGGCGGGCTCCAGCGGCGCCACGACGAACGCCGCATGCCCTCTGGGCGGAACGACCGGGTCGGCGGTTACGGCGAGGTGCACCTGCGTGCCCGCCTGCTCGAACCAGCCGAAGCCGGCTCCGAGCGAGTCCGGGACGGGCACAGGGGCGAAGCCGATCGCCGCGAGCAGCTGCCCGAAGCGGCCGGAGCCCTCTTCGCTGACCTCGAGGGTGACGTGATGGAGCATTCCCGAACCGTAGGGGTGGGGCGGCCGCCGCGTCTAACATCGCGCCCCGGCGGCCTGGCAGGGCCGGTTCAGAACGGAAGGCCGAACCCGGAGGTGGAACGAATGAGGATCACCCGTGCGAGAGCTTCGATCGCGGCGACCGCGATGCTCGCGGTGTCCGCTGCGTGCCTCGCCCCCGTCACCGGTGCGAGCGCATCGCAGCAGGGCTTCGTCACCGCGCCTCCCGCGGCGACCGCGATGAGCCGGGCCGAGGCGCAGCGCTACTGGACGCCGGAGCGGATCGCCGCCGCCGCGCCGCTGGCCCTGGCCGCCTCACGCGGCGGCCACGCCGGCGCCGTGCGGACCGCCGCGCCCGACCCCGCGCGCGTGACCGCGGCCGCGATGAGGAGCGTCTGGGTCCGCAAGACGAAGCGCTACCCGAACCGGGTGCACGGCAAGCTGGTCGGCACCTACGCCGGCCTCGGGAACTTCTCGTGCTCGGCCACCGTCGTCAGCTCCGGGTCGGGGAGCCTGATCACCACCGCCGGACATTGCGCCTTCGACGCGGGCGGCACGCGCCGGTTCGCCACCGACCTCGCGTTCATCCCCGGCTTCGCCCGCGGGCAGCTGCCCTACGGCGTCTGGAGCGTCACCAACCTGATCGCCCCCGCGCAGTGGTCGCGGCACGCGTCGTTCGACTACGACGTCGCGATGATGCGGACCAAGCGAAGCCCGTTCGGCACGCTCCAGCACGTCGTCGGCTCCCGCGGCATCGGCTTCGGCCAATCGCGGAGGCAGCGGATCCTCGCCTACGGCTACCCGGCCCGAGGGAAGCCCGCCTACAACGGCTTCAAGCTGATCCGCTGCAGCTCCCGGCAGGGGAAGGACCCCGGCCGGTTCGGCGGCCCCCGCGGGCGGGCGATCAGATGCGACATGAAGCAGGGAGCCAGCGGCGGCGGCTGGGTCGCGCAGAGGAGCTTCGTCGTCTCCAACAGCAGCCACATCTACACGCGGCGCGGTCACGGCAGGAACTTCGGGCCCTATTACGGCAAGGTGGTCAAGGCGATGTACGGGGCGCGGGTTCCGGGCTGTCCTTCGATCGGCCCGGCGCGGTGCCGCGGCAAGATCGCGACGATCGTCGGCTCCAACCGCGCCGAGCGGCTCAGGGGCGGCAATGGCAGGGACGTGATCGCCGCGCTGGGCGGCAACGACCGGGTCAGCGGCGGCAAGGGCAACGACGTCATCTGCGGCGGCAGGGGCAGGGACCGGCTCGCCGGCAACGGCGGTCGCGACCGGCTGGAGGGCGGCCAGGGCAGGGACGCCTGCCGGGGCGGCGGCGGCCGCAACCAGACGAAGGGCTGCCGCTTCGGCGCACAGCCCGGGTGAGTCGGCCGCCGCGCCTAGAAGCCGAGCATCGAGCGAATGCCCTCGCCGGCGTGGATCGAGAAGTCGATCAGGGGCGAGGGGACGATTCCGAAGACGACCGTCGCCGCGGTGGCGATCGCGACCGCGGCGAGCACCAGCGCGCAGCGCCCACCGCTCGGCGACCCGTCGAGTGCCCGCCCGGCGTTCCCGGTCCGGCTCGGCAGCTCCTCCTCGTCCGCCTCGGGTGACGCGCCGGCGATCGCCGGCGCCAGGCGCGGCGCCGGCCGCATCCAGACCGCCGCGATGACCCGCAGGTAGTAGGCGAGGGAGATCATCGAGCCGACGACGATGAAGACGCCGAGCCAGGTGTAATCGCCGGCCACCGAGGCCTCGATCAGGAACAGCTTGCCCATGAATCCCGCGGTGCCGGGCAGGCCCGCCAGCGCGAGCATCGAGACGGTCAACGGCCAGGCCAGCTCCGGCCGGTCCTTGCCGATGCCCTGGACCGCCTTGATGTCGTCGCCGAGCGGCGTCTCGCGCTCACGGACGGCGATCACCGCGAACGCGGCGAAGTTCATCAGCATGTAGGCGGCCAGATAGAAGACCAGCGCATCGATCCCGGCGATGCTCCCGACGAGCAGGCCGGTGAGCATGTACCCGGCCTGCGCGACGCCGGAGTACCCGAGCATCCGCTTCAGCGAGTCCTGGCCGAGCGCGCCGACGTTGCCGACGACGATCGTGATCGCGGCGAGGGCGGCGAGCGCCGGTTGCCACTGGTCCACCGACGGGCCGAGGGCGGTGATGAAGAAGCGGGCGAAGACGGCGAACGCAGCAGCCTTCGTCGCCACCGCCATGAAGGAGGTGATCGGTGTCGGGGCGCCCTGGTAGACGTCCGGCGTCCACTGGTGGAACGGTGCGATCGAGACCTTGAAGGCGAGGCCGACCGCGACGAATGCGATCCCGATCAGGACCAGCGGATCGTCGGCGAGGTCCGTGCCGATGCCCTGGGCGACGGCCGTGAAGTCGGTCGCGCCGCCCGATCCGCCGTAGATGAAGGCGAGGCCGTAGAGCAGCGTGGCCGAACCGATCGAGCCGACGATCAGGTACTTGAGCCCCGACTCGAGCGACTTCGTGCGCGACCGGTGGGAGCCGCAGAGGACGTAGAGAGGGATCGAGAGCAGTTCGAGCGCGACGAAGAACGAGATCAGGTTCTGGGCCTCGGCCAGCAGCACCATGCCGAGCACCGATCCGAGCAGCAGCGTGTGCGTCTCGCCGAACCCGGCCTCCTCGGCGGCGGGGTCGCGGAGCTGCAGCGGGACGACGAAAGCGGCGGCGGCGAGGACGATCAGCCCGATCGTCAGCGAGAGCCCGTCGCTGCGGAGCGCTCCCGCGACGAGATCGGTCTGCGGCTCGCCGAGCTGCCAGATCATCAGCCCGGCGCTCGTCCCCAGCGTCAGCAGGGTCAGCGCCGAGGAGAGCCCGCGCTTGCCGCGAGGGCCGATCAGGCCGGCCATGAGCACCACGCAGATCCCGGCGACCAGGGCGATCACCGGCGAGAGCGCCGCGTAGTCGATGTCCGGGGTCTCGATCACGGGGAGTCCTCGGCGGCGACGGGCGCATACCCCGTCCAGCCGCGGAAGTCGGCCGCGGCCGCGGCCTCGGGTGCCGGCTGGGGATCGGGGTTGACGGCCGCGAGGCTGCGATCGACGGCGTCCTGGCCGCGGGTGGTGATCAGCCCCGGGTAGAGGGCGAGGCCGACGATGCAGAGGACGAGTGGCAGGACGACGACCGCCTCGCGGAACGTGATCTCGCGCGAGACCTCGGTGGCGGCTTCGCGGTTGTGCATCGTCCGCTGGTACATCCGCAGCGCATAGAACGCGGCGAGGGCGATGCCGATCGACGCGATCAGGGCGATCGCGACCTTGGTCTCGAAGACGCCCTTGAGGATGAAGAACTCACCGACGAAGTTGGCGGAGCCCGGGATCGCGAGCAGGGCCATCGTCACGATCACGAACAGGATCGCCAGGATCGGTGCATGCCTGGCCATCCCTCCCATCTCTCGGATGTCCTCGGTGCCGGTCCGCTCGGCGAGGATCGCGATGATCAGGAACACCGGCGCCACGACGAGGCCGTGGTTGACCATCTGGATCACCGATCCGTCGCCGCCGGCGCCGCTCAGGCTGAAGATGCCGATGGTGATGAATCCCATCTGGGCGATCGACGAGTAGGCGACGATGAGCCTGACGTCGGTCTGGCTGAAGGCCATCACCGAGCCGTAGAGGATCGACGCGACGCCGATGATCAGCAGGACGTCCTGGAAGTGGACCGCGGCGTCGGGGAACACCGGCATCACGATCCGCAGGAATCCGTAGGCGGCCACCTTGGACAGCACCCCTCCGAGCAGGACGAGCACCGGAAGCGGGCACGCCCTGTAGGCGTCGGCGACCCAGCCGTGGACCAGGAACGCCGGCATCTTGACGAGGAAGGCGAGGGAGAAGAAGGCGAAGATCCAGTACTGGCTGCCGGTCGGAAGCGGGACCTGTCGCAGGATCTCGATCGAGAAGGTCACCCCGCCGATCGAGTCGGCGCTGAGCACGGCCGTCGCGATCGCGGCGACCAGCATCAGCAGCGAGCCGACCAGGGTGTAGATGATCATCTTGATCGTCGCCCGGACCCGGTCGCCCGTGCCCCATTGACCGATCAGGAAGTAGAACGGGATCAGCATCAGGTCGAAGAAGAGGACGAAGAGGAGCAGGTCCTGGGCCAGGAATGCTCCGAGCGTCGCCGTCTGCGCCAGCCCGAGCATGAAGAAGTAGTTCCGGGCCCGATCCGGGTGCTGCAGCGCCGACCACAGGGTCGTCGCCGTCCACAGCAGCGAGGTGAGCAGGACGAGGAACAGACTCAGGCCGTCGACTCCGAGCTGGAAGCGGACCCCGAGCTGGGGAATCCAGCTCTCGTCGACGACGTCCTGCAGCGTGCCGCCTGCCGAGTCGAACCCGGCGACCAGCGCGATCGCGAGCCCGAGCGAGACGAGCGAGCCGAGGAATGCCCACCAGCCGACGACCCGCGACGGCATCAGGAAGCCGATCAGCCCGGCTGCGACGGGGATGAAGACGATCCAGGTCAGCATCACGACGCCGCCAGCAGGAAGTAGAGGCCGATCGCGGCGAGACCGCCGATGACGAGCAGGGCGTAGAAGCGGACGAATCCGGACTGCGCCGTCTTGACGATGTCGCCGACTCCGGAGACGCCACCGCTCGTGCCGCGGACGATGCCGTTGACGACGAGCCGCTCGAACGTGTCGTTGGCGAACCGGCCGCAGGCGACGACCGGCCTGTAGACGACCGCGTCGAGCAGCTCGTCGAAGTACCAGCGGTTGAAGAGGAAGTCGTGTGCGCGCCGGAAGCGGTCGCGCAGGCGGATCGTCGAGCCGGGCGCGACCATGTACATGTAGTAGGCGGCGCCGATCCCGAGCAGCGAGCAGATCGCACCGACGGTCATCCCGATGTACGCGTCGGTGGTCGAGACGTGGACGGTGCTCGCGATCGGCGAGGCCGCGAAGACAGGCTCGAGGAAGCTCTCGAGGACGTCGGTGACCCCGGGGATCTGGATCAACCCGCCGAACAGCGCCCCGAACGCGAGGACGCTCATCGCGACCTTCATCGGCCACTCGCGCTCGGCGATGTGGTGCGCCTCGCCCGGGAAGCCGACCTCGTAGTCCTCCTTCTCGCCCGTCGCCGGGTTGACCGGGTCGGCGTGATGCAGGTGCCCGCCCTCGAGCTCCTTCGCCTCCTCGCAGGGCTCGCCGTAGACGACTCGGAAGACGATCCGGAAGGAGTAGAAGGCCGTGAGGATCGCGCCGATGTAGCCGCCGACGGCGAAGATCCAGTACATGCCCCCGCGTGTGGCGGCGAACGACAGGATCTCGTCCTTGCTGAAGAATCCCGAGGTGCCCGGGAACCCGGCGAGGGCGAGGGCGCCGCAGATCAGCACCGCACAGGTGAACGGCATCGCCCGGCGGAAACCGCGCATCCGATCGACGTCCTGGATCGCGGCCATCGCCGAGATGATCGAGCCGGCCGACATGAAGAGCAGCGCCTTGAAGAAGGCGTGCGTCATCAGGTGGAAGAACCCGGCGCTGTAGGCGCCGATCGAGACGCCGACGATCATGTAGCCGATCTGGCTCATCGTCGAGAAGGCGATGATGCGTTTCAGGTCGGTGACGGCCAGCGCGATCGTCGCGGCCATCAGCAGGGTCGCGAGGCCGACGAAGGCGGCGATGTCGGCGGCGGTGGGCGCGAGGTCGAAGAGCGGGTAGGAACGGCCGATCAGGTAGACGCCCGCGGTGACCATCGTCGCCGCGTGGATCAGGGCGCTGACCGGCGTCGGGCCCTCCATCGCGTCGGCGAGCCAGGTGTGGAACGGGATCTGCGCCGACTTCGCGAACGCGCCGACCATCAGCAGCAGGCAGATCGCGACGATCGTCCATTCGTTGGTCGTGAACGCCTCGGGGGCCTTCTCGAAGACCGACGTGTAGTCGCTGACGCCGAGCTCCTTGATCAGCAGGATCGCCGCGAAGACGAGGCCGATGTCGCCGATCACGTTGATCACGAAGGCCTTCATGCCGGCGGCGGTCGCGGTCCTGCGCCGGTACCAGAAGCTGATCAGCGCATATGACGCGTAGCCGACGAACGCCCAGCCGACGATCAGCAGCACGTAGTTGCCGGCGAGGACCAGCAGCAGCATCGAGAAGACGAAGAAGTTCAGGTAGGAGAAGAAGCGCCGGTAGCCCGCGTCGCCGCCCATGTAGGCGAACGAGTAGAGGTGGATCAGCATCGAGACGCCGGTGACGACCAGGGCCATGAACACCGAGAGCTGGTCGACGAAGATCCCCAGCTCGAACGGGATCCCCGCGGCCCCGGCGTAGTCGTAGAGGGTGCTCGTGAACTCGCGCTCCTCGGCGGGATGGCCGAGCATCGCGACCAGCGCCGCGATCGAGCAGGCGAAGGCCGCCGCGATCGCCAGCGTCCCGATCGCGCCCGCGGCCTTCACGGGGAGGACCCGGAACAGGAGGCCGATCAGGATCGAGCCGGCGAGCGGGAAGGCGAGGACCAGCCAGGCGTAGGTGGTGGCGCTCACGAGATCACCCTCGCAGCCCCCTCGACTCGTCGACGTCGAGCGCCAGCCGGCGCCGGTACATCGCGACGATCAGGCCGAGGCCGACGACGACCTCACAGGCCGCGACGACCATCACGATCATCGCGAAGATCTGGGCGTCGGCGTTGCCGAGGTTGCGGCCGAAGGCCAGCAACGCGAGGTTCGCGCTGTTGAGCATCAGCTCGAGGCAGAGGAGGATCACCAGCGGGCTCCGGCGGACGAGGACGCCGCCGGCGCCGATCGCGAACAGCAGGCCGCTGAGGACGAGGTACCAGGTCGTGTCCATCAGGCCGAGCCCTCGCCCTCGACCCGCCCCGGCTCCGGGCGCCGGGCCGCCAGGACGACCGCACCGACGGCGGCGATCAGGAGCAGCAGCGACGCCGCCTCGAACGGGATCAGGAATCGCTCCAGCAGGAGCCTGCCGACCGCCTCCGGCGACCCGAACCCGACCGGGATCGTCTCTCCCTCGGTCCCGAGCGACTTCAGGCCGGAGCCGAGCACCGCGATCGAGAGCTCGACGAAGAGCGCCGCCGCGATCAGCGGAGCGAGGATGCGCTGGCCGGGAATGGCGTCCCAGAGCGGCTCCTCGAATCCGCCCACGTAGGCGGCGACGAACACGTAGAGCACCATCACCGCGCCGGCGTAGACGACGACCTGCGCGGCGGCGACGAACTCGGCGTGGAGCAGCAGGAACAGCCCCGCCAGCGAGAACAGGTGCACGACCAGGGCGAGCACGCTGTAGAAGGGGTTGCGAAGCAGGATGACTGCGATCGCGCCTCCGAGTGCGCCGATGGCGCCGGCGAAGAATGCGACCTGCTCCATTGCGTTCGCATCCTAGAGATAAGTGCCCTGTTCGCAGGGCTCCCACCGGAGGCCATTCGCCCGGCTCCCGCCGCCAGAACCGCTTCCTCGGTGTCCGGCGGCGTGCGTGCCCTCGAGCGTCGGTGTGCGAGCGGGCCGTTGGCCGCTGGGTCGTTCCCCATATGGTCCCGGGAGTGGAGAAGCTCCTCGCATCGCTGAGCCGGCTCTCGCTGCGGCTGTTCGTCCGGCCCGTGCTCGGCTCGCGCCTGCCGATCGGCTTCCAGCGGCGATGGATCGCCGCGATCACCAAGGTGGTCGGCGGTCCGCGCGGAGTCGAGCGCAGCGAGATCTGGATCGGGGAGATGCCGATGCTGCGCCTGCGGAAGGCCGACCCCGCCGCGCTCGGGCCGGTCGACCCGAGCGGCCGCGACGCGATCCTCTACGTCCACGGCGGGGCGTTCGAGATCGGCGGCGGGGACATGTATGCGGGCTTCGCGTCCCGTCTGGCCGTCGCCACCGGCGCCGACGTCTACCTGCCCGACTACCGCCTCGCGCCCGAGCACGCCCAGCCGGCTCCCACCGACGACGTCTTCGCCGCCTACCGGGCGGTGCTCGAGCTCGGTCACGACCCGCGCCGGACTGCGATCGTCGGCGACTCGGCCGGCGGTGGCCTCTCGGTCTCGACCGTCCGCTCGGTCCGCGAGATGGGACTGCCGACCCCTGCGGCGCTGGTCCTGATCTCGCCCTGGCTCGACCTCTCGCTCTCGGGTGCCAGCGTCGGTCTCGTCGGCAGGCGGGACCCGATGCTGAAGCGGGAAGCGCTCGCGGCGGCGGCCCGGAACCACGCCGGTGGGCTCCATCTCGACGATCCCAGGATCTCACCCCTGTTCGCTGAGCTGCGGACCCTGCCGCCGACGCTGGTCCAGGTCGGGACCGACGAGATCCTCCTCGACGACTCGACCCGGTTCGCCGACCGTGCCTACGCGGCGGGCGTCGAGGTCGAGCTCCAGCGTTTCGCGGGCATGTTCCACGACTTCCAGCTCTTCGCCACGCTGCTCGGAACCTCGCGGGGCGCAATCGAGGACATCGCCGCTTTCCTCGGGCGCCGCTTCGGGACGGCCGAGTGATCGGATTCTCCGTTTGCTCCTCGGCGCAAGGGGTAGTGCGCGCGGGTGGCGAGGCACTGAATCGCGCTGTGTAAGCGCTACTCTGAGCCGCATACAGGGAGGGCGGAGACGCCCTTGACAGGTCAACCCGAGCCAAGTGGGGCAGCTTGGAAGCGAGTGAATTTCGTGAAGAGAGGGAGGCGCCGATCGGCGCCTCTGCCGAACTCGTCGAGTCGGACTTCACGCTTCCTCCGAAATCCCCCGGCCGGTTGTTCTGGGACCGGTTCCGGGAGGACCGGCTCGCGATGTGGTCGCTGATCTTCATCGGGCTGCTCATCCTCGTCGCCGTCTTCGCCCCGCTGATCGTCTCGGCGCTCGGCGCGCCCGATCCCGATGCCCGCGACACCGACGCTCTCGACCCGCTCTTCGCGACGCCGACGGGCCCGTCGTCGGAGCATTGGTTCGGGATCGATCAGCTCGGCCGCGACGTCTTCAGCCGGACCATCTACGGGGCCCGCGTTTCCCTGATCGTCGCCTTCGCCGCGACGCTGTTGGCGACGATCTTCGGCGTCATCGCGGGACTGCTCGCCGGCTATTACCGGGGCTGGACCGACACGCTGATCTCGCGCTTCGTCGACGTCCTGCTCGCGATTCCCTACCTGCTGCTGGCGACCGGCCTCGCGGCCGCGTGCACCCTGGCTCAGACCAACGGCGGCGGCTCCGGCTGCCTCGGCGGGCTCGTCAAGCCCGGGCTCGGCGTCGTCATCTTCGTCATCGCCTTCACGAGCTGGACCTACATGGCGCGGATCGTCCGCGGACAGGTGCTGTCGCTGCGCGAGAAGGAGTTCATCGAGGCGTCGCGATCGATGGGGGCCTCCGACATGCGGATCGTCTTCCGCGAGCTCCTTCCGAACCTGACCGCACCGATCATCGTCTACGCCTCGATCCTGATCCCGCAGGTCATCCTCTACGAGGCCGCGCTGTCGTTCCTCGGCATCGGCGTCACCAACCAGCCGAGCTGGGGGCAGATGATCGCCGACGCGACCCCGGTCTTCGCCGATGCGTGGTGGTACATGCTGTTCCCCGGCATCGCCCTCGTCCTCACCGTCCTCGCCTTCAACTTCGTCGGCGACGCGATGCAGGACGCCCTCAACCCGCGCAAGCGACGCAGCTGACGGGAGATTTCCGCAATAGAGATGAGCAACATCAACTCGTCCAAATCGAAAGGAAAGACGATGCGAATGAAGGTTCTCCGGGTCCTCATACCCGGAACGCTGCTCGTGGCGGCGGCCATCGCCATCGCGGCGTGTGGCGGCAGCGACAGCACGAGCTCGAGCAGCTCGGCCGATGACGCCGCGAAGCAGTTCGCGGCGCCGACCGAGGCGCCCTCCGATGCCCAGTCGGGCGGCGCGCTGAGCGTGGTCGCCGCCTCCGACGTCGACTACATCGATCCGGGCGCCGCCTACTACCAGTGGACGTTCATGATCACCGGCGCGACCCAGTCGCCGCTCGAGGCATATGCGCCCGCCGACATCGAGGAGGCGACGCCGCTCCTGGCGGAGGACAAGCCCGAGGTCAGCGAGGACGGCAAGACGATCACGTACACGATCAACCAGGGCATCGAGTTCTCGCCGCCCGTCAGTCGTGAGGTGACCTCGGCCGATGTCAAGTACGCGATCGAGCGCTCGGTCCTGCCCGGCGTCCCGAACGGCTTCGTCCAGACCTACCTGGCCGGCGTCGAAGGGATCGACAAGGCCGTCAAGGAGGCGCAGGACAACCCGACCGGTGGCGCTCCCGAGATCAGCGGGATCACGAC
>JAGQUO010000083.1 GCA_020438445.1 Solirubrobacterales bacterium
AGCGGTGCCCTTCGATGCGGCTGGAGGGAGTCGAACCCCCACGTCCTTGCGGACACGGCGACCTGAACGCCGCGCGTCTACCAGTTCCGCCACAGCCGCGGGACCGGGAAATCTAGCGCCTGAGCGCAGGCGATACCGCAGCGGTGGGCTCGCCGGCGTGCTTAGCTCTTGCCTGGTGCTCCAGCTCCTGAGCCGGATGGCGGCCCTCGCCCTGGTGATCGTCCTCGCGGGCGGCTCGCCCCCTGCCCGGGCGGCGAGCTGGGAGCCGATCGACACCACGGGCTTCGCCGCCCGCAAGCTCTTCGACCTCGGCGTCGCGGACTGGAACGGCGACGGGCGGCTCGACGTCTTCACGACCAACCACAAGTTCCCGTCGAGCCTGCTCTCCGGTGACGGTGCCGGCGGCCTGATCGAACGGGGAGCCGCCGTCGGCCTCGGCCCGACACCGGCGTTTCCCGGCTTCGACGACCTGTTCCGCGCTCCCGACCGGACCGAGCCCGGCCTCTACATCTTCGCCTCCCACCGTGACGAGCCCGGAGAGCCACTGCGGATCCGGACGTCGGGAGCGAGCGCCTCGGGAGAGCTGACCTTCGCCGCGAAGAGGATCACCGTCGAGCGGGCCGAGGGCGCCACCGCCACGACCGGGACCAGCGCGACGGGCCTTCCGATCCTCGAGTTCGACGCCGGCCCGGGGGCCGCGATCGACGTCGTCGCCGACCATCTCGATCTGCCGATCGAGGTTGCCGTCGACCCCCCGATCGCGCCGGGCTCGATCAGGGTCGGCGCCGACGCCGTCCCGGCGGCGGACCGCGAGTTCGAGCTCAGCCTGCGCGACCGGCACGGCTTCGGGTTCGCCGACTTCGACGGTGACCGCAGCACCGACATCTTCGTCTCCTCCGGCGGCCTCGGCGGGGAGATCAGCGATCCGTACTTCACGAGCAGGCAGACCGACGAGCTCCTGCTCGCCACCGGGTCCGGCGGGTTCGCCGAAGCAGTCGACCGGAGCGGACTCGCCAAGGGGGACTGCCGGGGACGGGGCGTGCAGGTGGCGGACCTCGGCGGCGACGGCGGCCTCGACATCCTCCAGGCATGCGAGGGGCGCGGTCCGCTGGTGCACCTCGGGGACGGGCACGGAGGTTTCACGACCACGGCCGGGCCACCCGGACCCGCCGATGCCTACCGGGCCCTCGACCTCGTCGGCGACCGGCGGCCGGAGATCGTCGCGGCCGCGACCGGAGCCGTGACCGTCTGGCGTGCCGGCCCCGGCGGCTGGCGCGCCGCCCAGCGGTTGCAGCTGACCGGGGGCGGGCCGATCGGTGCCCTCGCCTCCGCCGACTACGACGGCGACGGCGACCGTGACCTCTTCGTGGCCGGCATCGGAGCGAACACGATCCTCCGCAACGACGGCGGGCGCCTGCGTCCGCGCGATCCGCGGCGGATCGGGCTGCCGGGGGGCGGCTCGGCCGCCGCCGGCTGGGTCGACTATGACAACGACGGCGACCTCGATCTCGACCTCGTCCCGCAGGGCCTGATGAAGTACGACGGCGACCGGAACCGGTACCGGCGCACCGGCAGGCTCCGCTATCCGCCGCCACCCGAAGGCAGGATCGGTGTCGCGACCGTCTCGTGGCCGGACCTCAACGGCGACGGCCGCCGCGAGCCGCTCACGAGCCGGGCCCGTGGTGAGTTCGCTCCCGAGCAGGTGCTCGACGCCCGTCTCAGCGTCCCGCCCGCCAACCTCCGCCGGTCGCACTGGCTCGAGGTCGACCTCGTCGGATCGCGCAGCAACCGCGAGGCCGTGGGCGCCGAGGTCCGGGCGGTGGCCCGGCACCGGCGCTTCGCCCGCTGGGTCGGCGAGAGCGAGGGCTCGCACGAGTCGTCCGGCCACTACCGCCTCTACTGGGGGCTCGGGCGAATCGAGCGTCTGCGGAGGCTCGTCGTGATCTGGCCGGACGGCTCCCGCACCGTTCGCCGCGACGTCAGGGTCGACCGCCTGCTGACGATCGAGCGCTGAGCCCTGCAAGGAAGAGGCGCTCGGTGCCTCGGGGGATCAGCACCGAGCGCCAGAAGTGGAACAATACTGATCCGGTTCGACGGACAGCGCAGATGGAGCCCGAAACGCATGAGAGGAAGGACGCCCGCCGCAACCGCGAAGCGGTGATCGAAGCCGCCCTCGCGATCCTGCCGGATGACCCGAACGCGAGCATGGCCACGATCGCCGAGCGATCGGGGCTCGGGCGCACGACCGTCTACCGCCACTTCCCCGCCCGCAGCGACCTGATCCTCGCCCTCTTCGAGCGCGTGATCGAGGAAGCCCGCGAGGTCACCTCCTCGGTCATCGAGGAGGGGCGGCCGACCACCGAGACCCTGCGCGCCCTCGGCCCGGCGATCATCACGATTCCGGACCGCTTCCGGTTCCTGCACGGGGTCCGCGAGCTCGGCGAGGGCGTCATCAACAGGTCGACCACCGATCCCAATCAGCCGGTGCGCCACTTCGTCGAGGCCGCCCAGCACCGCGGCGACATCGACCCCGGGCTCCCGACCCAGTGGATCGTCTCGACGATCAACGCCCTTGCGATCGCCACCGCGACGGAGATGAACGAGGGCCGGCTGAGCGTCGACGACGCCGGGCGCATCCTCGGCGAGACGATGGTCCGCGCGTTCGCTACCCGGCGCTAACCGGCGTCCGCGCCGGCATCGGGGGGCTCCGGCTCGGGCTCACCGCGCCGAAGCCGCTCCGCGAGCTCGATCGCACCCGGATCGTGGAGGTGGCAGTTGACGACCGAGCGGCCGACCTCGAGGTCGCGCGGCTCCCGCGGGGTGTGGAACCCGATGCGCACGCCGTCGGGTTCGACGCTCGTGCTCGCCACCCCGCTCCAGAACGGGTCGGCGGGCGCATCCGCTCGCATCGCCTCCAGCACCCCGGCCGCCTCCTCGCCGGATCCGCCGTCCGCAGCCGGGAGGAACGCCTCGGATTCGGCGACATCGAGGTCATCGAGCTCACCGACCAGAGCACGCTCGCGCTCGTAGGCGTCCTGGTCGAGCTTCGTCCACCGCTCCTCCAGCAGCGTCCGCAGGTCCCGCGACTCCCAGCCGCAGACCTCGAACGCCCGCGGGCAGCGAGGGTGGAACGGGCATCCCAGCGGCGGCACCACGGCGTCCGGGACCTCACCGCGCGGCAGATCGCGCGCCACCGCCCGGCGGGGGTCGGGCTCGGGGATCGCCTTCAGCAGCGCGGCGGTGTAGGGATGCTGCGGATGCTCGTAGATGTCAGCGGCCGGGCCGAGCTCGACGATCCGGCCGAGGTACATGATCGCGATCCGGTCGCAGAAGAACTTCGCCGTCGCGAGGTCGTGGGTGATGTAGATGTAGGTGAGCCCGAGCTCGTCCTTGAGCTCGAGCATCAGCTCGAGGATCTTCGCCCGCACGCTCATGTCGAGCATCGAGACCGGCTCGTCGGCGACGAGCACGTCGGGTCCGAGGATGATCGCGCGGGCGAGGACGGCGCGCTGCTTCTGTCCCCCCGAGAGGTCGGCCGGGTACTTGTCGAGGTACTCCGAGGCCGGTGCCAGGCCGACCCGCTCCAGCGCCTCGCTCGCCCTGGCCCGCAGCTCCTCCCTGCCGGAGGCCAGCTTGTGGAAGCGGAGCGGGTCGGCGACGAGCGCGCCCACGGTCATCGCCGGGTTGAGCGAAGCATGGGGATCCTGGAAGACGATCTGCATCCGCCGCCGGAGCGGGCGCATCTCCGCTTCGCTGCGCCCGGTCAGCTCCTCGCCCTCGAGGCGGATCGACCCGCTGCTCGCCTCGACGAGGCCGAGCAGGGTCCTCCCCAGCGTCGTCTTGCCCGACCCCGACTCCCCGACCAGCCCGAGCACCTCGCCGTGGCGGAGGTCGAGCGTGACCCCGTCCACGGCATGGACCGAGCCGCTCTCGCGGCCCTTGAGGCGGTCGAAGAAGGACCCGCGAACCGAGTAACGGGTGTGGAGGTCGCGGACCTCGAGCAGGCTGTCGGCGGTCGTGCCGCTCGTCGCGGGTGTCTGCGGAGGCACCGTCACGCCTCCTCGGCCTCGGCGAACTCGCGCCGCTCCAGGGGTTCCCGCCCGCCGGCGGGGATCTGCCCTTCGGGGCCGTGCAGCCAGCACGAGACCCGCTGACCGGCCGGAGCCCTGACCTCGATCGGATGGAGGTCGGCGCAGACCCGCATCGCGCTCGGGCAACGCGGGTGAAAGCGGCAGGCCGGCGGCGGGTCGATCAGGCTCGGCGGAGCCCCGGGGATGTAGTTGAGCCCGGTCGTCTCGAGCGAGATCGTCGCCCGCAACAGCTCCCGCGTGTACGGGTGGGCCGGCTCGGCGAAGAGCTCGCGCGCGTCGCCCTCCTCCACGATCTCGCCCGCGTACATGACCGCGACCCGGTTGCACGCCTCGGCGACGATCCCGAGGTTGTGCGTCACGAGCAGGATCGCGGTGTCGAAGTTGCGCCTGAGGTCGGCGAGGATCCCGAGGATCTGAGCCTCGACGATGACGTCGAGAGCCGTCGTCGGCTCGTCCGCGACCAGGACCTTGGGCTCGAGCACGAGTGCGAGCGCGATCATGATCCGCTGCCTCATCCCGCCGGAGAACTCGTGCGGGTACTGCCCGAACCTCGTCCTCGGGATCCCCATGCCGGCCAGGGCCTCGAGCGAGCGCCGGCGCACCTCCTCCTTGCCGAGCTCGGGGCGATGGGTGTTGAGCGCCTCCCGGAAGTGCGCCTCGATGGTCTGCAGCGGATCGAGCCGCGTCATCGGCTCCTGGAAGATCAGACCGAGCTCCGGGCCGCGCAGATCGCGCACCTCGGCCGCCGGAGCCCCGACGAGCTCGCGACCGTCGAAGCGAACGGAGCCGGTGACGGCCGCCGCGTCGGGCAGCAGCCCGAGGACGCCGCGCCCCAGCGTCGACTTGCCGCATCCGGACTCGCCGACGAGGCCGAGCGTCTCGCCCCTTCCGATCTGGAAGCTGACACCGTCGACGGCGCGCACCGGGTCCCCGCCGGTGCCGTACCAGACACGGAGATCGCGGACGTCGAGGATCGGATCGTCTTCGTGTGCGCTCATGGTCCCCTCGGCCGGTCGGTTCCGGGCGCCGGGTCGAGGGAGAGGATCGCCTCCTCCCCCTCGCCGCCGGTTCGACCCGGCATCTCGGGCTTCGCGGTGCTGCGGGCGCGGATCAGCGGGTTGATGACGTCGTTCAGGCCCTCGCCGAGCAGGGTGAATCCGGTGACCAGCGCGACGATCGCAAGGCCGGGGAACAACCCGGTCCACCAGATGCCCGCGCCCGCGTCGTCGATCGCCCGCTGGAGGTCGTAGCCCCATTCGGCGGCATCGGTGGGCTGGATCCCGTAGCCGAGGAAGCCGAGGGCGGCGAGCGTGAGGATCGCGTCCGCCGCGTTCAGGGTCGCGAGCGCGGGAACGCTCTGGATCACGTTCTGCAGCACGTAGCGGCTGACGATCGTCCGCCGCGGTGCGCCGAGCGCGCGGGCGGCGTCGACGTAGGGCTCCTCGCGGACGCTGATGACGTGGTTTCGGACGACCCGGAAGTACTGCGGGACGTAGACGGCCGTGATCGCGACCGCCGCCGTCACCACGCCCTGCCCGAGCTTGTCCGAGAGCAGGAACGCGATCACGATCGCGAGCAGGATGTAGGGGAACGCGAACAGCGCGTCCATGATCAGGACCAGAACCCGGTCCGCCCGTCCGCCGACGTAGCCCGAGAACAGCCCGAGGGGCACCCCGATCGCGAGCGAGAAGACGACCGCGAGGACGACGACCTCGATCGCCGTCCGTGCACCCCAGATCACGCGTGAGAGCACGTCGTAGTTGCCGACCGTCGTGCCGAACGGGTGGGTCCCGTCGGGCGATCCCTGCTTCGGGAATCGCACCCCCGCATCGCTCACCTGGTCGAAGCCGTAGGGCGCCAGGAGCGGCGCGAACACCGCCAGGACCACGAAGAAGGCGACGATCACGACCCCCGCCCAGAACATCCACCGCGACACCCCGGTCGTCTCCCGGAGCGGCGCGAGCCAGCGCGACAGTCGACGCTGCCTCATCGGTACCTCACCCGGGGGTCGATGAAGGCGTTCACGAGGTCGATCAGGAGCGAGACGATGACGACCGCGACGGCGAACACCGTGACGATTCCCTGCACGGCGATGTAGTCGCGCTGATTGAGGTAGCGGACGAGCTCGGAGCCGATGCCCGGCCAGTTGAAGGTCTCCTCGGTGAGCACGGCGCCACCGAGGAGGATCGCGAACTGCAGGCCGGCGACGGTGACGACCGGCACCATCGCGTTGCGGAAGGCGTGGTTGATGACGACGCGGCGCTCGCTGACGCCGCGCGCCCGTGCCGCCTCGACGTAGTCGCCACGCATGGTCTGGAGCAGGTTCACCCGGATCAGCCGGATCAGGACCCCGCTGATCGTCAGGCCGAGGACGAAGGCCGGCAGGAAGAGGTGCTGGAGGACGTCCCAGAACGCGCTCCAATCACCCTGTAACAGCGTGTCGATGACGTAGAAGTTCGTGATCGAGTCGAGGTCGTACTCGACCAGCGGGCTCGCCCTCCCCGACGTCGGCCAGCCGAACTGCGAAGCCAGCAGCTGGAACAGGAACCCCAGGAAGAAGACCGGGAAGGCGTAGATGATGATCCCGTAGAGGCGCCCGCCGACGTCCCACGGACCGTCCCGGTAGCGCCCGGCCATCAGCCCCAGAGGCACGCCGACCAGCAGCGTGATCATGAACGCGGCGACCGTCAGCTCCAGCGTCGCGCTGCCGTTCTCGGCGAGGATCGACGTCACCGAGCGGTTGTCGGTCACGGACTCGCCGAGATCGAGGGTCACCACCTGGCCCAGGTACTCCCCGTACTGGGAGATGATCGGCTTGTCGTAGCCGGCCTCCTCCTTGCGCTTCTCGAGCTCCTTCGCCGGCAGCCGGGCCCCGAGGGCGGCGGTGATCGGGTCACCCGGCGCCACCCGCATCAGCAGGAAGACGACCGTGAGGAGGATGAGGACGGTCGGCAGGGCGAGCGCCAGCCGCGTCAGCACGTAAGTGCGCAGCCCGCTCGACCCGCTCGACTCCTTCAATTCGCTCTCCGCGCCCCCGCCGGGCCCGGCCCGCCTACTGGTCCTTCGAGATCAGCCAGAACCGGAAGATGAACGACGGATCGAACGTCTCCTCGACGCCGTTGACGCCGTCACGGACAGCAGCGACCTGGTCGGCCTGCCAGATCGGGATCGTCGGCGCGTCCTCGGCGCCGATCTCCTGGATCCGGTCGAATGCCTCCTGCCTGGTCTGGGGATCGTCGGAGGACCGCTCCTGCCCGATCAGCTTGTTCATCTCGGCGTTGTCGTAGTGGATGTTCAGGAAGCTGTCCGGCAGGTAGAACGGCGACGTGTAGTCATCGGCGTCCGGGTAGTCCGGGAACCAGCCGAGCTGGTACTGCGGGTACTTGTCGGTGAACGCAGCCGTCGAGTACTGGTTCCACTCGGTCGACTTCAGCGTCACGTCGAACAGCCCGCTCTCGTCGAGCTGGCGCTTGATCTCGGCGTACTCGTCGCCGGAGGCGGTTCCGTAGTGGGAGGGCGTCCACCAGATCTCGAGCGGGACCGGCGTGTCCACGCCGGCGTCCTCGAGAGCCTGCTTGGCCGCGTCGGTGTCGGGGCTCTCGCCGTACTTGTCGGCGAACGCCTCGTTCGCGTACTCGACGCCCTGGGGGATCATCGAGTAGAGGGGCTGGACGGTCCCGTTGTAGACGTTGTCCGCGATCGACTGGCGGTCGATGGTCTGCGAGACCGCCTGGCGGATCGCCAGCTTCTGGGCGTCGTCGTCGCCCGGCTGGAGCTTCGTGTTGAAGACCAGGTACCGGATCTCGGTGCCGTTGCCGGAGATCACGTTGACCCCGTCGGCCTGGTCGAGGTCGTCGATGTCGGTCGGGCTCAGGCTGCGATAGGCGATGTCGACGTCGCCGTTCTCGACCGCCAGCTTCAGCGGCGAGGCCTTGTCGAAGTACTGGATGATCACCCGGTCGTTCTTGGCCGGCGAATCGCCCTGGTAGCCGTCGTTCTTCTCCATCACCGTCTGCTGGCCGGGCTGGTACTCGGCGAGCGTGTAGCGACCGGAGCCGACGACCTGGTCGCTCGGCTGCAGCTTGTTGGCCGGGTAGACGTCGGATGGGACGATCGCGAACGAGCCCGTCGTCAGAAGCAGCGGCCAGGTGGCGTCCGGCTCCTTCAGGTCGAAGACGACCTTGTTGTCGCCGTCGGCCTCGATGCTCTTCATGTTCGCGAGCAGCGACGAGGCCCCGTTGGGGTCGGCGATGTCCACGTTGCGCTCGAACGAGAAGACGACGTCCTCGGCCGTCAGGTCCGATCCGTCGGAGAACTTGAGGCCGTCCTTCATCGTGCACTCGAAGACCTTGTTGTCCTTGTCGGTGAACTCGCAGCTCTCGGCTGCATCGGGCACCGCCTTGTTCCCGCCCGGCTCGATGGTCAGAAGGTTCTGGTACATCGAGTAGATCCCGTCGTAGGACGGGAGGTCGTAGGCGCCGGCGGGGTCGTAGGAGATCGGCTGGTCCGTGGTGCCGCGGATGATGGTGCCCCCGGAGTCACCGCCGGAATCGCTGCTTCCACATCCGGCGACGATTAGCGCGGCTGTTGCGGTAGCTGCGAGAACGAGCAGCAAACGGACCTTGGTCATGCGGGTGCCTCCCCACGGATTGATTGCCCCGAGGACCGGTTCCCCCGGTTCCTCCTCCACCCCGCACCCTATCCATCAGGGCGCCGGAGCGGAAGGCCGCGCCGCACGCCCGTCGTTCGATGACGGCCATCCGCTGCCTCTTGCGAGCCGCGCGGCCGGCTGCTTATCCTGCCGCGGTCGAGTTCGTGCCCGTCGAAAAGGGGGAGAGATGAAACGCGTCAAGTACCGAGGGATCGGAGCCGCTGCGGCCGCGGTCGTCGTCTGCGCCGGCGCCGTCGCAATCCCGGCTTCCGGAGCCGACTCGAGCAAGCCCGGCCACGGGGGGACGGCGAAGATCAAGATGGTCGTCAACGACGACGGCCTCGTCTTCACGGGCCCGAGGAAGGTCGAGCGCGGTCAGAGGCTCAAGGTCGTCAACCGGACCTTCCCGGGGAAGGTCGGTCCTCACACCTTCACGCTGCTGAGGAAGAACCGGCTCCCGGACACCAAGCGTGAGATGAAGCAGTGCGAGAACCTGAAGCTCGCTCTCTGCGAGAACATCGCCAAGGCCCACGAGTTCGACCCGAGCACGTTCGTCGTCAACAAGCCGAACGTGGAGGTCGGCCGTAAGGGCTGGGACAAGGCGTTCGGCAGGACCGGCGATTCCTGGTACACCGAGAAGGCCGGAGAGCACAACACGCGGCGGGTATCGGCGAACGACGGCAGGACGCTCTACTACTTCTGCGTCGTCCACCCGTTCATGCAGGGGAAGATCAAGGTCGTGAAGTAGGCCGATCTGACCCTCGGGTGCGACGGCCTGAAGGGCCTCGGACCGCGGGCGGGCGCGTCGTACGGAGGAGGCCGGCCCCATCCCTGGGGCGGCCTCCTCGGCCACGCCGCCGGAACGGAGGGGGTGGCCTGCAGGTTGGAACGGCCGATGTGCCGGAACGTCAGGGCCTACCTGCGACGCATCCATCACGCCCGGCTTGCCGCGGCCGGGAACGAGTGCGAGTATCCGCAGAAGTCTGGAGGGCTTTCCGTCCGAAGGGCGCGACCGGGAGGAACAGGGTGAGACTGGCCGCCGACCATGGTGGGTGCCGCCGCGACGGCAGGGTGCGGGGCGCCGCAGCTGCGCTCGTGATCTCCGCAGCAATGCTCGCCGGCTGCGCCGGCGGCTACACGGAACCCGCCGCCGATGTGACCGGCACGACGGCAACGGTGCACGGCGTCGTCTTCGCCTTCGAGCCGGCCGACCCCGAGATCGACTACTGGTTCGAGTTCGGGCCGACGAAGGCGTACGGCGCCTCGACACCCCACCGCTCACTCGAGATCACCGACCGGGACAACCATCCGGTCTCCGAGGACCTGACGGGCCTCGAGCCGGGGACGACCTACCACTACCGGGTCTGTGCCGAGGACACCGTTGCGGTCTGCGCCCAGGACGAGAAGCTGACCACGGCAGGCGGGGCCGGCGAGCTCGTGATCACCGCCTCCCCTTCCCTCGATCCCGGCTTCGACCCCGGCGTCTCCGACTACGTGACGCGTTGCGACGACAGTCCGGTGACCGTCGATGTGACCGCCCCCGCCGGCATGCGGGTGTCGGTCGACGGCGGCTCGCTGCGCAACGGCACCTTCTCCCAGCAGGTTCCGCTGGCCGCCGGCGAGAGCTTCAGGTTCGTGGTCGACGACGGCGACGGTCTCAGTACCCACCACGTCCGCTGCCTGCCCGGCAACTTCCCGGCCTATTCGTGGACGAGCCCCGGCAACCCGAGCGCGAACTTCTACATCACGATGCCGCGCAACGTGCAGACCCCGGGCGGCGATCCGGCCGGCCGCTACGTGGCGGTCTTCGACGACCACGGGGTGCCGGTCTGGTGGATGGAGTCGAGCACCGCCAGCGACGCGAAGCTGCTCCCGGACGGAAACCTCGCGTGGGGGCGGAACGAGGCGGGCGGCACCGCCGCGGCGGGCTTCGAGGTCCACGAGCTCGACGGCACGCTCGTGAAGACGTGGCGGACGGTCGGCGCGAACGCCGACATCCACGACTTCCAGGCGCTGCCGAACGGGAACGTCCTGATCGGCTCCTACCCGGCCCGGGCGGGCACCCGGGACCTGACCGCTTACGGCGGCCCCGCGACCAACGGCACGCCGATCGACGCCGAGATCCAGGAGATCAGGCCGGACGGGTCCGTCGCCTGGTCGTGGGAGGCGAAGGACCACATCGACCTCGATCAGACCCCACAGCGATGGCGCGGCTGGGTCTACGGCCTCCCGTACGACCTGCCGGACGGGCGCGAGGGCTTCGACTGGGCCCACATGAACTCGTTCGAGAAGGTCGGCGGCGAGCTGATCGTCTCCTTCCGCCACCTCGACGCCGTCTACGCGATCGACATCGACAGCGGCGACGTCGTCTGGAAGCTGGGCGGGACCACCACCCCCACGTCGCTGACCGTCGAGGGCGATCCCGAGAGCAACCCGCTCGGTGGCCAGCACTACGCACGGATCCTCCCCGGCGGGAACCTGACCGTCTACGACAACAACACGTTCGAGGCC
>JAGQUO010000084.1 GCA_020438445.1 Solirubrobacterales bacterium
CTTCGAGCTCAGGGGCTCCGAGGACCACCCGCTGACGATCGGCAGGCTCCGCGGCTTCCAGGGCAACTTCGGCGTCTTCGTCCGCTCCTACGCCTACATCCTCAGCCTCGGCGGCGATGGGCTCGCCGAGGCGTCGGAGACGGCCGTCCTCAACGCCAACTATTTGCTCGCGCGAATGCGGGAGGGCCGGGCGGGACGGTATCTGCCGATCGCCTTCGACCGGCGGCCGATGCACGAGTTCGTCCTCTCCGGA
The DNA here is from genome assembly GCA_020438445.1 of Solirubrobacterales bacterium. GTDB lineage: Bacteria > Actinomycetota > Thermoleophilia > Solirubrobacterales > 70-9 > RHKX01. The sequence goes on from JAGQUO010000084.1 coordinate 254, forward strand.
AGCGAGGCGAAGCGCGAGCTCGGGGTGAGGACGCTCGACATCGCCAAGCGCCTGTTGGACCACAACATGCATCCGCCGACGGTCTATTTCCCGCTGCTCGTCGACGAGGCGCTGATGATCGAACCGACGGAGACCGAGACGCGCGAGTCGCTCGACGGTTTCGCGGACGCCGTCGAAGCGATCCTGGCTGAGGCCGAGAAGGATCCGGAGGTCGCGCGGCAGGCGCCGTACACGACACCGGTGCGGCGCCTCGACGAAGCCGGCGCCGCCCGCAATCCGGTGGTCCGCGAGCGCCTCTAGCGCCCTGGGGGCTACGGCGAGGCGGGCAGCTCCTGCTCGAGCTCCAGCACGGGGGCGAAGAGGTCGCCGTGCCGTTCGAACCGGTCGAGCACGTCGGCGGCGGTGAAGCGCAGATCCTCGGGCTTGCCGCCGGCGGACGTCGCCTCGACCTCCTCCCAGCGGAGCGGGGCGGAGGCCGTCGGCAGCGTCCGCGCCCGCAGCGAGTAGGCGGCGACCGTCGTCTTGGTGAGCGTGTTCTGGCTCCAGTCGACGAAGACCTTGCCGGGACGCAGCGACTTCGCCATCTGCGAGGTCACGAGATCGGGGTCCGAGCTCTCGAGTGCCCGGGCCACCGCGCGTGAATAGGGCTTCGTCGCCTCGTAGGTCAGATCGCCGTTCAGGGGGACGTAGACCTGCATGCCCTTCGAGCCCGAGGTCTTCGGGAGGGCCTCGAGCCCGAGCTCGGCGAAGAGCCCGCGGATGCGCAGGGCGACCTCGCAGCACTCGACGATCGTGGCCGGCTCTCCCGGATCGAGGTCGAAGGCCAGCACCGTCGGGCGATCGAACGAGGCAACGGTCGCGAGGGAGGGATGCAGCTCGATCGCCGCGAGCTGCGCCAGCCAGACGAGCGTCGGCAGGTCGTCGCAGACGGCGAACTCGATCCTGGCGCTGCGGCTGCCGACCGCGATCGGCGCGGTTCGCACCCATTCCGGTCGGTGGGACGGGCTGTTCTTCTCGAAGAAGTGCTTGCCGTCGACGCCGTCGGGAAAGCGGACGACGGTCAGGGGCCTGTCGCGCAGGTGCGGCAGCAGGGCGGGCGCGATCCGGACGTAGTAGTCGATGACCTCGCCCTTGGTGAAGCCGGCCTCCGGGTAGAGGACCTTGTCGAGGTTCGTAACCGACAGCCGGCGGCCGTCGATCTCTACTTCGCGGACTTCGCCCGCGACTTGCTCTTCGCCTTCGCCGGTGCCTTCTTCGCCGCCGGCTTCTTCGCTGCGGGCTTCCGCTTGGCCTGCCGCTCGGCCCCCCCGCTCAACTCGTCGCCCTTGATCGCGGCGAGCGACTCCTCGAGCGCAGCCATCAGATCGGGCGCCTTCGTCGCCTTCGGTGCCTCGGCCTTGGCTGCGAGCACATCCTCGCCCGCGGCCTTGCGCTCGATCAGTGCCAGCAGCTCGGCCCGGTACTCGTCCTCGTAGGAACCCGGGTCGAAGTCGGTCGAGAGGGAGTCGATCAGCTGCTTGGCCATCTCGACCTCCTGCTCGCGCGGCGGCGTCTCGGGCTCCTCGCCCAGCAGACCCTCGAGCTGTGAGGCCGGCACGACCTCGTCCGCGAAGCGCATCGTCGCGAGCGTCAGGATCCCATCGCCGGCGCGGATCGCGCAGAGGCTCTCGCGATTGCGGAGGACGAACCGGGCGATCGCGACCTTCCGCTGTTCACCCATCGCCTCGGCGAGCAGCGCATACGCGCGCTCTGCGCCCGGCGCCGGGCCGAGGTAATAGGGCTGGTTGAAGTAGATCGGGTCGATCTGGTCGAGATCGACGAAGTCCTCGATCTCGATCGCCTTCGAGCGCTTCGGATCAAGCGATTCGAGCTCCTCGCGGGAGAGGATCACGAACTGTTCGGGCGAGATCTCGTAGCCCTTGACGAGGTCCTCGTATGCGACCTCTTCGCCGTCGGCCTCGGCCACCCGCTTGTGGCGGACCCGCGAGCCGTCCTCTCCGCGCAGCTCACGGAAGCGGATCGCCTTGCTGGAGACCGCCGAGTAGAGCTTGACGGGAACGTTCAGCAGCCCGAACGTGCTGGTCCCTGTCCAGATCGCACGCGCCATGGGATGCAGTCTTTCGACGATACCGCGCTGCCTCCGCCCGAAACATGCCGGCCGGGCAGGATCTTGCGCGGCCATTGTGTGCCGCTTTCGTCCGCGCCATCGAGCGGCAGTCCCGCTGCCCGGGGTATGTCCGAAATCGTGGGATACCGGTCTTGACGGACAAGGCGATCGGGTGCAGGATCGACGCATGGATCCGGCGAGCCCCATCGTCTTCATCGGCTTCGACGGCGTCGAGGCCCTCGACGTGACCGGTCCCTGGGAGGTGTTCAACACCGCCGGGCTGATCGCGAGCCGCCCGCCGGAGCTGGTCCTGCTGACTCCCGCCGGCAGCTCGGTGCGGACGAGCGGGGGGCTGAAGCTGGGCTCCGACGGTGAGCTCGCGGGCCATGAGGGCGAGGTGGGGACCCTGGTCGTGCCCGGCGGCCTCGGAGTGCGCGATGCGATGCGGGACGCGGGCGTGATCGCCGCGGTCGGCCGGCTCGCCGCCCGGGCGGAAAGGGTCGCCGGTGTCTGCACCGGCGCCTTCCTGCTCGGCGAGGCCGGCCTGCTCGACGGCCGCCGGGCGACCACCCACTGGGCGAGCTGCGACCGCCTCGCCGAGCTGTATCCGCTGGCGACCGTCGAACGGGACCCGATCTTCGTCCGCGACGGGGAGGTAGCGACCTCGGCGGGGGTCACGGCCGGGATGGATCTCGCACTGGCCCTCGCCGAGGAGGACTACGGGCCCGGCCCGGCCCTGCAGGCGGCTCGGATGCTCGTCCTCTTCGCGCGCCGCCCCGGCGGGCAGGCCCAGTTCTCGGTCCAGCTCGAGCAGCAGATGGCACGGAGCGAGCCGATCCGGGAGCTGCAGGGATGGATGCCCGATCACCTCGCCGAGGACCTGTCCGTAGCGACTCTCGCCGGCCGGGTCCATCTCTCCGAGCGCCAGTTCGCGCGGGTCTTCCGGCGCGAGGTCGGAACCACCCCGGCCGACTACGTCGAGCGGCTCCGGGTCGAGCGCGCGCGCACCGTGCTCGAGACCGAGGGCTGCGCGCTGGATGAGGTTGCCCGCCGCTGCGGCTTTGCGGGCGCGGAGGTGATGCGGCGGGCCTTCCGGCGCCGCGTCGGCACCAGCCCGAGCGAATACCGCCACCGTTTCCGGCCGCCCCTTGCGGCATGACCCCGACCGAGCAGGAGCAGAGATGCAGATAGCGATCCCGATCTACCCCGCCTTCACGGCCCTCGATGCCGTCGGCCCCTACGAGGTGCTCCAGCGCCTGCCCGGGGCCGAGGTCGTCTTCTGCTCACAGCAGGCCGGCCCGGTCCGGACCGAGCAGGGGATGCTCGCCGTCGTCGCCGACCGGACGCTGGCTGAGGTCGAAGGCCCCGACGTCGTCGTCGTGCCCGGCGGCGCCGGCACGCGCCACATGCTCGATGCCGACGACCCGTACGTGCGCTGGCTGGCGGACGTCCACCCGGGAACCGAGTGGACGACGTCGGTCTGCACGGGTTCGCTCCTGCTCGCCGCCGCCGGGGTCCTCGACGGAGTCGACGCGACGACCCACTGGGCCGCACGGGGGCTGCTCGACGAGCTCGGAGCCTGCGCCGTGGGCGAGCGGGTGGTGGAGCGCGGGAAGGTCGTCACCGCCGCCGGAGTGTCCGCCGGAATCGACATGGCGTTGAGGCTTGCCGACCGGATCGCCGGGACCGAGACGGCGAAGGCGATCCAGCTCGGGATCGAGTACGACCCCGAGCCGCCGTTCGACACCGGTTCCCCCGAGAAGGCGCCGCAGACGGTCCTCGAGGCGTGCGGTCTCGGCCTCGCGGCCGAGGACGCGCGCGCCGCGGGGGTGCACGGACTCGGCTGAAGGGTAGATTTCCCGCCCGTGAGCGCGGGACAGCGGCGAATCTTCAGCGGCATCCAGCCGACCGGCCGGAAGCACCTCGGCAACTACATCGGAGCCATCCGCCAGTACGTCGAGGGCCAGGAGGCATCCGACGAGACCGCCGGCGAGGTCGCGATCTACTGCATCGTCGACCTCCACGCGGTCACCGTCGCCTACGACCCTGCCGAGCTCAGAGAACGCGTCCACGACACGACCGCGATCCTGATCGCCGCCGGGCTCGACCCGGAGCGATGCGTCCTGTTCCGGCAGGGCGACGTCCGCGAGCACACCGAGCTGTGCTGGCTGCTCGGCGGCGTCACGGCCTGGGGCGACCTCAACCGCATGCACCAGTGGAAGACGAAGCGGGAGCAGATCGAGCAGCAGACGGGCGCCTTCGTCTCCGCCGGGCTGTTCAACTACCCGATCCTGCAGGCGGCCGACGTCCTGGCCTACCGGGCCACCGAGGTCCCCGTCGGGGACGATCAGCGCCAGCACATCGAGCTGATGCGCGAGATCGCCCGCCGGTTCAACGAGCGGTTCGGCGAGACCCTCGTCGTGCCCGAGCACCGGATCCCCGGCGTCGGCGCCCGGATCATGGACCTGCAGGACCCGACCAGCAAGATGTCGACCACGGCAGGCGGCGAGTCGGGACGCGTCTACGTGCTCGAGGAGCCGGACGGCATCCGCAAGAAGTTCCGCAGCGCCGTGACCGATTCCGGGCGCGAGGTGCGCCGCGCCGGTCCCGGCGGTGGCAAGGAGGGGATCGAGAACCTGATCGAGATCCTCTGCGTCGTGCGCGGGATCGGCCCCGAGCAGGTCGAGGCCGAGTTCGAGGGCAGCGGCTACGGGGACTTCAAGGCCGCGGTGGGCGACGCCGTCGCCGAGTATCTGGCGCCCGTCCGCGAGCGGTACGCGGCGCTCCGCGCCGACCCGGCCGAGCTCGAGCGGACGCTGGCCGCCGGCGCCGAGAAGGCAGCCGCCCTGGCGGCACCGGTTCTCGCCGACGTGCGCGATGCCATGGGAGTCGCGGCGCCCCGTTAGCCGCGCCGCCGCGGGATCGCCATCAGCCGCTCCCGCGTGGGGAGATCGAGGCGCTCGATCGCGTAGCGGAGCATCGTGCGCGGCATCGCCGGGGCGTGCTCGGTGACGAATCGGACGAGGCGATCGGGGTCGCGCTTGCCCGCCTCGCGCAGCATCCAGCCGCAGGCCTTGTGGATCAGGTCGTGGCTGTCCCCGAGCAGTCGCTCGGAGAGTGCGAAGGTGTCGTCGAGCTCGCCGGCGCGGATCAGGGCCTGCGTCGACACGATCGCGATCCTCCGCTCCCACACCGATCCGGAGCCCGCCAGCCGGTAGAGAGGATCGCGCTGCCGATCGAGCAGGTAGGCGCCGACGATCCGCGGGCAGGAGACGTCGACGAGGTCCCAGTTGTCGATGCAGCTCGTGCTTGCGAGATACGCGTCATAGACCTCGCGACGATGTTCCGGCCCGGACTCGAACCGGTCGACCAACAGAACCAGCGCGACGAGCCGCTCCTCGTGGACCTCGCTCCGCAGCAGCCGCAGGCAGTCGGCGAGAGGCAGCCCCCGATGGCGTCGTGCGATCCGCCGGCAGGCGGGGACGCGGACGCCGATGAAGACGTCGCCCTCGCCGTAGCCGCCGGGCCCGGTCCGGAAGAAGCGCTGGAGGTCGGGCACCCGATCCGGCTCGGCAGCGGCGCGGAGTTCCTCGCGAATTGCGGAGACTTCGCCGGCCACGGTCAGCAGACTAAGCCCGCCTCGACCGCACCGACCGGCGCCGCGCCTACTCTTTGACCCGTGCGCACCGCCGACCTCGAGCTCGATCTCGACGTCTTCGCCGGGCCGTTCGACCTGCTGCTCGCGATCGTCCTCCGGGAGGAGATCAGCCTGCTCGAGGTCGAGCTCGGCGCGATCGTCCTCGCCTACATGGAGCATCTCGACGAGGAGGGAGAGCTCGACCTCGAGGCGGCGACGGAGTTCCTCGTCCTGATCGCCGCCCTGCTCGAGCTGAAGTCGCGCCTGATGCTTCCGGCCGAAGAGGAGCCGGAGCTCGATCTCGGGCCCGAGGAGGCGGCGGACGAGCTGCTCGCGAGGATGCTCGAGTACCGCCGCTACAAGGACGCGGGCGCGGAGCTCAGCCGGCGGTTCGCGGACAACCGCCCGTACCTGTACCGATCGGCACCGCTCCCGCCGGAGCTGCGCCGGATCTCGCTGGAGGCCTCCCGGCAGGCCTACGACCCGGAGCGCCTCGGCCTCGCCCTCGGCGACCTGCTGACGCCGCCGCCGGTCGTCGACACGAGCCACATCCGGCCGACGGTGTCCCTCGAGCTGCGACTTGAAGTGCTCCGTGGGCTCCTCCTGCGGGCTTCGCGGATCGACTTCGACGAGGCCTTCGGTGCGGAGGACAGGCTGACCCAGGCCGTGACGATCTTCGCCCTCCTGGAGATGCACAAGAAGGGCGAGGCGACCTGGTCGCAGCGCGAGAACTTCGGCCCGATCGAGATCACCGGCGAGCGTCGCGGCGCCGGCTCGGGGGCGGCCAGATGACCGAGGGGGGCGCCGCCGAGCTGGCCCGCGTCGTCGAGGCCCTCCTCTTCCTGTCCCCGGACCCGGTCCCGGTCGGCGATCTGATCGATGCATGCGAGGTCGGCGAGGTGCAGATCCGCAACGCCCTCGACGTCCTCGCCGAGGATCTGGCGCCCGGCCGACGCGGGCTGGTCCTCCGCGAGGTGGCGGGAGGGTTCGTGCTGGCGACCGAGCCGGCCGCCGAGCATGCCGCCCGCCGCCTGCTCGCGCGCCCGAAGACTCCGCCGCTGACCGCCGCGCAGGCCGAGACGCTCGCGATCGTCGCCTACCTGCAGCCCGTCTCGCGGCCCGAGATCGCGAGGATCCGCGGCGTCAGCTCCGAGTCGGCCGTCCAGACCCTCGGCGAGCGAGGGCTGATCGAGGAGGCCGGGCGCTCACGGTTCGGGGCCGTCATCTACCGGACGACCGAGCTGTTCGAGCGCCTGTTCGGGCTCGGGAGCCTGGAGGACCTGCCCGACGTCTCCGCCTTCGATCCGACCCCGGAGGACGCCGCCGAGCTCCGGGAGCGCCTGCTCAGGGCCGGCGAGCAGCGCGCCGCCCCCTGAGGTGCCCGGACGCACGCTGACCGTCCGTCCCGGTGCGCTCGCCGTCGCCCGGCTCGCTCCCGGCTCGCCCGCACCGGCGTGGGCGACCGGCGGGCCGGCGGGCATCGTCGCGGTCGTGACGACAGCCGGGGAGACGTCGGTCGTCTGCGACGCAGAGGCCGTCCCCGGAGGGGCCCCGGTGTCGGCGGGGTGGCGGGCGCTGGTCGTCGCCGGACCGCTCGACCACGGGCTCACCGGCGTGCTCGCATCGATCGCCGATCCGCTCGCCGACGCCGCCGTCCCGATCTTCGCGATCTCCACTTTCGACACCGACTGGGTGCTCGTGCCGGGCGATCGCCTTGACGACGCGGTCGCGGCGCTCCGCGCCGCCGGGCACCGGGTCGACGACGCACGCGGGGGCTGATGTGCGCCTCGCCAAGTACCTGGCCCATTGCGGCGTCGCCTCCCGCCGCGCCTCCGAGCGGCTGATCGCAGCGGGCCGGGTGACCGTGGCGGGCGAGGTGGTCACGGATCCCGCCCGCGACGTCGAGCCCTCCAGCGGGGTCGCGGTCGACGGCGGCGAGGTCCTGCCCGAGCCGCACGAGACCTGGATGCTCAACAAGCCTCTGGACGTGACCTCGACGGCATCTGAGCCGGGACGAAGGCGGGCCGTCACCGACCTGATCACCAGCGGGCGCCGGCTCTATCCGGTCGGACGGCTCGATGCCGATTCCACCGGGCTGATCCTGCTCACGAACGACGGCGAGCTGGCCAACCGGCTCACCCATCCGCGCTACGGCGTCCCGAAGCGGTATCGGGTCCGCCTCGCGCGCCCGATCGGCGAGCCCGAGCTCGAGCGTCTCCGCGGCGGCGTCGAGCTCGACGACGGCCCGACGGCGCCGGCCGAGGCCCGGCGGATCTCCGGCAGTGAGATCGAGATCACGATCCGCGAGGGCCGCAACCGGCAGGTCCGCAGGATGCTCGAGCGCGTGGGAAGCCGCGTCGCTGCGCTCGAGCGGATCCGGTTCGGATCGCTCGATCTCGGGGACCTTCCGCGCGGGAAGGCCAGGCGGCTCACCCGATCGGAGCTGAAGCTGCTCTGGAAGGATGCGGGGTGATGAGCGAGCCCGGCAGAGGTGGCGACCGATGAACGGCGAGCGCGTCTACGCGCTTCGCGGCGCCGTGCAGGCGGAGAGCAACGACCGCGAGTCGATCCTGGCTGCCACCGACGAGTTGTTGCGCGAGTTGATCCGCCGCAACGATCTCGAGCCCGCGAGGATGATCAGCTGCATCTTCACGGCCACCAACGACCTCGATGCGGAATTCCCCGCGGTCGCGGCGCGCAACCTCGGCCTCGACTCGGTCCCCCTGCTCTGTGCCCGCGAGATCGCCGTCCCCGGGGCGATGGAACGGATCATCCGGACGATGCTGCACTACCACGCACCCGCCGACCACGTGCCCGGGCACGTTTATCTGGGCGCCGCGGCGGAGCTCCGCTCGGACCTCGGCTCCGCGCAGTGAGCGCCTGAGATGCCGATCCGCTACTCGAAGAGGCTCGACGCGCTGCCCCACTACGAGGGCGGCATGGACATCGATCGCGCCCGGCGCACCTACGAGGCCTCCGACGTCATCAAGCTCGCCTCCAACGAGTCGCCGTGGGGACCGCATCCGGCGGTGCTGGAGGCGATCGGGACGGCCGCCGCCGCCTCCAACCGCTACCCGGACCAATACGCCTCGTTGCTGCGCCGGCGGATCGCCGACCGGTTCGAGGTCGAGCCGGGCGGGATCGCCGTCGCCAACGGATCCTGCGAGATCCTGCTGGCGGCGGCGCTGGCGCTCTGCGAGGCCGGCGACGAGATCGTCTATGCCTGGCCCTCCTTCTCGATGTACCCGCAGCTGGCACCGCTCTCGGGCGCGCGGGAGATCAGGGTGCCGCTGAACGACGCCTACGAGCACGACCTCGACGCGATGGTGCAGGAGGTGACGGCGGCCACGCAGCTCGTGCTCGTCTGCAACCCGAACAACCCGACGGGCACCGCGCTGCCGGTCGCGGCGATCGAGGCGTTCCTCGATCGCGTCCCGGCCCACGTCACGGTGATCCTCGACGAGGCGTACGTGGAGATGCAGGTCCTCGACGATCCCGACGCGACCGTCGACCTCCTGCCGCGGTTCCCGAACCTCGTGCTCCTGCGCACGTTCAGCAAGGTCTACGGGCTCGCCGGGCTCCGCTGCGGCTATGCCCTCGGCTCGGCCCGATTCCGGGGCGCCGTCGACGCCGTCCGCCAGCCGTTCGATGTCAACACGCTCGCCCAGGCGGCCGGGGCGGAGGCCCTGCTCCACGCCGATGACATGATCTCGCGCGTCGAGCGGACGATCGCCGAGCGGATCGGCGTCGAGGACGAGCTGCACGACCTCGGCCTGAGGACGGCGGCGACGCAGACCAACTTCTCCTGGATCGATCTCGGCGACCGCGACGAGGCCGAGATCGTCGAGGGACTCGGCCGGCGCGGGGTGATCGTTCGCGCCGGGACCCCGCTCGGGGGCCCGGGCCACATCCGGGTCACCTACGGGACGGAGCCGGAGAACCGCCGCTTCCTCGACGCCCTCGCCGAGCTGCTCTGAGGCCTCCGCGGTTGCGCGGGTCACGGACCCCTGCTACAAAGTGCCGGTGATGAGCCGCATGACCTCCACCCGTTCCGCCCTCTCGGGCAGCCGTCATGCAGCCCGCCTTTCGTATCGCTACTGGCGATTTACCTAGGCGTCCGGCCGCCCGGCGGCGACGGACCCAGCATCGATCCTCAGTGCACCCGCGAGCCCGTCCTCGCTCCGGAACGTTCGAAAGGCGACCCAGATGGCCATCCCACCGACGAGTACCGAATCCGACCCCCGACCCTCCTCCACCGACCCCGGGATCGACGTCGCGGGCGTCGAGGTGGGTGCGGGCGGCTTCACGCTGATCGCCGGCCCCTGCACGGTCGAGAGCCGTGACCAGACCCTCGCGGTCGCCGACGCCGTGGCGGGGGACGCCGCGATGCTGCGGGGTGGCGCCTTCAAGCCGCGGAGCTCACCGCGCTCGTTCCAGGGGCTCGGCCACGAGGGACTGGAGATCCTCCGGGAGGCGCGTGGGCGCACCGGGCTCCCGATCGTCACCGAGTTGCTCGACGTCCGCGATCTCGAGGACGTCGCCGACGTCGCCGACGTGATCCAGGTCGGTGCCCGGAACATGCAGAACTACCCGCTTCTGACCGAGCTCGGCGGGACCGATCGCGCGGTCCTGCTCAAGCGCGGCCTGGCGGCGACCCTCGACGAGCTGCTGATGGCCGCGGACTACGTGCTCGACGGGGGGAACCCGCGCGTGATCCTCTGCGAGCGCGGAATCCGCTCGCACGAGCCCGCCTACAGGTTCACGCTCGACCTGCTCGCCGTTCCGGCACTGAAGGAGCGGACCTCGCTGCCGGTCCTCGTCGATCCCAGTCATGCGCCGGGACGGCGCGAATGGGTCGAGCCGATGTCGCTGGCCGCCGCCGCGGCGGGCGCCGACGGCATCATCGTCGAGGTCCACGACGACCCCGAGAACGCTCTCTGCGACGGCCGTCAGGCCCTCTACGCGAGCGAGTTCGCCGGCTACGCGGATCGGGTCCGCCGGGTGGCCGAGATCGCGGGACGGGACGTCGCGGTCGCAGTTTGAGCAATGATCGCCCGGTGCCGGACAATCACGATCAGCAACACCGGATAGCGGTCCTCGGCGTCGGCCTGATCGGCGGCTCGATCGGGCTCGCAGCGCGCCACAGGCTCGGCGCGAGTGTGGCCGGCTGGGACCCGGATCCGGAACACGCGCGACGGGCGGCGGAGCTCGGAGCGATCGACGAGGCC
>JAGQUO010000085.1:0-8880 GCA_020438445.1 Solirubrobacterales bacterium
CGGCGTCTACCTCTGCGGCGCCGCGACGCACCCCGCCGGCAGCGTGATCGCCCTCAACGGCCGCAATGCCGCGGCGGCCGTGCTGGCGGACACGGGGTCGGAGCTGCCCGGCTCGTGAGCGCCGCCGGCGCCGCCGCCATATGCTCGCGGACGGTGGACGCGTGAACGACATCGCAGCCCGGCTCGGCGAGGTCGGGCTCCCCGCACCCGTCTCCGAGCTCGCCGCAAGGGACTGGGACGTCGTCATCGTCGGCGGCGGCCACAACGGCCTCACCGCCGCCGCCTACCTCGCCCGCGCCGGCCGCTCGGTCCTGGTGCTCGAGCGCCGCGAACGCCTCGGCGGCGCCTGCACCCTCGAGCGCCCGTTCGAGGACGACCGGTTCGTCGTCAGCCCCTGTGCCTACGTGCTCGGGCTCCTCGACCAGAAGGTGATCGACGAGCTCGAGCTCCACCGCCGCGGGCTGCGCTGGTGGATCGCCGACCCCAACCTCTGGATCCCGTTCGCCGACGGCACCTCGCTCGGGCAGTTCGTCGACGACTCCCGGACGCAGGCGGACCTCGAGGCGATGGGCGTCTCGAAAGCCGACATCGACGGCTACTGGCGGCATCAGAAGCTCTACGACGACGTCCGCAGGCTGCTGCGCAAGGGCGAGCGCGACTCGTGGGAGGGTGAGACTCCGACCCGCGCGGAGATCGAGGAGATGCTCGGCGGCAGCCGCGAGATGATCGATCTCGTGTTCGAGGCCTCGATCGCGGAGGTCATGGAGGATCACTTCTCCGATCAGCGCCTCCACGACGCCTTCTTCGGCGGCGGCGTGATCGGAACCTGGGCCGGGCCGAAGGACCCGGGCACCGCGTCGGTGAAGCTGATGCACCACCAGGGCGACCTCGACGGCAAGGGCTCGAACTGGGCCTACGTCGAGGGCGGGATGGGCATGGTCAGCTTCGCGATCGCCGACGCCGCCGCCGAGGCCGGGGCCACCCTCGCCTGCGGCGTTCCCGTCGGGCGGATCGTCCCCGGGGAGGGCGTCGAGCTCGAGGACGGGACCACGATCCGGGCCGCCGCCGTCGTCTCGAACGCGGACCCGAAGCGGGCGCTGGCGCTGATCGGAGCCGAGGCGATCGGCGCAGCCGATCCGGCGTTTCGCACCCGGCTCGAGGACTGGGACGTCCGCAGCCCGGTCGTCAAGTTCAACGCCGCCCTGGAGGAGCTCCCGAACTGGACGGCTGCAGACGGCGCCGAGTGGCCGGCCCGGGCGATGATCGAGCTCACCGACGGGATCGACTCCGCCCAGGCCGCCTTCGAGCGCTGCGAGGCGGGGGAGCCCGCCGTCGCGTTCGCCGAGGTCTACACGCAGACGGGTTTCGACCCGAGCCCGGCGCCCGCCGGCAAGCACTCGATGACCGTGTTCGGCCAGTACGCGCCCTACGAGCTCTCCGCCGGCGACTGGGATGCGCGGCGCGAGGAGGTCGCGCGCCAGTTCATCGACCTGATCGACGGCTTCGCGCCCGGCATCGAGGACCGGCTGATCGACTACGAGGTCCTCGGCCCTCCCGACATCGAGTCGCGGATCGGGTTGACCGGCGGCAACATCTTCCAGGGGCAGGTGCTGCCGGGACAGATGTGGGAGGACCGGCTCCCCTACAGGACCCCGGTTCCGGGCTTCTATCTCTGCGGCGCCGCCACCCATCCCGGCGGCAGCGTCATCGCGACCAACGGCCGCAATGCCGCCGCCTCCGTCCTCGCCGACGGCTGAGCTAGTCGAGCTCGGGCGGCATCGCCTTCGGCCCGTCCGGGTAGATCGTCGCCATCGTCTCAGCGGACATCTCGAGCGTGTTCGCCGCCTCCGGGGGCGCCCCGACCACCAGCCAGAGCTGGTCGGCGGCGGTGTCGTTGAACGGCTGGCGGACCGTCTCCGGGTCGACCAGCAGCGCGTCGAGCGGGCCGAGCGTCAGCAGCTCGCCGCCGACCCGGATCCGCCCGGTGCCCTCGAGCAGGACGTAGAGCTCCTCGGTGAGGATGTGCCGGTGCCTGGTCGACGCCTGGCCGGGCTCGAGCCGCCAGAGCCGCGCTCCGAGGTGCGTGGCCTCCAGCTGCTTGGCGAGGTCGGTGTTCTGGACTCCCATCTGGTTCGACGGGCGCCAGAACGCCCGATCCGCCTCGAGGACGCGGTATCCCAATCTGACCTCCTTGGGTGTGGTTAGGCTCGTCCGGATGAGCTCCGAGACAGCCGATCGTATTCTCGAGGCCGCCTGCGAGCTGATCGCGGAGGACGGCATCGACGAGGTCAGGATCGCGCGCGTGGCCCAGCGGGCCGGCGCCTCCACCTCGCTCGTCCATCATTACTTCTCGACCCGCGAGGAGCTGCTCGAGCAGGCGCTGATCCACTCGTTCGAGCAGGCGGGCGACGAGCGGTTCGGCGAGGAGGTCGCGGCGGGAACCGCCGTCGACGGGCTCGCGGCGGCGATCCGCGAGAGCCTCCCGTACCCGGGCGGCCAGGAGCGCGAGTGGGTCCTCTGGGTCGAGCTCTGGCTGCGAGCGGTTCGCGAGCCCGACCTGCGCCCGGTCGCGGCGCGGATGTACGACCGCTACCGGCGCTGGATGGTCGACGTGATCGAGGCCGGGATCGAGAGCGGCGAGTTCGCGGCCGGCACCGACCCCGAGCGGGTGGCCGGGCTCGGGGTCGCCCTTCTCGACGGGACCGGCGTCAGGGCCCTGCTGGGAGATCCCGCGATGGACGTGGAGGCCGCGAGGGAGCTCGTCGCCGGCGTCCTCGGCGACGCCCTCGGCATCGATCCCAAGCGCCTGCTCACCTGAAAACGGTTGCCGGTTGCGGATCGCGCAGCCGCCGGGTACTTTGAACGACGGTTCAGCTTTCGGCGAGGGCCGTGAGCGAGGAGAGAAGGGGCGCATCGGGCGCTGTGAGTCCGCGACCGCAGATAGATCACGTGCGGAAGCCGCAGATCCTCGAGGCCGCGGCGGCGGTCATCACCGAGCGCGGGCTCTCGAACACGCGCATCGCCGACGTGGCGGAGCGGGCGGGCACCAGCGCCCCGGCGGTCCTCTACTGGTTCGATACGCGCGAGCAGCTGCTGACCGCAGCCCTGATCGCGGACGAGGAGGACTTCGCGGCGCGCGTCGGCGCGCGCCTGGAGTCCGCGTCGAGCGCGGCCGAGAAGCTCATGCTCCTGATCGATGCGACGGTCGCCGAGCCGCGGATCGATCTCTGGATCGAGCTCTGGGCCCGCTCGCTCCACGACCCCGAGGCGGCGCGGGAGCGCCTGCGCCGGGACCGCGTCTGGAGGTCGCTGTTCGCCGAGGTGGTCGTCGCCGGGCGGGCCGCCGGCGAGTTCGACGCCGGCGTGGACCCCGACCTCGCGGCGCTCTCGATCGCGTCCTTCATGGACGGGCTCTCGGTGCAGATGACGCTGCGCGACCCGGCGATCACGCCTGAGCTGATGGGGGATCTGCTCGTCGCGCACGCCGAGTCGATCCTCGGCGCCCGCATCAGCGGCGCGCTCGATGCGGAGGCGGTCGGCGCATGAGCGGCTCCCGGCTCAGCCGCAGGCAGCTCCTGCAGGCGGGGGGCGCCGGCGCCCTCGGCCTCTACGGACTCGGCGCGCTCGGCGGATGCACGGTCGAGCGCCCGATCGACAAGCCGGAGAGCACCGCGGCGATCAAGCCCGAGATCGACGGCGACATCCTGATCTACAACTGGGCGCAGTACATGGACCCCGACATCAAGAAGCGCTTCAGCGAGAAGTACGGGGTCGAGGTCAACGAGGTCAACTTCGACAACCTCGAGGCGATGGTGACCAAGCTCCGGGCCGGTGGCCGCTACGACGTGATCTGGCCGTCGACCGAGTACGCGTACCGGCTGCAGCAGGAGGGCCTGCTGCACCGGTTCGATCGCGACAAGCTCAAGAACGCCGACGGGATCTCGGCGTTCTACGACGGCGGCTGGTGGGACCCCGACAACGAGTACACCGTCCCCTACGCCTACTACACGACCGGCATCGCCTGGCGCAACGACCTCGTCAGCGGGATGACCGGTTCCTGGAACGACCTGACGAACCCCGACGGCGCCGGGAAGATGTTCATCCTCGACGACTTCCAGGAGGCGATCGGCGAGGCGAACCTGATCAACGGCTGGGACCTGAACACGGCCGATCCGAACCAGCTCGACGTCTCCAAGGACACCCTCCTGCATCAGAAGGAGTTCGCCCGGGGGATCTCGACGAACTCGACCCAGAACCTCGTCAACGGCACGGCGGTCATCCACCAGGCCTGGAACGGGGACATCGTCAACGTCCGCAATCAGGTCGACAACCCCGAGGACTTCAGCTACGAGACCTGCAAGGAGGGTGTGCCGGTCGGAAGCGACCTCATGTGCATTCCGATCACCGCCCGCTCTCCCGGCACCGCGCTGATGTTCATGGACTGGATCATCCAGCCCGACAACGCGGCGCAGAACGTGATGTGGAACGGCTACCCGCAGCCCGTCGACGGCGGCAAGGAGGCGTTCGCGAGCCTGGTCAAGGACGAGCCGTCGATCGACGTCAAGCTGGAGGCAC
The DNA here is from genome assembly GCA_020438445.1 of Solirubrobacterales bacterium. GTDB lineage: Bacteria > Actinomycetota > Thermoleophilia > Solirubrobacterales > 70-9 > RHKX01. The sequence continues at coordinate 4,576 of JAGQUO010000085.1, forward strand.
TCGGCGACGGAGGGATGGAGTACCGCCTCGACAATCCCGACGACCGGGCCCTGTGGAACCAGGTATGGACCGAAGTGAAGGCAACGTGACCGGCGGGCCGAGCGGGGCGATGCCGGCGTCCTCGTCGGCTCACGACCTCAGGTCGCTTCGCCTCCTGCGTCCTCGGCCTCGCCCCGCTCGCCCTCGCCGGGGGGTCATGCCGGCGTGAGCGCCAAGGGCTTCTGGTCCCGCTTCCTGCTCCCGGGCGGCATCTGGCTGCTGCTGCTCTTCGTCATCCCCATCTGCCTCGTCCTCGCGCTCTCGTTCGGCTACACCGACGAGCTCGGGCGGGCCGTCTATGCGTTCGATCTCTCCAACTACGCGGACGCGTTCGATCCGATCTACATCCCGGTCCTGCTGCGATCGATCGGCTACGCCGTCGCGACCGCGGCGCTCTGCCTCGTCCTCGGCTACCCGATCGCCTATTACATCGCCCGCCACGGAGGCAAGCGCAAGCACGTGCTGATCGCGCTGCTCGTGATCCCGTTCTTCGTCAACTACCTCGTGCGCACCTACGCCTGGGTCGCGTTGCTGGCGGATGAGGGCCTCGTCAACAACGCCCTCAAGGACCTCGGGCTCACCGAGACCGGAATCCAGTTCGTCAACACGCCGTACGCGGTCATCGGCGGGCTCGTCTACGGCTACCTCGTGTTCATGATCCTCCCGATCTACGCTTCGCTCGAGCGGATGGACGGATCGCTGATCGAGGCGGGCAAGGACCTCTTCGGCACCCCCTCGCGCGTGTTCATGCACGTCACGCTGCCGCAGACCAAGCAGGGGATCCTCGCCGGCTGCGTCCTCGTCTTCCTGCCCGCGGTCGGCGATTTCGTCTCCGCTCAGCTGCTGGGCGGCCCCGACACCTACATGGTCGGGAACCTGATCCAGGACCAGTTCTTCGCGGCCAGCAACTGGCCGTTCGGCTCGGCCCTGACCGTGGTGATGATGTTGTTCCTCTCGATCTGGATGCTCGGCTACCTGCGTTCGGCGGCGCGCGAGGCACGGGATCCGGTCTCGGCGGGTGGAGTGTGACCGGCGTCCCTCCGACAGCCGTCGGGACCGGCCCGCTCGGCAGGCGCAGGGCGAAGGCCCGCGAGGACGGGTTCGACCGTCCGCGCTTCCTCAAGCTCTACAGCTGGCTGGTCTACCTCTACCTGTTCATCCCGATCGCGGTCGTCGTCCTCTTCTCGTTCAACTCGGTCAAGTCGCTGCAGTCGTTCCAGGGGTTCTCGCTGCAGTGGTACGACGACTTCCTGTCGGATCCGACGCTGCGCGAGTCGCTGTTCGTGTCGCTGCGGATCGCTCTGATCACGATGATCATCGCGACGATCGTCGGCACGATGCTCGCGATCGGCCTCGTCCGCGCGAAGACGCGCTGGAGCCCCGCCGCGAACGTCCTGATGCTGATCCCGCTGGTGACCCCCGAGATCGTCGCCGGCATCTCGGCGCTGCTGATCTTCTCCCAGCTCGGCATCCACCTCTCGTTCTGGACGATCGTGATCGCGCACATCACGTTCTCGATCTCCTACGTGACCGTCGTCGTTCGTGGCCGGCTGGCGTCGATGGGCGACGAGGTGGAGCAGGCGGCGATGGACCTCGGGGCGACGCGCTTCCAGGCGGTTCGCCTCGTCCTCGTTCCCGAGCTCTGGCCCGCGATCGTCGCCGCCGGCCTGCTCACCTTCGCCCTTTCGTTCGACGACTTCGTCCTCTCCTTCTTCACGACGGGAGAGGACACCCAGCCGCTGCCGGTGAGGATCTGGTCGGCGATCCGCTTCGGCGTCTCGCCGACGATCAACGCGATCGGGACGCTGATGATGGTCGTCTCGCTGACGGCCGTCATCGCGGCGGTGCTGCTGCCCCGTTTCTTCGGGCGCAAGGAGAGTGGAATCAAGGTCCTGACCGGACAGGAGGAATGACGTGGAGCAGGCAACCGTGAGCGGAACCGAGCCCGACGCCGCCGACTCCGGCGAGGCGATCCGGCTCGAGTCGGTGACCAAGCGCTTCGGCGAGTTCACGGCCGTCGACGCCATCGACCTCTCGATTCCGCGCGGGGAGTTCTTCTCCCTGCTCGGGCCGAGCGGGTGCGGGAAGACGACGACCTTGCGGATGCTCGCGGGCTTCGAGATCCCGACGGAGGGACGGATCCTCCTCGAGGGCGACCCGGTCGAGGACGTGCCGCCGTACCGCCGCAACGTCAACATGGTCTTCCAGAGCTACGCGCTGTTCGGGCATCTCGACGTCGCCGACAACGTGGCCTTCGGTCTCAAGCGGCGCAAGGTCCCGAAGGACGAGATCTCCCGCCGCGTCGACGAGGCGCTGGAGCTGGTCAGCCTCGGCAGCCGGGCGAAGTCGCGTCCCTCGGAGCTCTCGGGCGGCCAGCGTCAGCGGGTCGCCCTCGCTCGCGCGCTCGTGAACCGTCCCGCGGTCCTCCTGCTCGACGAGCCGCTCGGCGCCCTCGACCTGAAGCTGCGGCGGCAGATGCAGGTGGAGCTCAAGCAGATCCAGCGCGAGGTCGGGATCACGTTCGTCTACGTGACCCACGACCAGGAGGAGGCGCTGTCGATGTCGGACCGGGTCGCCGTCATGAGCGAGGGCCGGATCGCGCAGTGCGGCCCGCCGGAGGAGGTGTACGAGCATCCGACCGAGGAGTTCGTCGCCGGCTTCATCGGGATCTCGAACATGATCGAGGGCGTCGTCGACGCTCCCGGCTCGGTCAAGATCGGGACCGGGATGCGGATCCCCGCCCCGATCCCCGGCGACTGCGATCCCGGCGACACCGTCCAGCTCTCCGTCCGGCCGGAGAAGATCGCGGTCGACGACGAGATCGAGTCGGGCATGGTCGAGATGACCGGGACGGTCGTCTCGCGGATCTATCACGGCGTCAACACCCAGATCACGGTCGAGCTCGGGCAGGGGGCCCACCTGGTGGCGCTGGAGCAGGCCACCTACACGGCCAGCGCCGACGATCGCTGGGAGGAGGGCATGAAGGTGAGGCTCGGCTGGCACCCCGAGAACTGCCTCGTGCTCCGTTGAGCCCCGAGCCGCCGCGCTCACGATGAAGGTGGTCGTCGTCGGTGCGGGCCTGGCGGGGCTCGCCGCCGCGGACTCGCTCGCGGCCGCAGGGCACGATCCGGTCGTCCTCGAGGCCCGGGACCGGGTGGGAGGGAGGGTCCACTCGCAGACCCTCGGCAACGGCGCCGTCGTCGAGATGGGCGCCGAGTTCATCCTGCCGGGCTGCACCGAGGTGGTCGCTCTCGCTGACCGGCTCGGGCTCGGGCTCTGGGACAAGGGCATGCGCTACGGCAGGCGCGAGCCACGGGGGGTCGAGGTGAGCTACGAGGCGATCGACGCGGCCGTGACGGCGATCGACTCCGCCCTGACCGCCGGGGCGGGCGAGGGGACGAGCGTCCGCGGTCTGCTGTCGCGGCTCGACATCGATCCCGGCGCCCGCGAGGCGATCCTGGCCCGGGCGGAGGTCTCGGCCGCGGCCGACGGGGACTCGGTGCCCGCGCACGAGCTCGGCCTGCTCGCGCGGGTGAGCGATCTCCCCGCGCCGGGCATCGCCGGCGGCAACCAGCTCCTCGCCGAGAGGCTCGCGGACGCGATCGGGCGCGATCGAATCCGGCTCGGATCCCCGGTGCGGGCGGTCGAGGCCGGTGACGAGGACGTCGTCGTCCGAACGGAGACGGGGGAGGTCGATGCCGCGGCCTGCGTGATCGCGGTCCCCGCCTCGGTCGCCGGCCGCATCGACCTGGCCGGGATCGACGGCGGCGCCGCCGCGGCCCTCGCGTCGATCCCGTACGGCCACGCCGCCAAGCTCTTCGTCCCGCTGCCCGCCGCGGTGCCGGTGAGCGCGACCCTCGCGGTCACCGACCGCTACTGGGCGTGGACCGCCAGCGGCGACCGCGACGGGGAGGCGCAGCCGCTCGTCTCGGCATTCGCCGGATCGCCCCGTGCCCTCGACGACCTCGGGGTCGCGGGCGGGCCCGGTCACTGGGCCGAGAAGCTGGCGGCGTTGCGCCCCGACCTCGAGATCGACGCCGGCCTGGCGCTGCTCTCGACCTGGGACGACGATCCCTGGGTCGGCGCGGCCTACTCGGTCGGCGCCGGGGCGGACGAGGTCGAGCTGCTCACGCGACCGCACGGGCGGGTCGCGTTCGCGGGGGAGCACCTCGCCGGCGAGATGAGCGCGCTGATGGAGGGCGCGATCCGGAGCGGCAGGCGAGCCGCCGATTCGATCGCGGCGACCGCCTAGATCGGCGAGTTGCC
>JAGQUO010000085.1:8892-11183 GCA_020438445.1 Solirubrobacterales bacterium
TCGGCCGCTTCGACGAGCTCGTCGCGGAAGTCCGGGTGTGCGATCCGGGCGAGCTCGAGGCCGCGCTGATGGACCGTCTTGCCCTCGAGCTCGGCGGCGCCGAACTCGGTGACGATCACGTCGACCTGGTGCCGGGGGGTCGTGATCACCGCGCCCCGCTCGAAAGCCGGGACGATCCGCGAGCGCAGCTCCCCGTCGATCTCGACCGTGGCCGGGAGGCAGATCAGCGAGCGATCCTCGACCTCGAACCCGGAGCCGGCGGCGAAGTCCTCGGAGCCGCCGATGCCCGAGTACTGGCGGCCGTGGATCGTGTCGGCGACGACCTGACCGTGGATGTCGATCGCCAGCGCCGCGTTGATCGAGACCATCCTCCGGTTGCGGCGGATCGTCTCCGGCGAGTTGACGACGTCGACCGGCAGGAACGCGACCTCCTCGTTGCCGTCGAGCCATTCGTAGAGGCGATCGGAGCCGAATGCGAAGGTCGCGATCGAGCGTCCGTCGAAGACGCCCTTGCGGTTGCTCACCGCACCGGCGAGGTGCAGTTGCATGAGGCCGTCGGTGAACATCTCCGAGTGGATCCCGAGGTCGGAGTAATCGCCTTCGGCGAGGATCGCCGCGATCGTCGACGGCACGGCGCCGATTCCGGTCTGCACGGTCGAGCCCGATCCGATGAAGGCCGCCGCGTTGTCCGCGATCGACCGGTCCGCGTCGGTCGGCTCCTGCGCGGGCAGCTCGAGCGGGGAGGCGTCGCTCGCGATCAGGACGTCCGCCTCGTCGGCATGGATCCGGTGCGGGTACTCGGGTGGAAGGCCGCTGGTCCGAGGGTAGCCCGAGGCCGCCTCGACCACGAGGAGCCGCTCCGGGTCGGCACCGGCGCGCTTGAGCTCGGCGATCGAGCCGCCGGCGTGAAGCGACAGGGAGCACCAGCCGTCGGCATCGGGGCGGGAGGCGACCGTGCACATGACCCGCGGGCTCTGCCGCTCGTACAGCGGCGCGAAGCGGCGGAAGTCGGCCGGCGCGAAGCTGATCCCGGAGCCGGCGTCGCGCAGCGCCCGCTCGAACGGGCCGAAGAAGCCGGAGAGCATGTGGACGTTGTCCCGGGCGAACAGCTCGGTGCCGACGCCCAGCAGCGCGCCGTAGACGCGCAGGTCCTCCCAATCGTCGCGCTCGCCGAGCGCGCCGAGGAAGGTCGGTGGCTGTCCCGGTCCCAGCGGCAGCCCCAGCGTGTCGGTGGGGCGGACCAGCTCCGCGGCCTCGGTGGCGCTGTGCATGCCTCAATCCTCGCAGCCGCAGCCGGCCGAAGGCGCGCCGGCGATTGCGCCCGGCGGCGGCAGGGGCTATCCTTTCGGGCGGTTGACTGATTGGTCAATCGGTTTTCGGCCACGGGCCGCAAACGGGCGTCAACGGGCTCCCGTTTGGCCGGATCGGCGCCCCGTCCCGTTTCCGAATCACCCTCGAACACGACTTAAGGAGCGATCCACGGTGGTTGACTTCACCTTGACCGACGAGCAGAAGGACCTGCGGGAGATGGCGCACAGCTTCGCCGAGAAGGAGATGCGCAAGGTCGCCTGGGACTACGACAGGGACGGCACCTGGCCCCAGGAGATCATCGAGAAGGCCTGGGAGATCGGGTTGATGAACACCCACACGCCGGAGAAGTACGGCGGGCCCGGTCTCGACTACCTGTCGGGCTGTCTGATCGAGGAGGAGCTCGGCTGGGGCTGCTCCGGCATCGGCACCTCGCTCGCCGCCAACGGCCTCGCTTCGGCGCCGGTCGCCCTCGGCGGCAGCGAGGAGGTCAAGGCCAAGTTCCTCGGGATGCTCACCGAGGAGCCGAAGCTCGCGAGCTTCTGCCTGACCGAGCCGGACGCCGGCTCCGACGTGTCCGGGATGAAGACGACCGCCGTCAAGCAGGGTGACAAGTACGTCATCAACGGCTCGAAGTGCTTCATCACCAACGGGCAGTACGCCGACTGGTACACCGTCTACGCCAAGACCGACAAGGACGCCGGTCACCGCGGCATCTCCGCCTTCGTCGTCCCCCGCGACGACACGGTCGTCATCGACAAGAAGGAGGACAAGCTCGGTCAGCGGGCCTCGAACACCGCGACCGTCACGTTCAACGAGACGGAGATCCCCGCCGAGAACCTCCTCGGAGAGGAGAACAAGGGGTTCAAGCTGGCGATGATGACGCTCGACCGGACCCGTCCGGGCGTCGCCGCGATGGCCGTCGGCATCGCCCGCTCGGCCTTCGAGTTCGCCTGCGAGTACTCGAAGGAGCGTCAGCAGTT
>JAGQUO010000086.1 GCA_020438445.1 Solirubrobacterales bacterium
CCTCCCCGTACTCGGCGCCGAGCTGATCGAGCGCCCGGCGCAGCCGCGAGTTGACGGTGCCGGTCGGCAGCTCGAGCGCATCGGCGATCTCCGACGGCGTGTAGTCGAGGAGGTACCGCATGACCACGACCGCCCGCCGCTCCGGCGAGAGCCGCCCGAGCGCATCCATCAACGGGGCCGGCACCTGCTCGGCCCGCGAGTCGGGACCCTCCACCGCCGCCTCCCGGCAATCGTCGAGCCACGGTTCCGCGCCGACCTCGGCCCGCAGCCGCCTGGTCCGGGTCCAGTCGATCGCACGGTTGACGACGATCCGGTTCAGCCACGGCCCCAGCGGCCTGCGGCCGTCGAAGCGGTCGAGGTGGCGGAGCGCCGCGACGAACGACTCCTGGGCGATGTCCTCCGCCGCGGCGCCGTCGCGGACGATCAGGAAGGCGGTGCGGTGGGCCCGTGCCCAGTGCATGCGGAAGAGCTCCTCGAAGGCCTCACGGGACCCCCGCTTGGCGGCGCGAACCAGCCGCCGCTCGGACCGCTCAGGACGCGGGCTCGAGGGCATCGGCCGGAAACCGAGCGCGGCGGATCCTCCGGGTCCACCCGTCAGGCGATAGCTCGGGCCGAGGCTGTCCATGATGCGCTGCGTACACCTCCCCAACCGATACGAGCGGGACCGCGGCAGAAGTCCCTGGACCTCGGGCTTCCCCGCGACCGTAGAGCGATCATGAGGGCGGCGTCAACAATCGCGGCGGCGATGGCACTCACCGGGTGCGTGCTGATCGCCGGCTGCCTGGCACCGGCGGAGACGGGCCGGGGAGGCCCGGAGCGGACCGAGGTTCGGTCGCGCGGCCTCACCGCACGCCTTCCCTCGGGCTGGACGCAGGCGGATGCGGGCTCGTGGCGCCGGTTCGTCTCGACCGGGAACCCTGCGCCCCTCCTCGTCGCCGCGTCGGCGCCGTTCGCCGGCGGCGGGCCGCTCGGTGTCTGCGCGAGGCCCGAGGCCGCCATCGACCGGATCGGCCCCGGGGGAGTCCTGGTCGAGATCGATGAGGTCGACCCCGGGCGGCTGACCCGCCGGCCGCACCGGATCCGGTTGGGCCGCCGGACGTTCGCGCCCTACGAGTGCAGCGGGCCGAGTCACCTCGTCTACTTCCGGGAGGGGAGCCGGGGGATCGCCGTACACGTCTGGCTCGATCCGAGCACCGTCGACCCGGCGGCGCGGGCGGCGGCGGTCCGGCTGCTGAACTCGATCCGCGTCTCGAGCTACGGGTCGGGCGAATGCGGCGAGGCGGGCGCATCGGGCTTCGAGGGCAGGGACGGACTCTCCTGCCGCGAGGCCGCACTGCTGTGGCGGCACCCGCCCAGGCCGCCGGAGGCGCTCCGGCCCTGCCCGAGCCGGTTCGCGGTCTCGCACCGGATCGAGGCGACGGGCAAGGTCGCCTGCCGGGCGGTCGAGCGGTTCATCCTCGGCGACTTCGCGCCGCACCCCGGCGGCTGGGTCGAACGCGCGGGCCGCTTCGACTGCCGGATCACCGACGCGCCGGGGCGGCCGGGAATCGGGGCGACCTGCGTCGACGGCTCCCGCGGAGCCGCCGGGCCCAGGTTCCGGTTCCGCTTCTACTGACGCAGCGCCCAGAACGAGTGCGGCGACTCCGGGAAGCCGTAGCGGGCGCCCCCGCTCCTGCCGAACGTCACGCCCTCCGCCAGGAAGTAGGCCGTGGCCCCGAGCGCCGCCAGCTGCGAGAACCGCCAGACCGGGATCTCGATCCGGCCGCTGCGGTGGATCCGCTCGGTGAGGCCGCCGTCCACCCGCGACCAGTCGCGCGTCACCGGGTCGTAGGCGGCGATCTGCCCGCAGTAGAACGCCACGAACAGCTCGTCGGTGACGACGCTCGCCGGATAGCACTCGCTCGGCTCCAGCGGCATCTTCTCCGCCGGGCCCCAGTGGTCGGTCGCGGGGTCGTATGCCTGAAAGCGGGTCGGGTAGTACTCGTAGGCCATCAGCCTGCCGTCGAGCCAGGCCGCGCTGGTCGCCCCCGGCGTCAGCTTCGGCTCGGGCAGCTTGCGCCAGGTGTCGGTGGCCGGGTCGTAGGCGGCGCCCTCGGCCAGCCTGCTGGGCGAGGTGTTCCGGCGATCGAGGTTCGACCCGAACGCGATCACCTCCGTCCCGGTCCAGACCAGATCGAAGAGGTTGAGGCTGACCGGCGCCCGCGCGATGCCCGACCAGGCGTCCTCCTTGGGGTCGTAAGCCGCCCCGCGCACCCGGCCGCTGCCGTTGCGCGCCCTCCCTCCCCAGGCGATCAGCCGGTCGCCGGCCCAGACGGCCTCGGCGTCGGCGGAGCGGAGCGGCGAGGGGGCGAGCTCGCGCCACTCGCCGGTGTCCGGGGCGAAGGCCAGTCCCGGCGCCGGGCGGCGGGAGGAGAGGTCGAAGAAGATCGCCTCGCTGCCGGTCCAGACCGCAGCCGGGCCGATTCCCCGCGGAGCGGCGGGCATCGCCGACCACTCGTCGGCGGCGGGCGAGTACGACCAGCCCCGGTGGGAGCGCCCGCAGCCCCCGTCGTCGCGGAAGTCGTGGGCGCAGCCGCCGAGCAGCAGCAGCCGGTCGCCGGCGGCCATGAAGATCGCTCCCTCGGGGACCTCGGGAGGAGCGGCCAACCGGTCCCAGCCGGGCTTCGCGACCGCCCCGGTGCCGGTCTCCGCCGGAGCGCCCCCGCCACCACACCCCTGCCCGAGCGAGAGACCGAGAACGAGCACGCACACTGAGATCATCGGACGCACGCCCGGATATACGGCCGCGGGCCTCGAGGAGGTCCCCGATCCGGATATTGCCGGAATACCGGCAAGATCCCGATCGGTGAAGCGCTGAGGCGATCGTCAGGGAGCCGGCTCGAGCTCGACCACGTCGCCGACCCGAAGGTCGAGCACCTCGCTCGCGTCGCCGCGGTTGACGGCGATCGCCATCCGGCCGGAGGAGTCCTCGTAGAAGAGGAAGCCGCCGTCGGCGACGTCCTCGAAGGCGTTGGCGCGGGTGGCGGTCCGGCGACGCTTGCGGGAGCCGACGGAGACCCGGGTGGCACCGGCGAGCGGATGGCCGTCGAGGTCGTCCTGGCAGAGGTCGAGTGAGATGTTGCCGAAGCCGTCGATCCGCTCGGCGTGGGCGAAGGCCCGGAGCTGCTCGAGCCGCGGCCGGGAGACGGGCTGGCGCTCGAGGCTCGACGGCTCGATCGGCTCGCCGGCGGCGGCGAGCTCCTCGCGCAGCGGGCCGGCGCTGCTCCGCATCGCTTCCTCGAGCAACGTGACCACGCCGCGGCCACCCGCAGCTCCGGTCGCCATCAGGTCGAGCGAGTCGGGCAGGCCGGCGGCGATCCGGGCGCGCCGGCGTCTCGCGGCGGCCGCGACGACGAGATCCGGCAGCAGGAAGGCCGCCGCCGGGACCGCGGCGACGACGATCCAGCCGAGACGCCCGGGTGCGGCCGCGGCGGCGGTCTTCGCCAACGGAGCCGAGACGACCGCCGCCCCCAGCTTCGCGGCGACGAGCTCACCGGCTGCGAAGCGGCCCCTCAGCCCGGCATCGCGAAGTCGTCGGTCGGCGGCCTCGAGCCATGCCGCCGGACCGAACCGGTCTCCATCCCCCAGCGCTCGAAGCCGCCTGCCGAGGACCCGCCGGGTCCGTTCTCCTCGCGCCGCGATCAGCTCCCTGGCGGCCGCGACCGCCAGGATCAGTGCCACCAGCGTCAGGACCGTCAACCGCGGACCTCCCCGAGCCGGTGGATCAGGGCGAAGCCCGCGACCTGGAGCAGGCCGGCTGCCCCGAGCAGCGCGAGCGCCGCCGGCTCGCGGGCCAGTCCGGCCACGAACCCGGGCGCGATCAGCTCGACCAGCAGCGCCAGGATGAGCGGCATCGCCACGACCAGCCCACCCGTCATGCGGGCCTGTGCCGTGGCCGAGCGGGCCTCCCGCTCCGCTCGCTCGCGCTCCGCTGCCGCCCGCCCGTGGCGACGGAGCAGCATCGCCAGGTCCCCTCCCGCCCGCTGCTGGGAGAGGATCGCGGCGACGAGCGCATCCACCCGCGGCGACTCCAGCCGGTCGGACAGGCCGCCGAGCGCGCGGTGCGGCGCGAGGCCGATCCCGAGGTCGGAGCAGACGCGAGCGAGCTCGACCGCGCTCGCCCCCCGCAGCCCAACGGCCGCCGCCGGCAGGGCGAGCCGGAGCGACCCGCCGACGGCGACCGCGTCGGCGACTGCTCCCGCGATCGCAGGGATGTCACGCTCGACCGCCCGCCGGTAGTCGCGGCGGCGGCGCGCAACCGTCCAGCCCGCCGCCGCCGGCCCGGCCGCGGCGAGCCCGGCAAGCGGCACCGACCCCGTCAGCAGGACGGAGAGTCCCCCCAGCATCGCGCCCGCAACAAGGCCGAGGCGGCGGCGCTCCCGCTCGCTCGGAGCCCGGTTCTCGCGCCCGGCCAGGGCCAGGACGGCGACGACTCCCCCGAGCTGTCCGGCCAGGGCGGGCAGGAGCGCCGAGACCTCCCGGATGGCAATCGCGACGAGGCCGCCTCCGATCGCGGCCAGGATCACCGGCGCGGCGGCGGTCATGCCGAACCTCCCCGCGACCAGACCGAGCGGACCGCGGGCGATCCGGCGACGCGCGTCACCTCGCACAGCTCGACCGCACGGCGGTCGGTTCCCGACCGCTCGAGGTGGAGCACCAGGTCCACGGCGCTGGTCAGCTGCTCGCTGACGACCTCGTGCGGGACGCCGAGGCCGGCCATCATCGCCAGGGTCTCGATCCGGCGCAGCGCGTCGCCGGGCCCGTTCGCGTGGACCGTCGAGAGAGCTCCCCGGTGACCCGTGTTCAGAGCGACCAGCAGGTCCATCGCCTCGGGCCCCCGGACCTCGCCGATCACGATCCTGTCCGGTCGCATCCGCAACGCGTTGCGGACGAGGTCGCGGATCGTCACCTCGCCGACGCCCTCGATCCCGGCCGGGCGGCTCTCGAGCCGGACGACGTGGGGCTGCTCGAGCCGAAGCTCGGCGGCATCCTCGATCGTGATCACCCGCTCGCTCGCATCGATGTAGGTGGAGAGCGCGTTGAGGACCGTGGTCTTCCCCGATCCGGTGCCTCCGCTGATGATCAGGTTCCGGCGGGCTGCGACGGCCTCGGCGAGCAGATCCAGCAGCGCCCGGTCGAAGCTGCCGCGTTCCACGAGCTCATGCGGTCCCGGCCGCAGGCCCGCGAAGCGCCGGATCGAGATCGCCGGGCCGTCGACCGAGAGCGGCGGGATGACGACGTTGACGCGGGATCCGTCGGAGAGCCGCCCGTCCGCCATCGGGCTGAGCTCGTCGACCCTCCTGCCGATCGGGCCGAGGATCCGCTCGATCACGTCGCGAAGGGCGTCCTCGTCGCCGAAACGGACCTGCGACCGCTCGAGCGCACCGCGGCGCTCGACCCACACCTCCCGATGGCCGTTGACGAGGACCTCCTCCACCTCGGGGTCGCGTAGGACCTCCTCCAGTGGTCCCATGCCGATGGTGTCCCTGAGCACCCGATCGGCGACGAGCTCACGATCGGCCGGGCGCAGCAGTGCCGCCTCGTCCGCGACGAGAGCGGCGACGGCCTCCTGGAGCGACGGCAGCTCCGCGACCCCCGCGACGGCGAGCGCCCGTCGGCGCTCGATCAGCCGGCTGCGGAGCTCGGCGGCGAGGCGCCCGACCTGGTCGATTGCCGGCGAGGGGCTCACGATGCCGGGATCAGCCTGATCTCGCGCGCGAAGTTCTCGGCCTCGATCAGCTCGAGCGCCTGCGAGCGCGTCAGCGCGAGGGTCGCACTCCATCCCCCGCTCCCGGCGACCGTCTCGTCCGCCGGGTCCGCCGGAGCGATCGCGAGGAGCCTCACGTTCCGAGCGGCCAACCTGACCCGCGCACGTGCACCGACGACCGGGTCGCCGGCGACGACGACGTCGACCCGCTCACCGGGTGCGCTCCCGGCCAGCGCACCGGCAGCGCTGACGGTCACCTCGACGGGATGGAGGCGATCGCTCAGACGCGGAGGCGCCTGCACCGACCGCGCCGTTCGCAGCTGCGAACCGAGCAGGTAGGAGCCCGCCGGGACGGCGGCGGCGAGGCGCCGTCCCGCGACCTCGCGCGCGGTCGTGATCGCGTCCGGCGGCAGGAACCTGACCGGAATCTCGCGGAGCTCGGCGGACCGGCCGAGCGTCGCTGCGGTGAGCTTCGCTCCCGGGGCAAGCGTCCGGGTGAGCATCAGCACGGAGCGCGTCTCGCCGAGGCGACCGTCGACGCGTTCACGGTACGAGGCGGCGATCGACGCCGATGCGATCCCGCAGGCCGCCGCCAGCAGCGCGAATGCGAGCGCACGGCCGCGTCTGCTCATCCGCTGAAGGCGCTGCGGTTCACGGGCAGCGAGATCGCCGCGATCGTGCCGCCGCCGGCAGCGGGCGAAGCGGGGCTCGCGCGCCCACCGTGGCCGGCGGCCACGTCGGCTACGACCCGCAATCCGTGGCCGTGCCTCGGATCCCGGCGCGCCCGCGCGCCCGCGCTGTCCTGCGGGCCGGAGTCGCGGACCTCGAACCTGACCCCCCGCTCCGAGGAGACGACCCGGACGCGGACCACGCCGGTGCCATGGCGCAGCGCGTTGGCGACCAGGTTGTCGAGCGCGGCGGCGAGCCGAGCCCGATCCGCTTCGATCTCGACCGATTCGCAGCTGCGCGCTATCGCCACGTCGGCGAACTCCCAGCGACGGGCGAGATCGTCGAGAACGCGGCCGACGGTCGTCTTCGCGACGACGGGCGCAGGCCGACCGCCGTTGACGACGGCGTCGAGCTCGCGCAGCGCGGCCCTTGCCTGCGCGAGGCAGGACCCGGCTCCGCCGCGCTCCGGACCAGGCGATCCCAGCGAGAGCGCAAGCGCCTGCAGCGGCCGGCGCAGCTCGTGCAGGGCCCGGTTGAGCCGCCGCGTCCGGCGAGCCTCACGAACGATCCGCCCCGCCTCGAACAGCAGGAGCGCCGCCAGCAGGCACATGACCGCAGCCGCCACCGCTCACCCGCCGATCAGGCGATATCCGACGCCCCAGCAGTTGACCACATAGGTGCCCCGGTCCGGGTCGAGCTTGCGACGGAGGCGGCTCGCGTGGGAGTCGAGCGTCCGCGTCCGGGCCGGCGTCTCGTAGCCCCAGACGTCACGCAGGAGCTCGGCCTTGGTGAACACCCGCTGGGGCTCGCTCGCCAGCATCCGCAGGAGCTCGAACTCCTTGTTCGCCAGCTCGACGTCGCGGTCGCCCACCCTCACCTCCCTCGTCGCCGGATCGATGCAGAGCAGGCCGATCCGGAGTGGCCCGAGGCGCGGCCCGGATCGCCGGTCGAGCAGCTTGCCGATCCGCTCGTGCAACTCGTCGTAGAAGATCGGCTTGACGACGTAGTCATCGGCCCCGGCCCGGAGGCCGCGAACGCGGTCGCCGTCGCCGCCGCGGCCGCTGAAGGCGATGATCGGGAGCGCCGAGTCGAACGCCGCAGCCGGGCCGCCGCCGGCTCGGATCTCGCGGATCACGTCGAGGCCCGAGGCGTCCGGCAGGCCGATGTCGATCAGCAGCAGGTCGGGCGCTCCGTATCGGCAGAGCCGAAGGGCATCGTCGGCGGTTCCCGCAGCGAGTGTCTCGAAGCGATCCGCGTCGAGGTTGCCGCAGAGGACCTCGGTCGTCGCCGCGTCGTCGTCACAGACGACGATGGTCGCGAGCCTTTCGAACGTGGGGAGCATCCTCGCCCGTTCAATCCCGCCGGCGGACCGGCCGCCCCCCGCCCGACCCGCCGCCGCGATCCGTGCTGACAATCAGTCGCATGGCGGCTCTGTTCTCCGTACTGCGCCATCGCGACTTCCGGCTGCTCTGGCTCGCCGGTCTCGCCAGCGTGCTCGGGGACCGGATCGTCACGGTCGCACTCGCGCTGTTCGTAATCGACCTCACCGGAAACCCGACCGACCTCGGTCTCGTCCTGGCCGCGCACGCGATCCCGCTCGTCGCGTTCATGCTGATCGGCGGGATCTGGGCCGACCGCGTCCCCCGTCACCGGCTGATGGTCCTGACCGACCTCGTCCGCTTCGTCCTGCACGGCGCGCTCGCCGCGCTGATCATCACCGGCGAAGTCGCGATCTGGCAGGTCGTCCTGATCGAAGCGCTGTTCGGCACGGCTGAGGCCTTCTTCCGCCCGGCTTCGACTGCCCTGGTGCCCCAGACGGTCCCGGAGCCCGAGATCCAGGAGGCCAATGCGCTCGTCGGGATGTCGAACAACGTCTGCGAGTTCGTCGGGCCGGCCCTGGCGACGGCGCTGGTGCTGGGCGTCGGCGCAGGCGAGGCATTCGCAGTCGATGCCGCGACCTTCCTCGTCAGTGCCGCGCTGCTGGTGAGGATGAGCCCGCGCCGGCGTGAGGCCGCGGCAGGAGCCGAGCTGGCCGGCGGCGAGGAGCCCGAGTCCGTGATCGCGCAGCTCCGCGTCGGCTACGAGGAGGTGCGCGCGAGGGCTTGGGTCTGGGGCACCCTGATCGCAGCGTGCGCGCTCGTCTTCTTCGGCCTGGCGCCGTGGTTCGTGCTCGGGCCCGTGGTCGCCGAGGAGAACTACGGCGGCACCGACGTCTACGGAATCGTGACGGCGGCGCTCGGGGCGGGAACAATCGTCGGCTCGATCGTCGGCATCCGCTGGCGTCCGAGACACCCGATGCGGGATGGCCTGATCCTGGGATCGATCTGGTGCCCGATGGCGGTCGCCTACGCGCTCGGCGCTCCGCTCGAGTTCGTGCTGCCCTTCGCGGTGGTCGGCGGGTTCGGTTTCTCGCTGTTCGACGTCTGGTGGCTGACGGCTCTCGCCGAGCGGATCCCGCCGGACCGGCTGTCGCGGGTCAGCTCCTACGACTGGATGATCTCCCTCGGGCTGCTCCCGGTCGGCTATCTGCTCGCGGGACCGCTCGCCGACTCGATCGGCGCGGTCGAGGTCCTGGCCGTGGGCTCCGTGCTGGCGATGGCGGCCTGGCTTCTCGCCCTGCTCCCTCGCGAGACCCGCGCGCTCGAGCAACTGCCCCCCGCCCGTCGCACGGGAGAAGCGAACACGGGCGAGCACTGGATCGGCTTCCCCGACGTCTGAGGGCACGTGAACCCGACGAAACCCACCGCATGGGAGGAGAAGATCGGGTTCACCGTCCGGGACCCTCGAACCGTCTCGGCCGAATTCGACTTGACAAATGCAGAGAGTGAGTGCACACTCACTCTCTACCGATGAACCCCCCGACCCACACCCGCACTCTCTCGACGGCCGAGGAGCGCCGATCGACGCTCGTCGCCGCCGCGTTGCCGATCTTCGCCGAGCAGGGCTACCGCGCCGCCTCGACGGTGGCGATCGCGAAGGCCGCCGGCATCTCGCAGGCGTACCTGTTCCGGCTGTTCCCGACCAAGGCGGATCTGTTCGTCGCTGCGTTCGACGATGCCCGCGAGCAGATCGTCGGCCTGCTGACCCGCGCCGCCGACGAGCCCGGGGAGATGGAGCCGCTCGAGGCCATGGGCCGGGCGTACGGCGAGATGCTCGAAACCGAGCGCGACCTGCTCCAGATCCAGCTCCAGGCCCAGGTCGTCGCCGACGAGCCGAAGATCGTGGCCGCCTCCCAGCGCATGTTCCGTGACCTCTACGCCCTCGCCTCCGAGCGGTCCGGAGCGGAGGAGGACGAGCTTCGGGGCTGGTTCGCGCAGGGCATGCTGATGAACGTGATGGCCGCCGTCGGAGCGCCGGAGCTCAAGACCCGCTGGTCGGAGAGCCTCTGCAAGCAGGACGACTGACGGCCCCCTTTTTTCGCCGCAAGAGTGAGTGACCAATCACACATAAGGAGATCAGGATGAGTACCAACCAACCGAAGGCGGCGTGGACGCTGGCGCTCACGGGTGCCGCCCTGTTCATGACCGCGCTCGACAACCTCGTCGTCGGGGTGGCCCTCCCCACGATCAGGACCGACCTCGGCGGCTCGCTCGAGTCGCTGGAGTGGACCGTCAACGCGTACACGCTCGCGTTCGCGGTGATGCTGCTGACCGGAGCCGCGCTCGGAGACCGGTTCGGACGCAAGCGGATGTTCCTGATCGGGGTCTCGATCTTCACCGCCTCGAGCGCGCTCGCCGCTCTGGCACCCTCGGTCGACGCCCTCGTCGCGACCCGCGCGCTGCAGGGAATCGGCGCCGCGATCGTCACCCCGCTGACGCTGACGATGGTCAGTGAGGCCTTCCCGCCCGAGCGGCGCGGTGCCGCGCTCGGGATCTGGGGAGGCATCAGCGGCCTCGGTGTGGCGCTCGGGCCGTTCGTCGGTGGAGCCATCGTGGAGGGCATCGCCTGGCAGTGGATCTTCTGGCTGAACGTGCCGGTCGGGATCGCCCTCGTCCCGCTCGCCGGCCGCTTCCTGCAGGAGTCCCACGGCCCCGACAAGGCGCTCGACCTCGGCGGCATGGCTCTCGCCGGCACCGGCTTGTTCGGGATCACGTTCGGCATCATCCGCGGTGAGTCCCTCGGGTGGACGAGCGCGACGGTGCTGGCCTCGCTCGCCGCCGGGGTTGCGCTGCTCGCAGCGTTCCTGCGCTGGGAGCGGGGGCGCCGCGAGCCGATGGTGCCGCTGCGGTTCTTCCGGTCGCGGTCATTCAGCGCCACCCAGGCGCTTTCGTTCGCGATGTTCTTCGGGACGTTCGGATCGATCTTCCTGCTCAGCCAGTACTTCCAGACCGCCCAGGGGCTCGGGCCGTTCGAGGCCGGAGCGCGGACCCTGCCCTGGACCGCGATGCCGATGTTCGTTGCGCCGCTGGCGGGCCTGCTCTCGGACAGGATCGGAACCAAGCCCCTGATGTTCACCGGGATGCTCCTGCAGGCGAGCGGGCTCGCCTGGCTGACTCTCATCCTCGAGCCGTCGACGTCGTTCGGATCGCTGATCGCGCCGTTCGTGATGGCGGGCAGCGGAATGGCCCTGGTGTTCCCGACCGCAGCCGCCACCGTCCTCGCCTCGGTCCGCCCGGTCGAGGCGGGCAAGGCATCGGGCGCCAACAACGCGATCCGCGAGGTCGGCGGCGTGATGGGCGTGGCGGTCCTGGCCTCCGTGTTCGCGGCCAAC
>JAGQUO010000087.1 GCA_020438445.1 Solirubrobacterales bacterium
CGCCTCCGTCGCCGAGGAGTACCGGGCCAGGATCGAGGAGTCGGGAATGCCCGACGACGTCCGCGAGCACGCCGAGAAGGAGATCGGCCGCCTCGAGCGGATGGGAGACGGCTCCGGCGAGTCGTCGATGCTCCGCACGTACCTCGACTGGCTGATCGCGGTGCCGTGGGGTGAGCGCTCCGAAGAACGCCTGGACCCGGTCCACGCACGTGAGGTGCTCGACGCCGACCACGCCGGCCTCGAGGACGTCAAGGAGCGGATCACCGAGTTCATCGCCGTGCGGCGGCTGCGCGCCGAGCGCGGCGTCGCCGACGAGAGCAGGGCCGCGGGGGCGATCCTCACCCTGATCGGTCCCCCCGGGACCGGCAAGACCTCAATCGGCGAGTCGATCGCCCGCGCGACCGGACGCGAGTTCGTTCGCATGTCGCTGGGCGGCGTCCACGACGAGGCCGAGATCCGCGGGCACCGCCGCACCTACATCGGAGCCCTGCCGGGCCGCCTGGTCCGCGCGCTCCGCGACGCCGGGACGATGAACCCGGTGATCATGCTCGACGAGGTCGACAAGGTCGGCGCCGACTGGCGCGGCGATCCGAGCGCGGCCCTGCTCGAGGTGCTCGACCCGGCGCAGAACCACTCGTTCCGCGATCACTACCTGGACGTCGAGCTCGACCTCTCCGAGGTCCTGTTCATCGCGACCGCCAACGTCGCCGAGACGATCCCGGGGCCGCTGCTCGACCGGATGGAGGTCGTCTCGTTCGACGGCTACACCACCGACGAGAAGGTGGCGATCGCCCGCGACTACCTGTGGCCGCGGCAGCTCGAGCGCAACGGGCTCGAAGCCGGCGAGGCCGAGATCGGCGACGAAGTCCTGCGCCTGATCGTGACCGAGTACACCCGCGAGGCGGGCGTGCGCGGGCTCGAGCGCGAGCTCGGCAAGCTCCTGCGCAAGACCGCGACCAGGATCGCCTCCGGCGAGGCCGAGGGCACGGTCGCGATCGACGCCGAGGAGGTGCGCAGGGCGCTGGGGCGCCAGCGGCACTTCCAGGAGGCGGCCGAGCGGACCGCGATCCCGGGCGTCGCCACCGGACTGTCGGTGACCGGCGCCGGGGGCGACGTCCTGTTCATCGAGACGACGTCGATGGACGGCAAGGACGACTTCGTTCTGACCGGGCAGCTCGGGGACGTGATGAAGGAGTCGGCGCGGATCGCGCTCTCATACGTCCGCGGGCACGCCGAGGCGCTCGGCATCGAGCGGGAGGCGCTGGACGGCAAGGAGTTCCACGTCCACGTTCCGGCGGGCGCGATCCCGAAGGACGGTCCGAGTGCGGGTATCACGATCACGACCGCGCTGACCTCGCTCCTGACCGGGCGCCCCGTCAAGCACACGGTCGGGATGACCGGAGAGGTGACGCTGCAGGGACGGGTCCTGCCGATCGGCGGGCTCAAGCAGAAGATCCTCGCGGCGCACGCAGCCGGGCTGACCGATGTCGTCATCCCCGAGCGCAACCGCGGCGATCTCGAGGACGTGCCCGAGGAGGTCCGCGCGGAGATGCGGTTCCACCCGGTGTTCACGGTCGACGAGGTGCTCGAGATCGCGCTCGAGCCCGATCCGGTCCCGGCGGTCGCCTAGCGCGCCCGAGCGCCGAACCCCCGGAGGCCGCTCACTGCGAGCGGCCTCCGGGGTCGTAGCTTCAGAGCAACCGCTGCACCAGCGCCCAGTAGCCGCGCAGCATCGTGCGGATCAGTCGCGACCGGCCCACCGCTCCGAGGAATTCGCTGTCGAGATCGGCGACGAGGTGCTGGGCGAACCCGGCCGCGTCGACGGCGGCGGTCGCCTGGACCGCTCGACGCTCGGCCAGCAGCCGGGACAGATCGCGAGCGACATCGACGTTCGCTTTCAGCTTCGGCGAGAGCCAGCCGCCGACGGCGGCGACGGCGAGCAGCGACAGCTCGGTCGCGATGAACGCCGGCGTCAAGAGCAAGAGCAGCCGCCCGGGATAGTCGCGGATCAGGGTCGCCCAGCGGTTGCGCTCCAGGTAGCGCCATTTGTCGGGTCCCTTGTCGAACTCGTAGTCGTGGTCGGAAACGGCCCGCGGCTCGATGCCGATCGGCATCCCCGCGAGCAGCAGCCGCAGTCCGAGGTCGGTGTCCTCGTGATAGAGGAAGTACTGCTCGCTGAAGCCGCCAACCCGCTCCCAGGCCGCGCGCGGGATCGCCAGGCACGCGCCGGACGGGAATGTGACCTCCTCCGGACCGGGGGGAGCGGCCGCTCTGGGCTCACCCGCGCCCCCGGCCCAGGCGATGCCGGTGAAGTGGACGACCCCGCCCCGGGTGTTGATCCGCCCCTCGGCGTCGGCGACGAGCCCCTGCCAGGCGCCCCAGTCCCTCCCCTCGAGGGCCGGCAGCTCGATCGCGTCGCGAAATCCGGGCTCGACGACGTTGTCCGGGTTGAGGAACAGCAGCAGTTCGCCGGCCGCTGCAGCGGCTCCGCGGTTGCAGGCGGCGCCGAAGCCGAGGTTGCCGCCGGTCTCGATCAGGCGGGCGCCGGGAGCGAGGTCGGCGACGACGGCGAGCGTGTCGTCGGCCGACTGGTTGTCGCAGACGATCAGCTCGTCTCCGGCGCGCAGCTCGGCGACGATCGCCGGCAGCGTCCGCCGCAGGGACGGCGCGGAGTCGTGCGTGACTACCACGACCGAGAGGGACGGCCCGCCGGTCCCGCCGGCGGCGGGGAGGGAGCTGTCATCGGGCCCGGGCAAGCTGCGGACGATGCTAACGGCGCGTTGGCGGCATGATTCGGCGCAGTGGCCCGCTGCATCGTCACCCGCAAGCTCCCCTTCGACGCGCTCGAGCGTCTCCGCGCCGCTCACGACGTCGAGGTCTGGAGGGGAGCGATGCCGCCGGCGCCCGACGAGCTGCGCGAGCTCGCCGCGGGGGCCGAAGGCATCCTCTCGATGCTCACCGACGCCATCGATCGCGAGCTGATCGACGCCTGCCCTGATCTCCGCGCGGTCGCGAACCTGGCGGTCGGCACCGACAACATCGACGTCGAGTACGCCCGGAGCCGCGGCATCGCCGTCGGCAACACGCCCGGCGTGCTGACCGAGACCAGCGCGGACCTGGCGTTCGCCCTGCTCCTCGCCGTCGCCCGCCGCATCGTCGAGTCCGCCGAGTCGGTGCGCCGGGGCGAGTGGTGGACGTGGGAGCCCGCGGGCTGGCTCGGCTACGACGTTCACGGGGCGACGCTGGGGATCGTCGGGCCCGGGAAGATCGGCGAGGCCGTCGCCCGCCGCGGCGCGGGCTTCGGGATGAGGGTCCTGCGCACCGGCCGCGAGCCCGGGCCGGGCCGGGTGCCGCTCGGGGAGCTGCTCGCCGAATCGGACTTCGTCAGCCTCCACTGCCCGCTGACTCCCGAGACCCGCGGGCTGATCGACGAGGGGGCGCTGATGACGATGAAGCAGAGCGCGTTTCTGATCAACACCGCCCGCGGGGAGGTCGTCGACACCGAGGCGCTGAGGCGGGCGCTCGAATCGGGCTGGATCGCAGGAGCAGGGCTCGACGTGACCGACCCGGAGCCGCTGCCCGGCTACCACCCGCTGCTCGGCGCCCCCAACCTCACCGTCGTCCCCCACATCGGATCGGCCTCCCACGCGACGCGCGGCCGGATGGCCGCCATGGCTGTCGACAACCTGCTCGCCGGTCTCGCCGGCGAGCCGATGCCGTCGCCGATCGACTGAACGCGAACCGCCGGGCGCTGCCCGGCGGTCACGTCAGCGTCCGGATCGATCAGTCGGCGGTGCCGACCGGCACCTGCCCGCCATCCGGCGACGAGGTCTCGTTCGCCTCGCCCTCGATCGAGCTGCCGGCGATCTCGACCCGGTGCGGCTTGCGCTCGGCCGGCTTCGGGATCCGCACCTCGAGCACTCCCTTGTCGAATCCGGCGGCGACGCCCTCGGGGTCGATGCCCTTCGGCAGGGTCAGCGACCGCGAGAAGGAGCCGTAGGACCGCTCGATCCGGTGGTAGCCCTCGCGCTTGTCCTCGTGCTCGGCCTTGCGCTCGCCCGAGACGGTGAGGACGTTGTCCTTGATCTCGATCGAGACGTCGTCGGCGTCGAGGCCGGGCAGGTCGGCACGGAGCACGAGCGCGTCCTCCGTCTCACTCAGGTCCATCGCCGGCGCCCACCGTCGTGACCCGGCGACCGGGCGGCCGAAGAATCCCTCGAAGAAGCGGTTGAAATCCGCCTGCAGCGGGTNGATCTCAGCCCCCTGATCCCTTCTCACCAGTGCCATTTCGATACCTCCTATCAGCACTTAGAACATCTAAGTCAGAGCGCAGCAGATCCTAGCTCGGACGGCGGCGAACGTCAAGCCGGCGCGAGCGCCCCGGTTCGGGAATCTCCACCCAGAACTCAATCCCGGGGGGCGCCGGGCCGATTGGCGGGCATCAGACCGATGCGGGTCTTCCGGGAGGACCGATGAACACCACGAGCGCCGACCAATCCACGAGCACCCTGCAGGAGCTCGTCGACGTGATCAGCGAGCTCGAAGGGGCAAGCGACCGCGGCGAGCTGCAGCGCATCGTCTGCCGTGCGGCGAGGCGGATAACGGAAGCCGACGGCGCGGCGTACATCGTCCGTGACGGGAAGCAGTGCCACTACGCCGAGGAGGACTCCGAGGCTCCGCTCTGGAAGGGCTCCTTCTTCCCGATGGGCGAGTGCATCAGCGGCTGGACGATGGTCTACCGCCAGGCGGTCGCCGTCTCCGACATCGTCCTCGACGATCGGCTGCGACCGCAGATGTACGAGCCCACCTACGTCCAGAGCATGGCGATGGTCCCGATCCGCTCGACCGCCCCGGTCGGCGCCATCGGCGTCTACTGGGACCGGACCCACATCCCGAGCAAGGCGCAGCTCTCAGGCCTGCAGGCGCTCGCTGACGCGACCGCGGTCGCACTCGAGAACGCGTCCCTCAACGCCTACGTCCTGATCGACTCGCTGAGCGGCCTCTACAACCGCCGCGGGTTCTTCGCCCGCGGCGCCGAGCGGGTCACCGCGAACTCGGAGTGCAACCTCGGGACGAGCCTCGCGTTCGCGTCGCTCGAGGGGATCCAGCAGTTCAACGACGAGAACGGATACGAGGCCGGCGACGACGCGATCCGCCGGACCGGCGTCGCGCTGCAGAGCGCATGCGCATCCGATGCCGTCATCGGCCGGATCGCCGGCAACGTCTTCGCCGTCTGCGGGTCGGAGACGAGCCTTCCGACCGAGAACGCGGACGAGCTCGAGCGGATGGTCGCCGAGACCATGCCGGGCTCCACCGAGCAGCTCGGGCTGACGATCGGCGTCGCGTCGGCGCCCGCGGGCGCGGCCGTCGACCTCGACGGCCTGGTGGCAACGGCGAACCGGGCCATGTACGAGCGCCGGCACGGACGGCCCCCCTCGGTCGAGAATCAGATCGCGCGGTCGTCCAGCCGCCACTGACCGCGTTCCCCTCGCGGACGCCGCCCGGAGGCCGGTAGCCGGTGGACGGTGACGACGCCGGAGGTCGTTCTCGTCGCGCGGGATGACGACAGCGCAGCGATGAACGGCTTCGCCGCGGCGCGCCCGGGGTCGGCGATCCAGGCCTCGGATGCAAGCCGCGGCAGCAGCGCCGTCAGATCGGCCGCCGGAGCGGGGTCGTAGAGGACGTCGGCGGCGAGGGCGAGGTCGAAGGGCCCGCGCTCGAGCAGTCCCTCCGGCTCGGCCCAGTCGACCGCATGGGTCTCGAGCTCGACGCCGTCGGCGGCGGCGTTACGGTCGAGCAGCTCCAACGCCTCGGGGTCGGCATCGGTGGCGGTGACGAGCGCGCCGCCGCGTGCGGCGGCGATGCTCGGCAGCCCGAGCCCGCAGCCGAGCTCGACGACGCGGAGCCCGCGCACGTCGCTCCCGGCGACCTCTCTCGCCAGGGCGACGCCGCTTCGCCACAGCACCGACCAGTACGGCGCGATCGGTGCCCACTCGATCCCGCCGTCGTCGGGCAGCTCCGCCGACCCCGCCGGCTGCAGGAGCCTGATCGGGCCGCCGGGCAGCTCGACGTTCCGCGCGGTCAGCTCAGCGTCCACCGGCTGCGATCCTAGGCGCCGGCGGGATCCCCGGAATCCTCATCACCGAGCACGAAGCAGACGACCGCCACGTCCGGGTCGATCGACTGGTCCGCCAGCACCGCGGTCACCGGCCTGCCCGCCTGCTCGGCGGCGATCTCCCAGAGGTCGTTGTGTGCGAGCTCCTCGAGCACCGTCCGCGACAGCTCCGCCGTCAGATCGGGCTCGCGGGCCGAGAGCACGCCCTGCTTCGGGGTCAGCGTCTCGTCGGCACGGATGATCAGCAGGTCGTCGCATTCGACGACCCTCGTCGCGCCGGGGAGCTTCCCCGTCCGCGCCTCGAAGGCCACGGAGAAGTGCTCCTCGAGGTGGCGGCGCGTGACACCCCCGACTGCGCCCAACTGCCCGTCCTTCCGCTATCGGTCGACTGCGATTCGCCTCTCCCGAACCGGCAATCCCCCGTCCAGCGTGTTCTCAAACATCGGCCGAGGGCGCGGGCGGGTCGGGGCGGCCGCCGATCGCGTTCAGGAAGCCGTCGCGCATCCGGTGCCCGAGCGAGTCGGGGGGGAACCGCTTCTGCGCCCTCGCGAGCTTCTTGCCCGAGTAGCGCCGCCGCCCCCAGGGCGAGTGTGGCTTACCGAGGCGCAACGCGCCCCAGAGAGCCAGGCCGGGGACGAACACCGCCAGCGCGCCGAGGCCGATCCTGCCCTTGAGGAAGGTGATCACGATCAGCACCAGGTCTCCCGCGACCGCCGTGACGGTCGTCACCGGCGACTCGTTGCCCTCGATCCCGAACGGCTTCGTCCCGATCACGATCAGCATCATGAACGCGGTGACGAGCACGACCGCATCCAGCGACACGCGGCCCTGCTTCGACCAGTAGACGTCGCTGAGGTTCACCCAGAGCGCGAACTCGTCGAAGGTCAGCCCCGCTCCGACGCCGAAGCAGACCGCGGCGATCTGGTACCAGGGCGATGCCGGCGTCTCGAACGCGAACGCGAGGAACCCGGCGGCCGTCATCAGGCAGATGCCCCAGACGAGGTGGTGGATGTGCAGGCCCGAGCTCGTCTCCACGTTCCCCGGCCACCACGACACCTGCGCGCGGATCATCCGTGCGCTCGTGCGGATGAACAGGAACGAGACCAGGAACGCGAGCATCACCAGGAACGCGGTGTCGCGCCCCGGCTCCGAGGAGCCGCGGAACGGATCGACCGAGAAGAACGCGAGCTGGACGCCTGACACCCAGCGGGATCCTACGGTCCGGCCCGGAGCGAGCCGGACGGAGGTCCGCTCAGGCGGGCTCCCACAGCTCGACCCGGTTGCCCTCGGGATCGGTGACCCAGCCGAACCGGCCGATGCCCTCCATGTCCTGCGTCTCCGCAGCCACGTCCGCACCCTTGGCGCGCAGCTGCGCGAGCATCGCGTCGAGATCGCGGACCCTGAAGTTGAGCATGGTCTGCTGGGATCGGGAGCCGAAGTACTCGGTCTCGGGCTCGAACGCCGCGAAGACGGTCAGCCCGGCCGCCTGCCGCCAGACGCCGTTCTCGTCGGCGTCGAGGCCGAGGCAGTCGCGATACCACGCACCCAGGGCCGCCGGATCCGCCGCGCGGATGAAGTACCCGCCGATGCCGTCCACCCGTTCCACGGCTCCATCCTGCCACCTCGGCGGCTGCAGCACCGGCGACCGGGACGCAGAGAACGACCACGTCCTGGTCGAAATCAGCATCCGGCCGGGCTTGCGGCGGCTACTCGCAAGCGCAACTAAGCTGCGCATTAACAGGCTGAAGGTCTCGACCACCCTCAGGGAGGAGTCATGTCCAAGCTCACCAGGTTGTTGCGATTCGCGCCGTTGCTGATCCTTCCATTCGCCCTGTCGTCCTGCACGCTGGAGCAGGCTGCCATCGTGGTCCATGCGCAGGGCGCGCCGGTGCCGTGGTGGTGCAACTCCACGGAGGAGATCCCCGTGACCACCGGGCCGGCGGCCGGCAACGTCGACTACTACGCGGGAACGCACAAGGCGCCGCTGAGCTGGGACGAATGCCTCGCGACGTCCGCCCACTTCGACGCCGCCAAGAAGTATGCGCTGCAGTGGCCGACCGAGGGCGCGGCCGAGGCGGACGGCTTCTACGAGGCCACGCCCTACGTCAACGGCATGGGCACGCACCACATCAAGGGTGGCCTCACACCCCAGATGCTCAACGACCCCAGCTTCGACAAGGACGACCCGAACCTCGACGCCGCCGGCCTGGACGACGTGTTCGACCCGGACAAACCGGAGGTCCTCCAGTACGACGGCAACGGCCCGGGCGCGAAGCTGGTGGGCTTCGACTACTACGTGCGCACTGACACCGGGCAGCCGCCCGAAGGCTTCCCGGGCAACCAGGACTGGTGGCACATCCACCCGAAGATCTGCTTCCGCAAGGCCGACGCGGTCATGGACGGGTTCAACATCACCGACGCCGCCTGCGCGGCCAGGGCCGGGATCAACGTCAACATGTCGAACTTCTACATGCTGCACGTCTGGGTGCTCGACGACATGCAGTTCCAGCCCGACGTGTACGCCGGCATGATCCCCTGTATCTCCGGAGGCACGGCCATCCACGACCCCAGGGACGCCTGCCACTTCGGACGGCCGGGCGGCATGGCGTCAGCGAAGATGACCACCGCCTCAGCGCCGCCCGTCCCGGGTCAGAGCGGCGTCCGGCTGGCCTCGTCGCCCGAAGCGACGGCTCCGGGCCACCGCTTCATCTGCTCCGTCCTGACCGGCGAAGGGGCCCGTGCCAGCTAGCGGGCTCCCGTGACTCGCTGACCCGTTCCGATTGCTGAAGCCGACGAGCGGAGAGTGGGGTGACCTCGACCCTCACGCACCGAAGCTGGCGAACGGCTGGCCCAGCCTCTCCTCGTCGATCGAGATGCCCAGTCCGGGTCCCGCCGGGGCCGCTCCGACTCCATCCGCGGAACGCGGCTCGTAGCCGCCGATGTGCTCGTTGGTCCAGTCGTTCATGAACGAGACCAGCTTGAGGGCGGCCGGGTCGGTGCTCGCGGCGAGGTGACTGACCGCGGCGGTGGTCAGATCCCCTCCCCAGGAATCCTCGACGTTCACCATCAGGCCGAGGCTCGCCGCGACGTCGCGCAGCAGGCGCGTCCTCGTGAGGCCACCGAGGCGGTTGAGCTTCAGGTTCACTCCCTCGAGCGCCCCTGCCTCCCACGCTCGGAGAAGTGCGGCGAGATCGGCGATCGACTCGTCGAGGATCATCGGCAGCGAGGTGTGGTCGCGGACCCGCAGGCACTCCTCGAACGTGGCACACGGCTGCTCGAGGAAGAATTCTGCGATGTCGGTCATCAGCCGGGCTGCGACGATCGCATCGGACAGCGTCCAGCCGCCGTTGGCATCGCCGGAGACGAAGGAGTCGGGCCCTGTGACCTCGGCGACGGCTCGCGCCCGCGCGGCATCCTCGGCCGGCTGGGAGCCGCCCAGCTTGAGCTGGAACCGCTCGAAACCCTGGTCGCGCAGCCGGGCCACCGTGGAGCTCATCTCCTCGGGGGATCCCTGAGGGATTGCGACGTAGAGCGGGAAGCTCTCGTGAAGGCGCCCTCCGAGCAGATCGCAGACCGGACGTCCCGTGGCATGTCCGAAGACGTCCCAGCAGGCGATGTCGAGAGCGCTCTTCGCGTAGGCGTGACCGAGCAGATGCTCGTCCATCGCGTCCGCGACGAGCGCGGGATTGGAGGCGTCGAGACCGATCAGATGCGGCGCCACTTCGGACAGCGCCGCCCGGGCACCGGCCGCGTGCGCAGGCAGGTAGTTCGAGCCGAGCGGGCAGCTCTCCCCCCAGCCGACGAGCTGGTCGGCGGTCGTGATCTTCACGACGGTGCTCGACAGCGAGCGGATCACCCGTCCGTTGGACATCACGTACTCGCCGTTCACGTACGTGAGCTCGTAGGAGAAGAGATCGATCTTGCTGATGGGCGACGACATGAGATTGCGCGCGCCGAGGATAGAAGCCGACGAGCGGATTCGAACCGCTGACCCCTTCATTACGAGTGAAGTCTGGGTCCGCATGCTCAAGCCATTTGCGGGTCGTTTTCAGGCTGATGGCAGATTCCGATGGCAGTTCCGGAAGTCGTGGGAGGACGTTAAGGACCGTTTAGGCCGGTCCTCGTCATCACAAATGACGGACCTGCCGATGCTTGCTCGCGCGTGCTGCTTCCCGCAGGTTTCGCGCATATGGCGGGCGCTGTCAGTTGGCGGTTGCTCCAGCCCGCCTAAGCTAGAGGAAAACGGCACATTCGACTCGCCCGCCAAGAAAGGCTTCATTGCTCGAGGGCTATTGATGGCACACTGGCAGCGGTGTCTCGACGGCAATCTGACCGCCCGACGGCAAGATTCTTCGAGACCGCGAGGCGGGAGGATCCCAGCTCCAGCCATGGAACCTTCTGATTTCGACATTCAGTATATATAAAATACTCCTATGGCCCAATCTCAAGACCTACCGACAGTCGCCGGCAGCGCAACGCTCGGAGGCATCGTCGCCGAGCGGCCCGAGACGGCGGCCTTGTTCGAGCGCTTTGGCCTCGATTACTGCTGCGGCGGGCGGCAGACAGTCGAAGAGGCGTGCCGATCACGCGGTTTCAATCCGACGACAGTCGCCGCCATACTCGCCGCCCTGGAGGAGGACATACCCGCTGGCAGCCTTGCCGTCCATGACCTTCGCGATGCGTCGGTCGACGAACTCTGCGAGCACATCCTCAAGGAGCACCACGGGCCCTTGCGTGAAAACTTGCGGCGGATCTCTCAGCTGCTAGCAAAAGTCATTTGCGCACATGGCGACGAGGATCCGGACCTGTATCAACTGGAAATCCACTTCAATCGCACGCGATCCAAGCTTGAGGACCATATGCGGGTTGAAGAGGAGTCGCTATTCCCAGCGTGCCGTGCTCTCGCGAGAGACGGCGAATTCCGCGCCGACGACGAACTTCTCGCCCAACTCGAAGACACTCACGCTGCCA
>JAGQUO010000007.1 GCA_020438445.1 Solirubrobacterales bacterium
GCTCGGCGAGCACGATCGCCGCGAGGCCGACGGTGAAGACCGGGAACAGCGAGCCGAGGACGGAGACGATCGCGAGCGATCCGTGGTCGGCGGCGAGCGTGTAGAGCAGCGTGCCGCCGACGAGCAGGAGCCCGGGCACCGACAGCACCAGGCTCTCGCGGCCCGGGCGGAGCGCCCGGAGCCTGACGCCCGCCCAGGCCAGGAGGATCGCGACCAGCGCGATGCGCGCGTCGAGCAGCGACCAGGCGCGGCCGTGATCGGAGACCTGCGGCAGCGCGACGAGGAAGACGCCGAAGCAGAACGCCGAGAAGCTCGCCCAGAGGACGCTCGCACGCGGGTCGCGGTAGACGACCTCCTCCGAGCGCGTGATCCGCGCCGCGAGCGCGCCCCCCGCGAGCGCCAGCACCATCCCGAACGCCTCGGTCGTCCGCAGCGGCTCGCCGCCGAGCAGGTCCCAGAGGACCGGGACGATCGCGCCGAGGGCGCCGATCGGCGCCGCGACGCTGAGCGGGCCGAGCTCGGCGGCCCGGTAGAAGCCGATCAGCCCGCCGGCGTTGCCGGCGCCCGCGAGGAGCGCGATCGAGGTGTCGTGGGCGCTGAGCGGACCGGCGCCGTCGGCGAGGACGTAGAAGATGCAGGCGATCGTCGCCGCGATCTGCGAGGTGACGAGGACGGCGACGATCGTGTGCCGCTTCGCGAGCTGCGGACCGACGAAGTTGGAGACGCCGTAACAGGCCGAGGAGCCGAGCGCGAGCGCGATCGCGAGCAAGCGGCGCCGCTACCGCGCCGGGAGCTCGGCGAGGAACGGGTTCGACGCGAGCTCCCGCTGCAAGGTCGTGATGCCCATGTGGCCCGGGTAGACGGTCGTCTCGGGCGGATGGGACTCGACCAGCAGCTGCAGGCTCTTCGCCAGCGTCGGCCAGTCGCCGCCGGGGAGGTCGACGCGACCGACCGAGCCCTGGAAGAGCACGTCGCCGCTGAAGACCGCCGACTCGCCCGGGATCGAGTAGGTGACGTGCCCGATGCTGTGCCCGGGCGTGGAGATGACGTCGATGTCGAAGCCGGCGAGGGCGAGCTTCTCACCGCCCGACACCGTCTCGTCCGCGTCGTAACCCTCGAACGGGCCGATCCCCGGCATCGGCGGCGTCCACCTCATGATGTCGGCGAGCATCGGCGTCTCGAGCTCGGGGCAGTAGACGGCCGCGCCGGTCGCCTCCGCCACCGGGGTGACGGCGCCGACGTGGTCGACGTGGGTGTGGGTGAGCAGGATCGCCTCGACCTCGAGCCCGAGCTCGTCGATCGCGGCGAGCAGCCGCGGTGCTTCGTCCCCGGGATCGATCACGAGCGCCTTCTCCGACCCGTCCCGCCGCACGAAGTACGTGTTCTCCGCGAACGGCCCG
Source organism: Solirubrobacterales bacterium (assembly GCA_020438445.1). GTDB lineage: Bacteria > Actinomycetota > Thermoleophilia > Solirubrobacterales > 70-9 > RHKX01. Next base: position 1,401 of record JAGQUO010000007.1, read on the forward strand.
ACGGTGAAGCTGCGCACGTCCATCGCGGTCAGGAGTCCTCGGCCTTCGCCTCGCGCTCCCGTTGCCGTCGCGCCATCCTCCGGTTGAAGAAGAAGGTCTCGGTGTAGAAGCCGAGCGGGATGTAGAAGAGCGCCGCGATGAGGGTGAGCATGATCGCTCCGGCAAGCGGCTGGCCGAAGAGCAGCGAGACCGGCAGCAGCAGGGCCGCGAAGATCGCGCCGCGGATCGCCGCCCCGCGCCAGGTCGGCGGCAGATCGCGACGGTCGACCGGAGCGTTCCGCTTGCCACCGCCCCTCCGCGAGCGCGCCTGCGCCATCGCCTCCTGGCGGTTGCGCGGACGGCGCGCGGGACGGCGCTGGATGCTCCCGGTCTGGGTGCCGCGATGCTTACGGCGGCGTGGCTTCGAGTTGCCCGGCATGAGGCCGCGATTGTAGTTAGGACCCGGCTCGGCAGGGCCTCAGGCGCCCGCGGTGGCCGCGAGCCGCGCCTCGATCGTCCGCTCGCCCGGATCGCCGCCGGCGAGCGGCAGCTCCTCCGGCCAGCCCGCCAGCGCGGCGGCGGGCACGAGGCCGACCAGCTCGGCCTCGACCGGACGGGTGCCGTGGCCCTCGGCGAGCCGGCGTACGAACGCGACGACCTCGGCGAGCGGCACCGCGACGGGATCGTGGACGTTGGTCGAGATCTGAACGCGTCCGGGACCGAGCTCGACGGCGATCGCCCGAACGCCGGGCAGCCCGCCGCCGGACTCGCGCAGGCCGGCGGCGATCGCGCGCCCGTCGTCGGCCCGCGTCCCCTCGCGAAGCCCGAGGTTGAAGGCGGCCAGCGGAGGCCGGGCCGTGACGAGGACGCCGCCCGCCGTCGGGTGCGCCCAGCCGGGGCCGTAGTCGGGCTCGAGCTCGTCGGCCTCCATCCGCCGCGCCAGCTCGGCGTGGCCCCCGCGGCGGAAGTAGGCGCGCTCGCGCCGCTCCGGCGCCGAGGCGAGCTCGCCGTAGAGGAAGACGGGCAGGCCGATCGAGCCGAGCTGCTCGCCGACCGCCATCGCGAGATCGACCGCCCGCGGCCGCAGCGCCGGGTCGTGCCAGACGATCGGGCAGACGTCGAGCGATCCGATCCGCGGGTGGGCGCCGCGCTGGCGGCTGATGTCGATCCGCTCGAGTGCGAGCCAACCGAGCCGCTTCAGCGCGTCGCGCAGCGGCGCGTCGTCGCCCGCGATCGTGAACACGGTCCGGTTGTGGACGGCGTCGGAGTGCTCGTCGAGCAGCACCACAGGCGGGACGAGTGCCTCGCGGAGGTGGTCGATCACTCCCTGCTCGGAACCGTCGGAGACGTTCGGGACGGCGAGCAGGCGCTTGTCCGCCGGTCCCGCCAGGAGGGGCTCAGACGAGGAGCTCGCCGTCGCGGACGAGCTCGCTGCCGTCGACGGTCAGGGTCGGCTTCATCACGACGCAATCGAGGTGGACCGGGACCTGGATCCGGCCGCCGATCGCCTCCGAGGCGCCGAAGGCCACGTGGACCGTCCCGAGCAGCTTCTCGTCCTCGAGGACGTTGCCGGTCAGCTCCGCCTTCTCGTTGGTCCCGACGCCGAGCTCGGCGATCGTCCGCCCGTCCTCGCTGTCGGCGGTGAGGAGCTCGACCAGCGCCGCCCCCTCGGGCCCACTCGCCGCGGTCAGCCGGCCGCCCTCGACGGTGAGCGTCACCGGCGACTGCGGGACGCCGACCCCGGCGATCGTCCCGTCGACGACCAGCGTCCCCTCGCAGGCGCGATCGTCGGGCGAGATGAAGCCCTCGCCGCAGGGCAGGTTTCCGAAGGCGCCCCGGTTGCTCAGTTCGCCGGCGTCGACGATCCCGGTCCGCTCGCCGAGCCCCAGCCGCAGGTCGGTGCCGTGACGCACAGGTGATCCGCGCCTCGCGCCCGGCGTCGAGGACGGCGGCGATCGCGTGCCCGCGGCGGCGAAGCTCGCCCATGTCGGCGCTCATCACCCGCGCGAGCATCTGCTCGGTGACGCCGGGCAGGGTCGCGATCCGCGCCCCCGCCTCCGACGCGGCCTTGCGCGAGGCGGTGTGCGACAGCGACTGGACGGTCGGCGCGAGCACGACGTCGGCCTCCCTCATCGCCGCGGCGATCGTCCTCGGCGGCTCGGCGGCGTGGGTCGCGCGCTCGGCCATCAGCGCCAGCACGGCGTCCGCGCCGGCCCTGCCCGCCTCGCCGCGGAGGCGCTCGCCGAGCCCGAGCGTGGCCGGGTTGGCGATCACGAGCACGTCCTCCCCCTCCCGCACCCCCATGCAGTCGTTGACGACGGCCGCAACCGCCCGTCCGAGATCCTCGCGTGTGGGTTCGCTCATCGCCGCTCGACACTAACGCGCCACCCGGCGCGGTCGAAGTTGAACTCCTCGGCGACGACGAGCGCGATCAGGACCGCCGTGAGCAGGCCGGCGACGACGATCGCCTCGGCGTCCCGGGCGAGCAGTCCGACGGCGACGCAGGCGAGAGCCGCGATCGTCCGCTTCGGGCTCAGCGTGCCGGCGGTGCGAAGCCGGATCAGCGACAGCGTCATCAGATAGAGGGCCGGACCGGCGACGAGGACGAGGAGCTCGTCGCCGTGCAGCGGGTCGGTCGGGTGCGCGATCACGATCTCGTCGCCGACCGCGACGAGGATGACCCCCGCGATCACGAGCGCGTGCATGTAGGTGTAGATGTCGCGGGCGAGGAGGGTGCGCTGGTCGGACGCCTTCTCGAGCATCCCCTGCATCAGCTCCGCCGCGCGGTTGAAGTAGATCCACCAGAGCGAGGCGGTGGCGACGAACGCCATCGCGAACGCGAGCACGACCGTCGTCGTCAGGTCGAGGTCGGAGGTCGTCGCCCCGGTGATCACGATCGACTCGCCGAGGGCGATGATCACGAACAGCTGGAAGCGCTCGGCGAAGTGGTCGCTGGTGACGACCCACGCCTCGTGGCCGAGCTTCGGCAGCCACGGGACCCGGAAGACGAACACCGGCTCGAGCAGGTCGATCGACACCGCGATCAGCCACAGCACCGTGCGCGGCGTTCCCTCGTCGGCGAGCGCGCCGGCGATCCAGAAGATCCCCGAGAAGATGAACCAGATCACGATCTGCTCGGCCCGCAGGCGCTCGAGCGAGCCCTTGGTTCCGACGGCGAAAGCCATGAACGAGTGCCGGCCGACCTGGATCGCGACGTAGGCGCCCGCGAACAGCAGCGCCTGCTCGCCCCACGCCTCCGGGATCGCGACCGCCATCAGCAGGCTGCCGAGCATCACCGCGATCACCATCACCTTCACCGGCGCGGCCGAGGTGTCGAGCTCGTTCGTCGCCCAGGTCGTGAAGTTCCACGACCACCAGACCGCGATCAGGATCACCGCCGCCTGCCCCGCGCCCTCCCAGCTCAGATGCTCGAGCAGGTAATGAGAGACCTGCGTGATCGCGAAGACGAAGACGAGGTCGTAGAAGAGCTCGAGCGGCGAGGCGTGCGCGTGCCCGTCCGGTGCCCGTTCCCTGCTGAACCGCGCCATCGGCAGGCAACGTACATCGCTAGCCTCGGCTCTGATGGCAGCAGGGGCGAGGACGGTCTACTACGCGGCGATGAGCCTCGACGGCTACATCGCCGATCTCGACGAGAACCTCGAGTGGCTGACGAAGTTCGACGGCCCCGGCTTCGCCGGCGATGCGGGCGCCGAAGGGCCGATGGAATCCTCATACGAGGCGTTCTACGACGGCGTCGGCGCGCTCGTGATGGGTTCGAAGACCTACGAGTTCATCGTGCCCTACGACTGGCAGTACGGCGACAAGCCGACATGGGTCCTGACCTCGCGCGAGCTGCCGGTGATCGAGGGCGCGAGCGGGCTCCGGTTCGGCGACCGCTCGGTCGCCGAGATCCACGACGAGGTGATGGAGGCGGCGGGCGGCAAGGACCTCTGGGTGGTCGGCGGCGGCAACGTCGCCACGCAATACGTCGAGGCCGGGCTGCTCGACGTCGTCCAGGTGACGATCGTCCCGGTCGTCCTCGGCGACGGCCTGCCGCTCTTCGCCGGGCCCGTCCCGCCGATGAAGCTGATCGACCTGACGCCCTTCGGCAACGGCATGGCCGAGCTGACCTACGAGTTGGCGAGGGCGGCGTGAGCGAGCGCCACGTCCACCTCGACGACCTGCCCGCGCTCTGGCCTGGCGGTCGGCCGCCCGGGTCGCCGGGTCGATCGCGCTAGCGGCCGCTGACGCCGATCGCCGTCGTGACGGCATCGATCGCATCACGCTCGAAGTCGCGCAGGCCCCGGGGGATGTCGAGCTCGAGCGGGTCCTCGTCGAAGGCCGGGTCGAGGCCGGCGAGCCGTTCGGCGATCGCGAGGTTGCAGAACGGGAGCTGCTCGAGGCTGTAGCCGCCCTCGAGCGCGACGACGAGGCGGCCGTCGCAGAGCTCGCTCGCCATCGCCAGCGCCCTTCCCGTCAGGCCGCGGAAGCCCTCGGTCGTCACGCTCATCCGTCCGAGCGGGTCCGAGGCGGCGGGGTCCTGACCGGCGGAGAGGAGGATCAGATCGGGGGCGAAGGCACGCAGCGCCGGCTCGACGACCCGCTCGAAGGCGTAGGCGTAGCCGGCGTCGCCGGTGCCCGCCGGCAGCGGCACGTTCACCGTCGAGCCCGCCCCCGCCCCCTCGCCACGGTCGATCGCCGCCCCGCGCCCCGGCGGGTAGAGGTCGTCCTGGTGCAGCGAGACGAACAGCACCGTCGGATCGGACCAGAAGATCGTCTCGGTGCCGTTGCCGTGGTGGACGTCCCAGTCGACGATCGCGACCCGCTCGCAGCCGCGCCCCTGCGCGTGGCGAGCTGCGATTGCGGCGTTGTTGAACAGGCAGAAGCCCATCGGCTCAGCCGCCGTCGCATGGTGGCCGGGAGGTCGAACGATCGCGAAGCCGTTCGAGGCGGCGCCGTCGAGGACCGCGTCGGTCACCGCCAACAGGTTCCCGGCCGCCAGCAATGCCGGCTCCCACGAGTCGGGGCCGACCCGCGCCTCGGGCCCGACGGTCGCGAAGCGCCGCTCGGTGCATGCGGACTCGATCCGGTCGATCATCGCCGGGTCGTGGACCAGCTCGAGCTCCGCGCGAGTCGCGCGCCTGGACTCGAGCCGGACGAGCTCGCCGAGGACGCCGGCACGCTCGAGCACCTGCAGCGTCCGGCTCAGGCGCTCCGGCCGCTCGTAATGGGGGACATCGAGCCAGTCAGCCGCCGGACGGCGGACCAGCATCGAGCCGTTCTCGTGCCCGAGGCAACGCTCATCCCAGGCGAGGACGGACTTCACCGCGAGAACCCGTCCGCCGACGACCCCTGATCCATACCCGGATCCTGACATCCGGGTCCACCGTCAAAGCGGCGGGCGCGGCCGCGCCGAGGCATGCGGCAATCATCGGCGTCCCCGACGGACCGCGCCGGTTCAGCTGCGCTGGACCGTGTAGCGGCAACTCGACCCGTCCTGGTCGATCCGCTCGAGCCCGACGAGCGGCGAGGCCGGATCGCCGTACAGCCGCTTGCCGTCGCCGAGCAGCACCGGCGCGATGTGGACCACCATCTCGTCGATCACGCCGGCATCCATGCACTGCTGCGCGACCCGTGCCCCGAAGATCTCGAGGTTCCCGGACCCGGCAGCCTCCCTGCCCTCGGCCACCGCGTGCTCCACCGGCCCACCGACGAACTCAACGGCGGGGTGGTTCGGCTCGTCGTCGAGCCGGTGGGTGAGGACCAGCACCGGACCGGACCAGTTGCCACCGTAGATGCCGGCCGCGCCCCCGTAACGCCCCTCGGCCCCCTCGTACCAGCCGCGCCCGGCGAGGATCGCGCCGGTCGTCTCCCTCACCTCGTCCGCCAGCCGCGGTCCGTCGCTGCGGTGCTCGAACACCCAGTCCATCCAGTCGTCCGGGCCGGCGATGAAACCGTCCACCGACGTCGTCACGTGCCAGATCACCTTGCTCATCTCGGACACCTCCTGCCCCTCTCGGATCGTTCTCACGACAAGAGACCGGCACCCAGCCCCGGACTGATCGCTCGGCGGCGATCACCGGCCCCACGCAGCCGCCTCCGGCCTCTAAGATTCCCCGCCCCGCCGGAGTAGCTCAGTTGGTTAGAGCAGCGGAATCATAATCCGCGTGTCGGGAGTTCGAGTCTCTCCTCCGGCACTCCTCCTGGCGACGGCCTGAGCTTGTCCGCTTGCAGACCGACCGGCAGGTCTACGATGCTTGATCGATGCCGCGGACGACCATCTCGACCTCGGGTGCACCTTCCTCACCGCTCTACGCGCAGGGAGTCGAGGCCGGCGGGCACATCTACGTCTCAGGGACGGTTGGGATCGATCCGTCGACGGGCGAGCTGGCCGGTTCGACGATCGAGGAGCAGACGAGGCAGGCGCTGGCGAACTGCGAAGCAATCCTGGAGGCCGGCGGTGCCACTCTCGACGACGTAGTCGAGGTCGGCGCGCTGCTCCACGACCCCGACGACTTCCCGGGTTTCAACCAGGAGTGGGCACGCTGGTTCCCGACCGATCCCCCTGCGCGGTACGCCGCGAAGCTCGGCGCCGTGATCCCCGGCGTTCTCGTGTCGATCCGTCTTGAGGCTTTCAAGGGCTGAACCCAGCAGAGGTCCGAGACCCGATCTGAAGACGCCGCAACGGCGGTCGTGGAGAAGCGCCAGTTCGACCTCGCGGTCGTCGACGCCCTCGCCATGATCTTCACGCGGCGCTAGCCCGGGAGCCCCGGGAACGGTCCCAGGACCAATGCCCGTTGACCCGACTACGCAGGACGCCACCGGCCCCCCGTGCGCGATCATGATCCGCGTGTCGGAGGATGGATCGGCGGGCCACGTCTCCTCTTCGAGCTCGGATGCTGATTTCGACCACGACGTGGTCGTTTTCTGCATCCCAGGTCGCCTGGATGGCAAGAAGCGTCCAACTGCTCGTCACTTCTTGCCATCGACCACCTGATCGGGACGTTCGCCGCCGCTACGGCCGCAGCCAGTTCGAGTCCCTCCTCCGGTACCTCCCATCCTCCTGGAGAGGAGGAAGTTCGCGCTCAGGGCCCCTGAACTGCGTTCTTCCCGACGATCTTCTTCGGGTCGTTTCTGATCGGGTTCGGGATCGGCAACGCTTTCATCCCGCTGCTGACGCTGGCGATGGCGGACGTCCCGGCCGCCGATGCCGGGCTCGGCTCGGGAATCACCAACGTCTCCCAGCAGATGAGCGGCGCCCTCGGGCTCGCGGTGCTGAGCACGCTCGCCGCCGACCACACCCAGGAACTGATCGCCGACGGCCGGGATGCGACGGACGCACTGATCAGCGGCTACCACCTCGCCTTCCTCACCGGGGCGGCGGTGATCGGGATCGGCGCCGTTCTCGCGCTGACCATGCTGCCGCGGGTCGCCGATGTCGAGGCGGAGCTCGGAGAGCTACCGCGGCGAGCGGAGCACGAAGGCGCGGGCACTGGCGGTCGATTGACGATCAGATCGAGCACCGGGACGCCGAGCACCTTCTCTGTGCGGCCGACGACACCGGCCCGCCGCTAGCGGATCTGGACGATCCTGACCTCGAGGCGATCGAGCTGCGAGTCGGGGGTGCAGTCCTCGTCCCCTCGGAGCTCAGCGGTGATCTCCAGCGGGGTCTTCGGGCTGATCAGGCCGAACGGGCCGTCGGCATCGCGGCCGAGGCTCGTCTCGAGCGTGGTCGAGTTGCCCTCGCTGTCCGGGGTGACGAAGACCCGGGTCGGATCTCCGTTCAGGAGCAGGAAGATCGCGGGTTGGCAGTACTCGGCCGGGTCGGTGCTGGCGATCGTGAACCGGCCCTCGGCCACGAGGGCCCCGACCGAACCGGACCTCGGCCTGATCGTCGTCTTCCCGCTGAGCGGCAACGGCGTGCTCGTGTCCGCGTTGATGCCGCCCTGGGCGCCGGACTTGGCCGAGCCGGTCACATCCACGTCCAGGCCCTCGAGCAGCTTCGCGGAGAGATCGCCGCTCTCGATCGCCCCGTTCTTGATGTTCGGTCCCTTCACAGCGTTCTTGTCCAGGTCGCTGTTCTGCACGGCACCGGGCGCGATGTTCCTGCTCTTGACGTCGTTCTTGCCGAGCTTGATCGCGGCGTAGACGGTTCCTCCGCCCAGCGCCAGGACGAGCGCAAGCGTCGCGACGACGTTCGCGTAGGTGAGTCTCGGCCGCATCTTCGTTCTCCCTCCGTAGCCCGCAGTCCACGGCCAGCCTACTCCCGAAACTCAGCGCCGCAAGCCGGCGCTGACCGGCTTCGGTAGATCAGCTCACCGCCGAGATCAGTGAACCCGTGGACGAGGAGCTCGCCGCGATGGAACCGCAGTCCCTTGAACCGGCACTGACAGCCGGTCCCGCCCGGTGACCTTCTCGCGCTCCGACCTAGGCCGTTCCCGCCGCCCACTCGTGGACGTAGCGGACGGCGGCAGCCCCCTCGCCGACGGCGATCGCGCAGCGCTTGATCGAGCCTGCCCGGACGTCGCCGGCGGCGAAGACGCCGGGAACGCTCGTCTCCTGGACGCCGGCGGCGCCGGCGTCGGGCCCGGTGAGGATGAAGCCCTTCTCGTCGCGGGCGACGGTGTCGCCGAGCCAGTCGGTGCACGGCACCGCGCCGAGGAAGAGGAACAGGTAGCCGACCGGCATCCGCTCGCCGTCCTTCAGCGTGACGGCTTCGAGCTGGCCGTCGCTGCCATGGAGCTCGGCGATCTCGGACCGATCGCGGACGGCGACGCGGTGCTTGACGAGGTCGTCGATCAAGTACTGCGACATCGTCTCGCTCAGGTCCTTGCGGCGATGGAGGAGGGTGACGAGCGCGCCACCTTTGGCGAGCCAGATCGCCGCCTGGGCGGCTGAATTGCCGCCGCCGACGACGGCGACCCGCTGGGCGCCGCACTTCTCTCCCTCGAGTGGGCCGGCAGCGTAGAAGACGCTGATCCCCTCGTAGTCGCCGAGGCCGGCGACGGGCAGCCGCCGGTAATCGGCGCCGGTGGCGATGACGACGCTCCCGGCGACGACCTCACGCTCGTCGTCGAGGCGGACGACGTGGCGATCGGTGCCGGGCTCGAGCGCGGTCGCGCGATAGGGCGTCGCGGTGCGGGCCTTGAACTTGCGGGCCTGCGTGATCGCTTTCGTCGTCAGCTCGTTGCCGCTGATTCCGGCGGGAAAGCCGAGGTAGTTCTCGATCCGGCGCGAGGTGCCGGCCTGACCGCCCAGCTGCGAGCCCTCGACGACGAGCGTGTCGAGCCCCTCGGAGGCACCGTAGACGGCGGCACCGAGGCCTGCAGGGCCCCCGCCGATCACGAGCAGGTCGACCTCCTCCCGCGGTTTCAGCACCGCTCCGACGTTGATCGCCCGGGCGAGCTCGCCGTTGCTCGGGCGCTTGAGCTCGGCGCCGCCGGGGAGCCGGACGAGCGGCAGCTCGGACTCGTCCAGGCCGTCGACGAGGACCGCGGCCTCCGGATCGTCCGCCGCCGCCGGATCGCGCCATTGGAACGGCAGGCGGTTGCGGCCGGCGAAGTCGACTATCCGGCGGGTGTCGTCGGACGAGCGCGGTCCGATCACCTCGAGGCCGATGCCGTCGATCCGCTGGAGCGCCTCGCGACGCTCGATGAAGGTCGTCAGCAGGACGTCGGAGAGCGGGCCGTCCTCGGCCACGAGCTCGCGGAGGGCCGGGCGCTCGACGGCGATGTAGCGCATCGGCTCGGTCGCGACCGCGGTCAGGTAGACGGTCTGCCCCGAGAGCAGGTTCATCTCCCCGAGGAAGCCGGACCTGCCGTGACGGACGATCTCGTTGCCGGCGGGGTCCTGGATCGCCGCCTCGCCCTCGAGGATCGCGATCAGCGGATACGTCTCGTCGCCGACCCGGTACAGCACCTCGCCGACCTCCGCCGTCAGCTCGACCCCAACGCCGGCGAGCGTCTCGAGCTGAGCCGGTGAGAGAACCGGGCTTGCGGGCGCTTCCACGGGAAAAGCGTATCCGGCGTGCCAACTCCCCCCTGGAAGCGATTCAGCGAAATCCCGGTCTCGCGGGGTGAGGAGGTCCACACCGCGGGTGGGTGGCTGGGCCGCCGATCCGGCGCGACGCTTTCATCCATGAACCCACAGCCACCCACACATCCACGTCCCCGCCCCCTCCGCTTCCGTGCGATCGCCGCGCTCTGCGCCGCGATCGGCCTCGTCGGGATCGCCGCCGCGCCGGCCACCGCCGCGCCGAAGGTGTCCGGCAAGTTCGACGTTTCCGGAGTCGGCACCAACAACGAGATCACCAAGGGGCCCGACGGCAACATCTGGGTGACGCTCGACAACGCCAACGACGTCGCCAGGATCACGCCGAAGGGCAAGGTCAGCGAGTACGACGCGCTCGACATCTCGAATCCGGTCGGGATCGCGAGCGGACCCGGGAAGACCCTCTGGGTCACCCAGCCGAACGGCGTCGCCGTCTTCGATCCCTCCGATCCGGACGCGGCGGAGAAGTTCACGATCAACGACATCGCCGATCCACGGCCGATCGTCCGCGGTCCCGATGGCAACATGTGGACGGTCAGCGGCGACAAGGTGATCAGGATCCCGCCGGCCGACCCGGCTAGCGCCGAGTCGTTCCAGGTCATCGACGCCGGCCGCGACATCGACCGCGGCAAGGACGGGAGGCTCTGGGTCGGCGATTTCGGCGGCCAGGTCGTCCGCGTCGAGGCCGACGGCACCGCGAAGGCCTACGACACCGGCGCCGGCTCGGGGCTGCAGGCGATCGCCACGGGCCCGAGGGGCCAGGTCGGCTACGCCGATCCGACGTCGAACCCGCAGATCGCCGGCCGCGTCGCCGGCGGCAAGGTCAAGAGGACGAAGACGGCCGGTGATCCGTTCGGCGTCGCCTACGCGGCGAGGACGTACTGGATGCCGCGCTTCGCCGACGGCGATCTGCTGGCCCTCGACGCCGAGACCGGCAAGACGACCGACCCGGTCAGCTTCGGCAAGAACACCGGTCCGCGAAGGGTCACCACCGGCCCCGGCAAGACCCTCTGGGTGACGCTCGAGAACGCCGAGAAGATCGCCCGGGTCTCCGGCGTCCGCTGAGCCGCGCCGATCACCCGCCGAGCGCCGCCGCCGACGTGAGTCAGGCGGCGGCGCTTTCGCGTTAGGTTCCACGCATGTCAGCCGAAGCCACCCTCACCGTCCCAGCCCGCTACAACGGCCCGCGAGACAGCGGCCAGGGCGGGTACACGGCCGGGCTGATCGCAATGCGGATGGGCGAGCTCGCGGAGGTGACCCTGCGCTCGCCGATACCGCTCGATCGCGAGCTCGAGATCGAGGAGCTCGACGGAGAGGGGCTGCGGCTGCTCGACGGCGAGACGCTGGTGGCGGAGGCCCGGCCGCGGGAGATCGACATCGAGGTGCCGGCTCCGGTCGGGATCGAGGACGCGCGGCTGGCGACGGAGCGGTACCGAGGCTCCGCCGACACCCCGTTCGGGCGCTGCTTCGTCTGCGGCCCGGGGCGCGAGGACGCGCTCGGGGTGATGGCCGGTGCGGTCGAGGGCCGGGACGTCGTCGCCTCGCCGTGGACTCCCGGCCCCGAGACCGACGTCGACGGCAGCGGCCGCGCGGCGCCGGAGTTCGTCTGGGCCGTGCTCGACTGCCCGACCTACTTCGCCCTCTATCCCGGCACGCTGCCGATCAGCTTCCTGGCCCGCTTCGCCGCCCGGGTCGACGACCTGCCGGAGCTCGGCAGCGAACACGTCGTGATGGCATGGCCGATCTCGAAGGACGGTCGCAAGCACCTCGCGGGCTCAGCGCTGCTGGACGGCGACGGGAACGTGCTCGCGGTGGCCGAGGCGCTCCTGATCGAGGCGAAGGAGGGCTGAGGAAGCCCGGCCGGCGGCCGTCAGCCCGCGCTCGCCCGGTGGCGCCGGAGGACGAGCCCGAACAGGACGAACGCGTGCGCGAGGAAGACGAGGTCGATCGAGACCCGGAGCGCCTCCGGCCAGGCGCGAACATCGCCCCAGTAGCCGAGCAGGCCGAAGACGATCAGCGAAACCGCGACGATCAGCATCGTCCGGGTCGCCTCGTGGCGGGTGACGATCAGTGCCCCCATCGAGAGGCCGAGCAGGAGTACGGCGAGGGTTCCCGGAAGCTCAGCCGGAGTGAAGTGGGCCAGGAGCATTTCCGAACCCTAGGACATGAGCGACGGAAGAGATCCGGCGCACCGGTGCCGGTCGGCCCGCGCGGCCGGGTCGGCTAGTCGCCCGCGACCGTGAACTCGGCGCTGCCGGCCGAGTCGTACTGATCGGCGAGCAGGTAGTGGACGACGTAGTCGCCCGGAGGGAGCGGCCACGAGTTCCCCTGGCTGTTGGGGCCGAGGACGGCCTCGCCGACGGTCCGTGGTGGAACCGTCCCGGCGGAATGGCCCTCGGCGTAGTCCCAGGTCAGGTAGCTCCCCTTCTCGGGATCGGAGTCGTCGGCCGGGTAGACGCCGAGCCAGTCCCAGCGGTTTGCCGGCCCACCGGTCCAGGAGACCCGGATCGGCTCGCCCTTCTCGTAGACGGTCTTGTCGGTTCCGAAGTCGAGCTTCGCGTCGGGATCACGGAGGTAGAAGGAGACCCGGGCGATCTCCTCATCGGACCCGAGCAGGACGGCCTCGTATGAGCCCGGCTCCCAGCCGCCGGTGTCGAGAGGGGCGTCGCCGCGGGGCTGCGCCGCGTCGATCGTCTCGAGTGCGTCGGCGGGATCGGCGCCCTCGGGGACGATCGCGACCTCGTTGCCGTCCGCCTCGGCATCGTTCCAGCTGACGGTGATCTCGTCGCCTGCGGTGGCGAGCCGGGCGTCGACGGCGACGAGCGTCGGCATCTCGGCGGGGGTGACGTCGAAGGTCGAGAGGACAGCGCGGTGGTCCGACGTCCAGGGCGCCTCCTCGATGTCGACGTCCTCTCCCCCCGGCTCGCCGACGAGCTTGCTGTCCAGCGTCTCCGAGGGCCCGGCGGCGTAGACGTAGTCGATGCGCTCGCCGGACCGCTCCTGGGTGATGCCCGGGACCGCGACCGGATCCGGGTTGACCTCGCGGTAGGTATCGCGGAAGCCGACGTCGAACAGCAGCGAGCTGACGGGCCAGGCGACGCGCTCTGTGATCTCCTTGCGGGTGCCGACCGCCTCCTCGGTGTAATCGAGGCTGGAGGGCTCGTTGAAGTCGCCGGTGAGGAAGACGGGGTAGCCCGCGTTGACGAGCTCGCCCATCGCGGCGATCGGACGGGCGAGCGCGGCGGTGCGGACGGCGTTCTCGTTGTCGATCACCTCCTCGGCGGGCACGCCCTTCGCGAGCGCGCGCGGGCCCCAGTCGACGTAGTCGAGGTGGACGTTGAAGAACGGGACCACGTATCCGGGCTCGACCTCGAGCATCGCGTAGAGCCCGTCGCCGCCGGACGCTTCGAGGATCGGGAACTTGGACAGGATCTGGAGCGAGGTGTTGTAGTACGGGTAGCCGGTTCGCTCGGCGATCTCCGGCAGCCGCTCGTAGGACTCGAGGACGCCGACGACGTCGGCGTCGACGTCGCGGATCACCGCGTCGGTCGTCGCGTCGCCCGAGTACTCGATGTTGTAGACGAGCACGTCGAGCTTGATCGGATCGCCGTGGGCGACCGTCTCCTCATCGTCGCCCCCGCAACCGGCGAGGGCGGTCAGGGCGAGCAGGCCGAAGAGGACCGCCAACGCCGGGAGCCGACGCCCGAGCCCGCTCCCGATGGGCTGCTCCGGTACCACCTGACTTTGTAGTCAATCAGACTTCGGGTGATACCGACGCGCCTGTTCTCGGGTTCTCGTTTCCGCCGTTCGGCCGGCGGGCGTCAGTCAGTCGCGCTCGGCCGGGGAGCCCTCGCGCGCCTCCTCCGCCCCACCTGACCGGAGCTCGCGAACCGCGTAGGCGGCTTGGGCGATCACCGCTGCATCGAGAGCGCCGAAACACAGTAGGACCGGGGACATATGTCACCTCCTGTTCGAATACCGGCAAGCCGCCGGCACCTCCGAGGATCCTCCGCCGCGACGGCGATTTCCAGGGCCTCGGAGACTTATTAGGGAAGATTTAGCGGCGCCTCCGAGCACCACGATCACCGCGTCCCGCGCTGATCGAGCTCGTGGCTCTCGCCCTGATCGACCCCCACCCGCGGGTCCTGGAGGTCCCGGTCGGCGGGCTTCGTCTCGTCGCCGACCGTGGGGTCCTGCGCGTCGGGCAGCGGATGGCGGTTGATCCCGGAGCCCTTCCGAGTGTAGAGGCCGTAGGCGACCCCGATCACGATCAGGACCAACACTGCGAGAACTATCCACATACTCATCCGCTTCCCGGGGCCGGGAGATCGAAACGCGGTACCGGTCTCGCCAATCGGCGGTCCGCGCCCGGCGGGTGGGACTCACTCCCCCCGGCGGCGGCGGCGCGGGGCGCCGGGAGGGACGAGGGCCAACAGGCGGAGACGCGAGATGAACCCGGCACCGGCCGACAGGTCGCGGCGCATCCGGCGGCGCTCGGCGAGGGTCGGAGGGGGAACGTCCGTCGTGTCATAGATGCGCTCGCGGAAGCGGCGGACGTACGCGGCCGCCGCGCCGTGGTGAGCGTGCCAGAGGCGGCCCTCGACGGCGAGCATCGTGGCCGAGCCCTGGGCCCAGCCGGTGCGCCGGAGGAGCCGGCGGAGCTCCGCCGCTTCGAGGCCGGCGGCGTCTGCCGGCGGCAGCCGGCGGTGGCGGAGCGTGCGGATCGGCGGAACGACGAGCAACGCGGCCGACAGCGCCGCGGCGATTCCCAGCGGCGGGAGGGACGAGCCGCCCTCCCCTCCCCCGCCCGGGTCCAGCCCGCCGGCGGATGCCTTGGCGCGGGCCCGCTCGCGCGCCTTCTCGACGGCCGCGCCGCCGAGGTCACCGGCCCCGAGCCCGAAGGACGCGCCGCCGCGGACCTCGAGGGACGCGGGGGTGGTCGGCGGCGTCGGATCGAACGGCAGCCAGCCGACCCCGTCGAAGTAGACCTCAACCCACGAGTGCGCTTCGAGGTCGGTGACCTCGAAGCCCTTGCCGTCGGCGAGCGGGGTCCCGGGGGCGAAGCCGGTCGCGACCCTCGCGGGGATGCCGACCATCCTCAGCATCAGCGCCATCGCGCCGGAGAAGTGCTGGCAGTAGCCGATCCGGTCGCGGAAGAGGAAGGCGCGAAGGGGCAACCGGCGCTCGGGTGGCCGCTCGTCGTAGGAGTAGGCGCTGCGGAGGTGGTCGTTGATCGCGACCGTCGCGTCGTAGGCGTCCCGCTCGCCGGCGGTGAGGCGCTCCGCCAGGCGCAGCACCGGCGCGTAGGCGGATGACCCGAGCCGCGCCCGGGCGACCGCCGGATCACCCCGGTCCGAACCCCAGAGCGGGACGTCGATCCGATCCGGAGCCGCGATCGACTCGAGCGACGAATCGGCGGGCAGCGCCAGGCTCGTGTAGGGCGCAAGCGTCTGCGGATAGCTCCGCGACGCGGCCCGGAGCTCGGGCGGATGAGGATCGGGAGCCCATGCGGTGACGGTGTAGCTCGCGCCCGGCTCAAGCGGATCATCGAGGCGGATCGTGCCGTCGCTGTCGCGCTCGAAGCCGCTGACGCCGCCCCGCACCGCGACCGGCGCCCCGGGGCTGATCAGAAGCGGGCTCTCGAGATCGAGTATCTCGATCTTCGCCGTGCGCATCGAGGCGGGATCGTCGGGCTTGGGGAAGCCGGGACGAGGCTCGCCGGGCACCGCCACGCCGCCGGCGCCGGAGCGCCGCCAGCCGTCCCCGTAGAACTCGTCGAGTGTCGTCGTCCGCCAGAAGGACGGCCGCTCGGCCCTGACCCGGAACAGGAGCTCGCCGTCCCGCTGCCAGTCGATCGGGCCGTAGCCGGGCTCCCAGTCGAACGTCGTCGCCTGCTCGACTCCGGGCAGCGCCCAGGACCGGTAGTCGATCGGCGGCTCGTCGGCCGCGAGGCCGCTGGCGACCGGGATCGCCGCTGCGCCGAAGCCGGCGAGGAGGGCCAGCGCCGGCAACGTCCGCGCGCGGCTTCCCCAGAGCCAGGCTGCGACGAGCAGGAGCAGCGCGATCCCCCAGAGAACCGGTGCCGACGTCGGCCGGGCGGCTGCCGGGATCGCGAACGCGGCGACGATCAGCACCAGGCCGGCCACCGGGACCTGCTCCCGGTCGCGGCCCGGACGGAAGGCGAGCACCGCGGCGGCGATCGCCATTGGAACCAGGGCGACGACGAGCATCAACCGGGCCCACTCCCCCGGACCCGCGAACGGGTAGTCGAAGCTGCCACCGAGCCCGGTCAGGCCGAGGTCGATCCCGTCGCCGAGGCGGCCCCATCCCCAGGGAACCAGCGCGCCCGCCGGGAAGCCGAGAACGACGAGCGCGGCGTAGGCCGCGACCATCGTCAGGCTCGCTGCGACCAGGGTGCGGCGAGGCACCGGCCACCTGCCGAGAGCCGACAGCCCGGCTCCGAGCACCGTCGCGATCGCTACGACGCCGATGAGCCGCCCGACCGGCGGGGATGTGAGGAGCGTTCCCCACTGGAGGGCGGCGAGGGCGCCGATGGCCGCGAAGGTCGCGAGGCGAACCGGGGTCATGCCGCCCTCTGCACCGATGTCCTGGTGAGCCGGTGGCCGGCGCAGCCGGCCACCGTGAAGTCCACCGGCGCACCGGCAAGCGGCGACGGCGTGACGAGCCATCCCCGCGCGAGGCCGCGCGGGGCTCGGGGCACCCGATCCGCTGCCACCCAGACGACCGGCGAGCGGAGGTCGGCTGCGGCGAGCCGTGGCTGCCCCTCGCTCCCGTCGACGACCGCGAGGGCGGCGAGGGCGTTCGTCCATGCGCGCGGGTCCCTGCCGCCGCCGAGCCGTTCGCGCCTCGCGCCGATCGCGAGCTCACAGCCGCCGAGCCGGATCAGATGTGCGACCAGCGACGCGGCCGCGCGCACCGCGCGGTCGAGGTCGTCGACGGACGCCGCGCCCGTCGGGTCGAGAGCGACGAGTGGAGCCGAGTCGCCCGCGGCGACGAGATGGCGCTCGGCGAGCTCGGCCCCGCGCGCGAGCGCCGGCCAGTAGATGCGGGTCGCCTTCGTCCCCGGGCGGTAGGGACGGACGCCGTCGAGCTCGGGCTCGATCGACGACTCGCGCTCTCCTCCGGCCGCGAGCTCGCCGAGGCCGCGGCTGCGGCGGCCGACGGCCGGGCCGTCGTCGCCCGATGCTGCTTCGAGCGGCTCGACCCGCGGCAGGACCAGGATCGAGTCGGCCCCGGCGGCGGCCACCGCCGCCGAGGCGATCCCGAGCGGGTCCGCGACGCGCAGGACCGGCGCCTGCAGCCGATGCCGGCCCCGTCGCTGGATCGCGCCGGGAAGACGACGCGAGAAGCCGGACCCGGGATGGAGGAGGCGGACCGGCACCGGCGAGCCGACGGCGTCGTCCTCGATCCTGCCGACGAGCGGCAGCGGGCCGCCGATGCCGTCGATCACGACCTCGAAGGTCTCGCCCTCGGTCACCTGCGCGGGCACGCCGCTGCGGCGAACGGTGACGCCGCGTGCGCTGAGCCGCACCCAGGCGACGGTGACGGCGACGAGCAGGACGAGGGCGATGCCCGGCAGGAGCACGACGGGGGCGGCGAAGACGACGCCCGCGACGGCGAGCGCGATCCCGAGGCGCAGCGCTGTGGCCGCGCCGGCCATTCAGAGCGCCGGGACGGACTCGACCGCGTCGGCGACGATCGCGGCGCGCTCGGACTCCGGCACACCCGGCGCGAGGAGCAGCCGGTGCGAGAGGACCGCGGGCGCCAGCGCCTGGACGTCGTCGGGCAGGACGTGATCGCGGCCCGTGAGCGCGGCGGCGGCCTTCGCGGCGCGGAAGAGCATCAGAGCGGCGCGCGGGCTGGCACCGAGCTCGAGGCGCTGATCGCGTCGCGTCGCCTCGGCCAGTGCCACGACGTAGCGGCGCAGGTCCTCGCTGCCGTGAACGGCGGCCGCGACGAGCTGCGCGCGGCGGACGTCGTCGAGGTCGCAGACCGGCTCGAGCACCGCGACCAGATCGCCCGCCGCATGGCCGGCGAGCATCTCCGCCTCCTCGTCGGCTCCGGGATAGCCGAGCTCGACCCTGATCATGAACCGGTCGAGCTGGGCCTCGGGCAACGGGTAGGTGCCCGCGTACTCGGCCGGGTTCTGGGTGGCGACGATCAGAAACGGCCGTGCGAGCTCATGTGTCTGCTGGTCGACGGTGACGCGCCGCTCCTGCATCGACTCGAGCAGGCCCGACTGTGTCTTCGGCGAGGCGCGGTTGATCTCGTCGACGAGGACGACGTTCGCGAAGATCGGCCCCGGGTGAAATTCGAACACCGACTCGCGCTGGTTGAAGATCATCGTCCCGGTGACGTCTGCGGGCAGCATGTCCGCGGTGCACTGCACCCGCGAGAACTCGGCCTGGATCGAACGGGCGAGGGCGCGGGCGAGGGCGGTCTTGCCGACGCCGGGGTGGTCCTCGATCAGCACGTGGCCCTCGGCGAGCAGGGCGACGAGGAGGTCGCGGAGGACGTCGTCGCCCACCTTGAGCGCACTCCGGACGTTCTCCGTCAGCGCAGCGCCGACCGATCGCGCCGCCCCGGGATCGAGATCCGCGTTCGCCTCCACCGTCCATAGATCGTAGGGATCGCGCGGTCTCGGCCCCCGCAGTCGTCTTCGAACCGGCTCGGTAGCCCGCACTGAGGTTTCGGACCGGCCCGCAGAGGAGAATGTGGTCACCGTGAAGCCGGTTCCGATGCGCACCCCGCGACGAGCGGGGGCCCTGTCCGTCTGCGCGATCGTTGCCGCGGTCGCGATCGGCGCACCCGAGGCCGGGGCGGTCGTGCCGGGCAAGAACGGGCGCATCGCCTACATGGGCCTCACCGACCTCGGCATCTTCAGCGTCGACCCCGACGGCGACCGGCGCCGGCGGCTGAGCAACGGGTTCGACGTCGGGCCCTCCTGGTCGCCGAACGGGAAGCGGATCGCCTTCGTCGACGCGGTCCAGGGCGACATCTGGAAGATGAGGGCGAACGGGGACGACAAGCGCCGGCTGACGAGGAACGGCAGCTCCTTCGAGCCGAGCTGGTCGCCGAACGGGAAGCGGATCGTCTTCGTCAAGGGCGGCGGCGGCGACCCGGAGATCTTCACGATGCGAAGTGACGGCAGCGGCCGCTCCCGGGTCACCGACAACGGCGCCGACGACTTCGATCCCGACTGGTCACCGAACGGGAGGCGGATCGTGTTCGCGCGCTCGCGCCACAGCAGCCCACCCGACCTGTTCAAGGTCGATCCCGACGGCAGCGACGAGGAGCGCATCACCGGGACGCAGAACCGTTACGAGGTGACCCCCGCCTGGTCGCCGGACGGTCGCCGGATCGCCTTCGCCGGGGGGCGCGAGAGCGACGACGAGGAGATCTTCACGATCGGCACCGACGGTCGCCGTCGCCGCCAGATCACGGCGAACGACCAAGTCGACGCCGACCCCGCCTGGTCGCCGAACGGAAACCAGATCGCGTTCTTCTCCCGCGAGAGCGTCTGGCGGATGGGGTCGGATGGGGGCAGAGCGCGACGGGTGGCGCGCGACGGGGCATGGCCCGACTGGCAGGCGCGCTGAAACGTTTTTCCTGCATACGCTGCCTTTACGAACCGGCACAACGCGTCCCGGATCGCTTTCGTGAATACTGCCGCCGCCGTGCGTCCCCTTCCCCCGGGTGGCGCACGGCCTTCTTCTGGCCCTAGTCGCGAACCATGCGCGAGACCCGGCTGAAGGGTGCCGACCCCTCGGCGTCGTGGCCCGAATCGAGCTCGTCGACGCTGAGCAGGGGATCCAGGCAGCCGGCCCGGCCGAGCAGCTCGGCGGCGGCGGCCGCGTCGGCGGCGCCGAGCCCGAGGTAGGCGTCGCGCAGCCGGGCGAGCGCCCAGACCCGGTAACGGCTCGTCGGCACCGACCGATAGGTCACGCCCTGGACGGTGAAGTCGTGATGGGCGCGACCCGAGGCGTGTGCCAGAGCGTTGGCTGCGAGCATCGGCAGATGCGTCTCCCCCGCTTCGGCCAGAAGCGGCTCGAGGTCGGCCGGAACACCCTCGGCGAGGGGCCGCCCACCGATCCTGACCGCGCGCGCGTTCCACATCCGCGCGACCCACTCGAAGACGGACGGCGCTCGGTTGCGCATGAGCCGCGCCGGGGTCGGGTCGAGGGCGAAGTGCCGGAACATCGGACCGAACAGGCCGATGTCGGCGATCGTCGGGCGCTCGCCGAAGAGGAACGGGCGCTCTGCGAACACGGGATCGAGGATGTCGAGGACGCGCCGGTACGCCGCTTCGACATGGGGTCGCGTGCGGGCGTCGACCCCGTCGCCGGTGACGAAGAGGCGACGCTGGCGGCGAGCGAACCAGCGCCGCCGGAGCGCCAGCGGCAGCGGCGCGCGAACGAGCTCGCGGGAGAGCCTGCCCGAGAGCAGGCGCCGGTCCTCGGCGAAGCTCCAGCGGTAATGCATCGCCGGCCGCCAGAGCCACTCGTCCCCGAAGTCCTCGATCAGCAGGGCGACCAGCCGCTGGAGCGGATCGGACGGGAGGATCGGCGGCTCCGGATGCCGATCCTCGAGCCAGGCGATCATCGGTGTCGTGTCGGTCATCCAGCGGCCGTCCGGGAGCTGGACCGTCGGCAGCTGCGCGGCTCCAAGCAGCCGGGGAAGCCTCCACGCGTACAGGGTCAGACCGAGCGGGCGGCGGACGTAGGGGATCTCCTTGTAGCGGAGGTACGCCTCGAACTTGCCGGTGAAGTACGAGTACTCGGAGCCGTAGACGATCACGACCCGAGCCTAGTCGCGATACTCGGACGATGGCGAGAGTGATCCCGATCGAAACGATCAGGCGCAGTCCCCGGGCGGCGCTGTTCGAGGGAGGCGGCGACGTCGACGCGTCGATCTTCGTGGTCGCCTACGACCGCGGCGAGGGGCCCGACCTCCATCTTCACCCGTACCCGGAGGTCTTCGTCGTCGAGACCGGCGTCGCCCGGTTCACGGTCGGCGACGAGGAGATCGACGTCGAGGGCGGCCACATCGTCGTCGTCCCGGCGCAGACCCCGCACGGATTCAAGGGCGCGTCGGAGGACAAGCTGCGGGTGGTGAGCTTCCACCCGAGCCCCGAGGTCGTCCAGACCGACCTCTAGGCGGCCCCCCGGCGCCGTTTGTCAGCCGGCGAGGGCAGCGCTACGCTCGAAAGCATGGCGGTGAGACCGGAAACCCGCTACGCGGACAGCGAGGGGATCGGGATCGCCTACCAGGTCGTCGGGTCCGGCGAGACGGACCTCGTTCTCGCGTTCCCGTTCATGTCGCACCTCGACCTCTTCTGGGAGAGCCCGCCGCTGGTCCACTTCGTCCGTCGGCTCGGCTCGTTCGCGCGGGTCATCCTCTTCGATCGCCGCGGCGTCGGCCTGTCGGATCACGTCGAGGGTGCGCCGACCCTGGAGGAGCGAATGGACGACGTCCGCGCGGTGATGGACGCCGCCGGTTCCGAGCGCGCCGCGCTGCTCGGGATGTCGGAGGGATCCACCGTCTGCATGCTGTTCGCCGCGACCTACCCGGAGCGCACGGCAGCGCTCGTGCTCTGGGGCGCTATGGCCCGCTCGACGGCCGCCGACGACTATCCGTGGGCCCCGACCCGCGAGGCCGTCCGCGAGGCGACCGCGCAGCTGATCGCCCCGCTCTGGGGGCAGGGCGCGACCATCGACATCTTCTCCCCCAGCATCGCCGCAGAGCCCCGGGCGCGGGAGTTCAACGCCCGGCTCGAGCGGGCGGCGGCCAGCCCGAGGCAGGTATGGCAGCTCCAGGAGATGTTCTTCGCCACCGACGTTCGCGACGCGCTTCCGATGATCCACGTGCCGACTCTGGTCCTTCACCGCCACGGCGATCGGGCAGTCAACTACCGGGCAGGAAGATGGCTCGCAGAACAGATCGAGGGCAGCCGCTACATCGAGTTCGACGGCGAGGATCACTTCCCGTGGGTCGGCGAGAGCGAGCCGGTCCTCCACGCGATCGAGGAGTTCGTCACAGGAGTGCGGCCCGCACCCCCGAGTGAGCGGGTGCTCGCGACGGTCCTCTTCACCGACATCGTCGACTCCACGCGCGTCGCCGCGGAGCTCGGCGACCGGCGCTGGCGGGAGCTGCTGGCGGACCATCAGGAGCTCGTGCGCGAGCTGATCGCGCGCTTCTCCGGCCGCGAGATCAAGACGACCGGCGACGGCTTCCTCGCGACGTTCGACGGGCCGACCCGCGCCGTCGAGTGCGCGCACGAGATCGTCGCCGAGGTCGCCTCGCTCGGAATCGAGGTCCGGGCAGGCCTCCACACCGGCGAGGTCGAGCTGATCGGCGACGACATCGGGGGCATCGGCGTGCACCTGGCCTCGCGGGTCTGCGGCGTCGCCGGCGGCGGTCAGGTCCTGACCTCGGCGACGGTGCGCGACCTCGTCATCGGATCGGGAATCGAGTTCGAGCCGGCGGGCGCGCACCGTCTCAAGGGCATCGACGGGGACACGGAGCTGTTCTCGGTCGCCGCGACGCCGGTGACGACGGGCTGAGGATCTAGTCGATCCGGTCCGGCAGCCCGTAGCGGAGGAAGAAGTCGTGGGTGCGGCGCTCGTCCAGCGGCTGCTCCGGATACCGCACGTAGTCCTCCGGGTCCTCGCTCTCGATCGAGCGGTTGATGAAGCAGGTGACGTCGCTGATCTTCCCGTCGCCGAAGCTGAGGACGTTGAGGGCGAACGGGCGATGGGTCCGGTCGGGCTCGTACCAGCAGTAGAACGCGAGGGCGTACTGCCCGTTCGAGCGCGTGAGGATGTGCTTCCAGCGCCAGTCGCCGGTGAGCGGTCCCTGCTCGAGGAAGCCGCGGAGATCCGTGTGTCCACCCTCGCCGCCGAACCAGGAGACGATCGGCGGCATCGAGAACGTGGCCTGCTCGGTCAGCATCTCGACGACTCCGTCGATGTCCTCGCGGTCCCAGGCATCGAGATAGGCCTCGACGATCTCGCGGACGCCGTCGTCGCCGAGCAGCCGCAGCGTCTGCTGCTGGCTGCGCTCCGGGAGCCTCGCCTCGACCGTCGCGCGGGCGCGCTGGAGGGCGCTCGTGACGGAGGCGACCGAAGTCTCGAGCGTTGCCGCCGTCTCCCGGGCCGAATAGCCGAGGACCTCGCGAAGGATCAACACCGCGCGCTGGTTCGGAGGCAGATGCTGGAGGGCGGCGATGAAGGCGAGCTCGACCGCTTCGCGCGCTTCGTAGCGGGCGTCGGGCGCCACCGGGCCCTCGTCGACGATCAGCTTCTCGTCGGGAAACGGCTCGATCCAGACCGACTCGGCGGCCGGCATCCCCGGCACCTGGTCGGCGGGGTTCGCCCGCGGCCCGTAGTCGATCGGGTGGACCCGGGGCTTGCGCTTCCCGAGCGCGTTCAGCGACGTGTTCGTCGCGATCGTGTAGAGCCACGAGCGCAGCGAGCTCCGTCCCTCGAAGCGCCCGATCCCGCGCCAGGCCCGCAGCATGGTCTCCTGGAGCACGTCCTCGGCATCGTGCAGTGAGCCCATCATCCGGTAGCAGTGGGCGATCAGCTCGCCGCGGTGGGGCTCGACGATCGCGGCGAATGCGGCTTCGTCACCGGCCTTCGCCGCCGCGATCCTGGGATCGTCCGCCGCCGCTCGTGCTTCTGCCCTTCCCGCCATGGGCTTCGCAGGGTAGCGTCGCAGGATCACGGCCTCCGATTCGACATCGAGCCGGCGCCGGATCGCCGTCGTCGGCGCCGGCTTCGCGGGCCTCGCGGCCGCCGAGCGGCTGACCGCGGCCGGCCACGACGTGACGGTCCTCGAAGCGCGTGAACGGGTGGGCGGGCGCGTCTGGTCGGAGGAGCTGCCCGGCGGCGGGCTGATCGAGCGCGGCGGCGAGTTCATCACCGGCGGCTACGACGCGACCGAGGAGACCGCGGCGCGGCTCGGGATCCGGCTCGAGGGAATGGGCATCAACTATCCGCACCGCGAGCTCCGCCCCGGCCCGGGCCCGGCGGCGTCGGATCTGCTGGCGGGTGCCGAGGCGGCGGCCGCGGCGAGCGCCAGCGCGGGCGCCCGGGCCCGGGCGAGCGCCTTCCTCTCGGAGGCGATCTCCGATGCCGAGGTCCGCGACGTGCTCGCGACACGGTTGCAGAGCGCGCTCGCCCACCCCTTCGATGCCCTCGACGCCCGCTTCCTCGTTCACCTCCCCTACCTCGTGGCGGCCGCTGAGACGAAGCGGATCGCGGGCGGCAACCAGTCGCTGGCGGAGGCCCTCGCAGCGCGTCTGGCCGAGCCCGTCCGGTTCGCTGCGCCCGTTCGGGAGATCCGCCACGACTCGCGATCGGTCCGGATCTCCGGCGACGACTTCAACCTCGACGCGGATGCGTGCGTTGTTGCGATCCCGATCGCCCTGCTGACCGAGCTCCGGTTCGATCCGCCGCTGCCGGAGGCCCAGACGAAGGCGATCGCCGCGATCCCGACCAGCCGGGCGGCGAAGCTGGCCGTGCCGATGCGCGATGCGGTCGAGCCCCAGGCGCTGATGTCGCGGAGCGGCCGATTCTGGGCCTGGACGACGCCCTGCGACGGTGTCGGCGGCCGCGTCGCGAACGCCTGGGCCGGCGCCGAGCCCGTGCTGGCCGACCTCGGTGTCGACGCCGGTCCCGGCGGCTGGCTCGCCAAGCTCGCCGAGCTCTGGCCCGAGCTCGACCTGGAGCGGGGACGGGCGGTACTCACCGACTGGCGGGCGGACCCGTGGGCCCGCGGCGCCTACTCGGTGCTTCCCGACGTCGAAGACCCGGACGGCACCGCCGCAGCCGCCTCGCCGGCACCCGGGATCGCCTTCGCCGGCGAGCACACCGCGGTCCCGGAGTGGACCGGGACGATGGAGGGCGCGCTCCGCAGTGGGTTCCGCGCCGCCGAAGAGCTCCTGGCCGCCTCCTAGCCCCGTCCCGAACGGTCCTAGGACCAATGTCCCGTTGAAAGCGGGACCTCGCCGCGGGGATCGTGGTCGGGCAAGCACGAGACAGGAGCAGACCCGTGACCCCCAGACCGATCCTCGCATTCCTCGCCCTGGCGCTCGCCGCAATCGCACTCGCAGCATGCGGTGGAGGGTCGGACTCATCGTCGCCGGCAACTTCCGCGGATTCGTCCACGGCGAGCGAGGCGGACGGCGGATCCTCCGGTTACGGGACGAGCGGCACCGAGTCGAGCGGAAGCGGCGGCGGCGGAGCGGTGAAGATCGAGGCCGACCCGAATGGCGACCTCGCGTTCAGCGAGACGAAGATCGAGGCGCCTTCCGGGCGGGACACGATCGAGTTCGACAACCCCTCCTCGACCGCGCACAACGTCTACGTGGAGGACTCGAGCGGCAACGTCATCGCGGAGACGGACACGATCAGTGACGGGAAGACCTCCGCCGTCGCCGACCTCGAGCCCGGCACCTACACCTTCTACTGCGACATCCCGGGCCACCGGGAGGCAGGGATGGAAGGGACCTTGACGGTCGATTGACCGAACGCAGACACAACCCGATGATCAATCGAGAGGAGACGCCGATGAAGAACCGACCCATGAATCTGATCGCAGCCGCCGTCGCGGCCCTGGCGCTGAGCATCGGAGGTGCCGGGATCGCCGCCGCGAGCCACGGAGCCGACGACCCGCCGGGCCATCACCACCATCACCACGGCGGTCATCACCACCATCACGGCGGTAAGGACGATCGCGGCGGCAAGCATCACCACGGCGGCAAGCACCACGGCGGCAAGGACGACGGCCCGAACCATCACTGACCGGAGCGGGCGCAGGTACGGCGGCAACGACCCCGGTCAGCCGGCCGGGGTCGTTGCCCCGCCGCCGATTCCGTTGTCCCGCGCCCAGAGCGCGGCCTGGGTGCGATCGGTGACGCCGAGCTCGGCGTAGACGCGGGTCAGGTGAGCCTTCACCGTCTTCTCGCTGATCTCGAGCCGCCGGGCGATCAGCTTGTTGGGCATGCCGTCGCCGACCAGGGACAGCACCTCGCGCTCGCGGTCGGTGAGCTGCGGCGCCCGTGAGTGGCGCCGGTCTGCGAGGAGCTCGCGGGCGACCTTCGGGTCGAGCGGCGAATCGCCGCGGGCCGCGGTGCGGACACCCTCGATCAGGTCTTCGGGAGAGGCGTCCTTGAGCATGTAGCCGAGCGCACCGGCATCGATGGCCCGGAGCATCTGGTCGCGATCGGCGGACGCGGTCAGGATCACGACCTTCCGCTCCGGCGCCGTCGCCGAGATCCGGCGCGTGGCCTCGATCCCGTCCATCTCGGGCATCGTCACGTCGAGGATCACGACGTCGGGATCGTGCTCCTCGAGCGCCGCCAGCGCGGCTACGCCGTCGCCGACCGCGCCGACGATCTCGATGTCCGGCTCCGAGCCGAGGAGCTCGACCAGCCCGGTCCGGACGACCGGATGGTCCTCGGCGAGCAGCACGCTGATCATTCCGGCGGCAACGATAGAGCGATGCGGGTGCCGCGGCCGGGTACGGAGTCGATGCTGATCTCACCGTCGGCTTCGGCCGCGAGGTCGCGGAGCAGCTCGGTCCCGATGTGTCCCTCCTCAGCGCCCGCGCTCGCCGGATCGAAACCGCGTCCGTCGTCGGTGACGGTCAGCTCGGCCCCGTCGCCGGCACGGCCGAGCGCGACCGTGACGTGGGCCGCGCCCGAGTGCTTGAGCGCGTTCCTGACCGCCTCCTGGGCCACCCGGAAGCACAAGGCCTCGCGCTCGATGCCGAGAGCGAGCCCCTCCTCGATCTCGAGCCCGGTCTCGATTCCCCGCGCCTCCAGCGGAGCCAGCATGTCCTCGAGCGCGGCCGCGAGGCCGGCCCGCTGCAGGCTCGGCGGATAGATCTCGACGAGCAGGTTGCGCAGGGATCGGACGCTCGCCCGGGTGCGCTCGGCCCCGTCCCGCAGCGCCTCCGCCGATCCGGAGTCCCGCTCGGCGACCCGGCGGGCGCCGACCTCGAGCGACAGGGCCACTCCGGTCAGGTCCTGCACGGCGCCGTCGTGAAGGTCGCCGGCGATCCGCCTCCGCTCGCGGTCGGAGGCATCGACCGCACGCTCGAGCAGGCGCAGGCGCTCACGGTGAGCGCTTCGCACGCGCTTCGCGAGCGAGGAGGCGAGCGGGAGCTGGATCAGCTCGAGCAAAAGCAGCGAAAGGATCAGCGCGGGCAGGAACGCGATCCAGAGCTCGCGGCCGCTTGCGGTCACGTCGCTGTAACGGGTGTAGGTCTCGAACAGGAGCGGCTCGCCGTTGGGGCCTTCGATCCGGGAGTAGGCCTCCAGGAGCTGGCCGAACTGGGTCTCGAAGCGGTTTTCGGGCTCGGAGACGTCGCTCAGCTCCGCATCGGCCGACCCGTCTCGAAGCGTCCTCAGTTCGTCGTCGCCGAGCTCGAACTTCTGGCCCTCGAGGCGCGGCTCGTCCGAATAGATGATCTCGCCGTCCTCGCTCCAGAGCTTGACGCGGACGATCCGGTCGCCGAGCACGTCCTCGCGGATGATCCGGTCGAAGCGCTCGATCGCCGCCGGGCGGCCGGCGAGCAGGGCGTCGGTCAGGTGCGGCTCGACGACCCCGTCACCGATCACGCGAGTGATCTCGCTCGCGTTGTCGGTCGCCTGCGTGGTGCCGATCCGGCGCATCAGGAAGAACGCGAGCAGTCCGACGAGGGCGACGGCCACGAGGCCCGCGAGCGCGAAGCGGAGGACGGCTGCGCGTACGGACGGCTCACCCTCTCGCGGCGTGTCGGTCGAGCCGCCGGAGGACACGGCGCCCTCAGCCCAGCAGGGTGCAGACCGCCCGGCCGTAGTCCTTTCGGAGGACTCTGAAGGCCTGAGGGGCGAGGATCCCGGGGGCGTTCGGATCGAGCTGGCGGTTGGCCGTGAACGTGAGGCCGCGGCGGCCGTTACGCGTTGCGACGGTGAACTGCGTGTAGCCGGGGAAGTTGCCGGAGTGCCCGAAGACGGCACCGCAGCGGGTCCGGTAGCGGAACATCGCGAGGCCGGTCGACATCTCGCCCGGCCCGGGCGGCTCCGAGTAGCCGGAGCGGAAGCTGAACTGCGCGCGCCGCGTGGCACCGCCGAAGAGCTCGCCACCGACGTAGGCGCGGGTGAAGGTCGTGAGCTCGGAGGGTGTGGAGACGAGGCCGCCGGACGCGTTGACGAAGGACATCGAGCAGCACGTCGTGAGGTTGTCGATCTCGGGCAGCGTGTCGTAGCCGTCGATCCGCGGGAACGGCAGCTTCCAGTCGCTGGGCAGGTAGGTCCGCGAGAGCCCCAGCGGGCGGGTGACGAGGCCGCGGAGCAGGCGCCCGTAGGAGCGGCCGGTCACCTCCTCCGCCATCAGCGCGATGATGATGTTGTCGGTGTTCGAGTACTCGTAGGCGCTTCCGGGCGGGAACTTCAGGTCCTCGTCCGCGATGAAGTCGATGAGCCCGAGCTTCGAGATCTCGCCGTGGAGGTGGTCGCCGAAGTACTGGAGGAATCCCGGGTCGGAGGTGAAGCTCGGGACGCCGCCGGTGTGGCTGAGGAGCTGGCGCAGGGTGACGGGCCACCAGTCGACCGGCAGGTCGGGGCGGATCTCGCCGATCGTGTCGTCGAGCGAGAGCCGGCCCTCGGCCGCGAGCGACATCGCGACGGCGCCGCTGAACGCCTTCGAGACGCTGGCGATCCGCATGTGCTTGCGACGCTTGAACGGCGCTCCGCCGTCGACGTCGGCGACGCCGGCGCGGAGGAACTTCTCCTTGCCGCCGCGCTGGAGCACGACCGAGGCACCCGGCGGCCCGCCGTCGAGCTCGACCAGCTGCTCGAGCCGGTTCTGAAGCCCACGCTCCTGCTTGGTCAGCGCCGCGCCTGCGGTGGGCGCGGCGACGAGGAGCGCCGCCAGCACAGCGGCGGCGAAGATCATGCCTGGGAGAGGACGGGACACCGGGGGCACGACTCTAATCGCGCCGGTGGGAAGCTGTCCAGCGGGAACGCGCCTCAGTTCCGGGCGGCGATCGTCCAGGTCAGGACCGTCGCGAAGGCGACCCACGCCCCGTAGGGCGCGAGCAGCAGGGCGGCGGTGCGGTTGTCAGGGAGGATGAGACGGATCAGGCCGAGGATGGTTCCGAGCAGGAACAGGATCTCCACCCCGGCGGCGCGCGGGCTCTGCGCCTGGAAGAAGATCCAGGTCCACGCCAGGTTGAGGACGAGGTTGGCGGCGAACAGGCCGACGACGATCCGCCGCGGCCGTCCCCGCATGTCGCGGCAGGCTAGGGTCGCCGAGATCGCGATCGTCGCGTAGAGGACCGTCCAGACGATCCCGAACGCCGGCCCGGGCGGCTGCCACGAGGGACGGTCGAGGTTGCGGTACCACTCGCTCTCGGTGTCGGTCGCCAGGCCGCCGACGATTGCGACGGCGGTGACTGCCACACCCCAGCCGGCGGCGAATGCCGCCGTCCGGGTGCGATCGGATCCGGGGCGGGAGGGAGCGCTCGAGTCCATGGTGACCGGGTGCCCGCCGGGCGCGGCCCGAACCACCGGATCCGGCGACGACGCGGATCGGTGCCGATCCGTCCGCACCCTCGATAAGGCTTGCGGCCGCCGGACAGAGGAGGAGCGGTGAAGCTGGTGATCGGAATCGTCCGCCCGGAGCGGGCAAACGAGGTGCTCGAGGAGCTCTACCGGGCGAACGTGCGCGGTGTCTCGATGAGCCGGGTCCAGGGGCACGGCGGTGAGCTCGACCGGGTCGAGACCTATCGCGGGACGACTGTCCGGATGGGGCTGGCGGAGAAGGTCAGGTTCGAGATCGCCGTGTCGGAGGAGTTCGTCGACACGACGGTCGACGCGCTGGCCGAGGGCGCGCGGACCGGTGAGGTCGGCGACGGCAAGATCTTCGTCCTGCCGCTCGAGCGGACCGTGCGAATCAGGACCGGCGAGACGGGCGAGAGCGCGGTCACGCCGATCGACGGGGGCGTCGCGCGATGAACGGGATCGACACCGGCGATACCGCCTGGATGCTGGCGGCGACGGCGCTCGTGGTGATGATGACGCCGGCGCTCGGCCTCTTCTACGCCGGCCTCGTCCGGTCGAAGAACACGCTGAACACGTTCATGATGTGCGTCGCCGCGCTCGGGGTGACTGTCGTCTCGTGGGCGCTGATCGGCTACTCGCTCGCGTTCTCTGAGGGCAACGCGATCATCGGCGGCTTCGACCATGCGCTGCTCAACGGCGTCGGCTTCGAGCCGGTCGAAGGCCAGACGATCCCTCAGCTCCTGTTCTTCGCCTTCCAGGGCAGCTTCTGCGTGATCACGGCGGCGCTCGTGTCGGGAGCCGTCGTCGAGCGGATGCGCTTCGGGCCGTTCATGGCGTTCATCACCCTGTGGTCGGTGCTCGTCTACCCGGTGCTCGCGCACTGGGTCTTCGGCGGCGGCTGGCTCGCCGACCTCGGCACCCTCGACTTCGCGGGCGGCGTGCCGGTCGAGATGGGATCGGGCTTCTCGGCCCTTGCTGCGGCGCTGATCGTCGGCGCCCGCAAGGATTACGGCCGGCAGGCGCTGCTCCCCCACAACGCCGTCTACGTGCTCCTCGGCGCCGGACTGCTCTGGTTCGGCTGGTTCGGCTTCAACGGCGGCAGCGGCCTGTCGGCCGGCGACTCCGGCGTTCTCGCCTTCACCAACACGTTCCTCTGCCCGGCGGCGACGCTGGTCGTCTGGTTCACGCTCGACCTCGTCCGCGGCGGCAAGGTGACGGCGATCGGCGCCGCGACCGCGATCATCGTCGGCTGTGTTGCGATCACCCCGGCCGGTGGCTTCGTCAGCCCGGCCTGGGCGCTGGCGCTCGGAGCGATCGCCGCGGTGCCGAGCTATGCGCTGATCGTCTGGCGGCCGCGGACGCGCGTCGACGAGACCCTCGACGTCCTCGCCGCCCATGGCATGGCGGGCGCCACCGGGATCGTCTTCATCGGCCTCGCCGCTCAGCTCGCCTGGAACGGAACCGCCGATGGCCTCCTCTACGGCGACGCCGCACAGCTCGGCCACCAGCTGGTCGCCGCTCTGGCCACGCCCGCCTACGCATTCGCGATGACGTTCCTGCTGCTGAAGCTCGTCGGCGCGCTGACGTCGCTGCGAGCGAGCGCTCACGAGGAGGCGCTCGGAATGGACGTCACCCAGCACGGCGAGGAGGCCTACCTCACCGGCGAGGGGGCGATCCTGCTCACGGCGACGCCCGAAGAGGCGGACCGGGTCACGTCGCGGGCGGCGTAGCCGTACGCGGGCCACGGGCGGCGGCTGCTCGGATGAGGGACGAACCGCAAGTTGTCCCCGTTGGGGCAGGGTAAGTTGCAGTTGAGCAGCCGGGTCAGCGCGGCGTGACCTGGGTCCCGACCTCGCCGGCGACGATCGCGCCGAGGTCGTCGAGGGACCCGATCGCGGCCCGCTTGCCCGTCGCCTCGACGAAGCGGCAGACCGCGTCGACCTTGGGACCCATCGAGCCGCCCGGGAACTCGTGTCCGCGGAGCTCGGCCGGGCTCGCCGCTCCCACCGCCCGCTGTCGATCCGTGCCCCAGTCGAGGTAAACGGCGTCGACGTCGGTCGCGAGGACCAGCAGGTCCGCGTTCAGGCCGACGGCGAGCAGCGAGCTGGCGAGGTCCTTGTCGATGACGGCCTCGACGCCCTCGTGGCCCTGCGGAGTGGCGACCACGGGAACGCCGCCGCCGCCGGCGCAGACGACCAGGAAGCCGGCCTCGACCAGGTCGGCGATCGCACCGAGCTGGACGATCTCCCGCGGCTCGGGCGAGGGGACCACCCGCCGCCAGCTCTCGCCGTCGGGCTTGACGGCCCAGCCGCGCTCGGCGGCGAGCGCCTGCGCCTGCGCCTCGTCGTAGACGGGACCGATGAACTTGGTCGGCTCGCCGAAGGCGGGATCGTCGCGGTCGACGAGGACGCGGGTGATGACCGTCACCGTGTCCTGGTGGTCGATGACGTTGTCGAGCTCGAGCTCGATCACGTAGCCGATCTGGCCCCCGCTCTCGGCATCGAGGACGTCGAGCGGGTAGGGCACCCCGCCGGGGTAGGCATCCTCCTTCAGTGCCAGCAGCCCGACCTGAGGCCCGTTGCCGTGGGTGACGACGAGGCGCGTCCGCTCGGAGACCGGCCCGAGCACCCGCGCCGCCGCCCGTGCTGCGGCGTGCTGGTTTGCCGCGCTCGCCTCCTCCCCCCGGCGAAGCAACGCGTTGCCGCCGAGGGCGACGATCGTCAGCGGCCTCGGGCTCACGCCAGCGTCGACACGAGGACGGCCTTGATCGTGTGGAGGCGGTTCTCGGCCTGGTCGAAGACGATGCTCGCTGGCGAGCGGAAGACCTCGTCGGTGACCTCGAGGCCACCGCTCATCCCGGTCGCCTCGGCGATCTCCGCGCCGACGGTCGTGCCGGCATCGTGGAAGGCGGGCAGGCAGTGCATGAACTTGACCTTCGCGTTGCCGGTTCGCTCCAGCAGCTCCGAGTTGACCTGGTAGGGCTCGAGGAGCTTCGCGCGCTCGGCCCAGACGTCCTTCGGCTCGCCCATCGAGACCCAGACGTCGGTGTGGACGAAGTCGGAGTCGGCGACCGCGGCGACGTCGTCGGTGATCGTGATCCGGGCCCCGGAGCCGGCCGCGACGGCCTCGGCCTCCTCGATGACGTCGGCGGGCGGCTTCAGCTCGTCCGGAGTGACGATGCGGACGTCGGAGCCGAGGATCGCGCCGGTGATCAACAGCGACCGGCCCATGTTGAAGCGACCGTCGCCGACGAACGAGTAGGCGATCTCGTCGGCGGGCCGGTGGCTGCGCTCCATCATCGTCAGGAAGTCCGCCAGCATCTGGGTCGGGTGCCACTCGTTCGTGAGCCCGTTGTAGACGGGGACGCCGGCGTGGCGAGCGAGCTCCTCGATGTCCTCATGGGACGACCCGCGGAATTCGATGCCGTCGAACATCCGGCCGAGGACTGCGGCGGTGTCGGCGATCGACTCCTTGTGGCCGAGCTGGGAGCCGGTCGGGTCGAGATAGGTGACGTGCGCGCCCTGGTCGAAGGCGGCGACCTCGAACGCGCAGCGAGTCCGGGTCGACGTCTTCTCGAAGATCAGCGCGATCTCCTTGCCGGACAGCCGCTGAACCTCGTTGCCGGCGTACTTCGCCGTCTTCAGCGCCGCCGAGAGCGACAGCAGGTGCAGCAGCTCGTCGCGGCTGAAGTCGAGCTCCTTGAGGAAGCTCCGGTTGCGAAGGTTGTACATCTCGTCGGTCCTTCCCCTCGGTCCCGTTCGTCAGTAGGCGGCGTCGCGCTCGATCGGGCAGGTCATGCAGTGGGAGCCACCGCGTCCGCGGCCGAGCTCGGAGCCGTCGATCGTGATCACCTCGATCCCCGCCTTGCGGAGCCGTGTGTTCGTGTCGACGTTGCGCTCGTAGGCGACGACCACGCCGGGCTCGAGGCAGACGACGTTGTTGCCGTCGTCCCACTGCTCGCGAGCCTGCTCGGCCGTGTCACCGCCGGTCGGGATCACCCGGATGCCCTTGACGCCGAGCGCGTGCTCGAGCGCGTCGACGACATTGCCGGCGAACGGCTCGACGACCGGTGCGTCTCCGGGCTCCTCGCCCGGGCGGAGCGCCCAGATCCGGACGTCTTCGTTGACGACCGGCGGATAGAGGGTGATCGTGTCGCGGTCGACCATCGTCATCACCGTGTCGAGGTGCATGTAGGAGCGCGAGGGGGGCAGCTTCACCGCGAGCACGAGCTTCGCCGCCTCGGCGGCGAACAGATTGCGGGCGAGGCCGCCGACGGACTGAGCCGTCGTCCGCTCCCCCATCCCGATCATCACGGCGCCGTTTCCGATCGTCTCGACGTCGCCGCCCTCGATCGTGCAGCGCCCCCAGTTCTCCTCGACGCCGCCGAACCAGATGTTGGTCCCGCCGTCGGCGGTGAACATCGGGTGGAAGCGGTAGATCGCCTCCATGATCGCGGTCTCCGGCCGCCGCGCCGGTTTCGTCATCGGGTTGACGGTGACGCCGTCGTAGACCCACGAGGACGGGTCGCGCTGGAAGATGAAGTTCGGGAGCGGCGGCAGGACCATGTCGAGCGGGCCCGAGGAGCTGTAGAAGAGCCCGGAGCCCTCGTCGACCTCCTCCTTCGTCATCCCGCCGATCAGGTAGTCGGCGACCTCCTCGGCCGAGGCGGAATCGGCCCACTCGCGGCCGCTCCGCGCCAGCTGCTGGCCGACCTGCCGCTCGTGAAGGACCTGGTCGAGCAGCCACTCCTTGCCGGAGTCGACCTCGATCACCTCGGCGAGGAGGTCCTCGGCATCGAAGACCTCCACCCCGCGCTCCCGCATGACCTGGACGAAGGCGGCGTGCTCCACCTTCGCCTTGCGGACCCAGATGACGTCGTCGAACAGGAGCTCGTCGGCGTTGGCCGGCGTCAGCCGGCGGTGCTCCAGGCCCGGCCGGTGGACGATCACCTTGCGGAGCTTGCCGACCTCGGAATCGACTCTCATCGAACTTCCCCTCTCACCCGATCGCGTTCCCGACGAACATGAACGCCATGCTCAGCACGAGCAGGATCAGGAAGTAGGGGATCGCGAACCGCAGGTAACGGTCGTACCCGATCCGCGCCAGGGTCAGGCCGCCCATGATCACCACCGACGTCGGCGTGATCAGGTTCACGAGGCCGGAGGCCGTCTGGTAGGCCGTGACCGACAGCGATCTCGGCACCTCGGCGAAGTCGGCCAGCGGCCCGAGGATCGGCATCACGAGTGCCGCATGACCCGACGAGGACGGAACCAGGAACGCGATCGGAAGGTTGACGAGGATCGCGACCGAGGCGAAGATGCCGCCGCTGAGGTCCGTCACTGCGTTCTCGGTCCAGTGCAGGATCGTGTCGGTGATGTAGGAGTTCTTCATTACCACCGTCACCGCTCGGGCGAGGACGATGATCAGGGCCGCTCCCAGGAACTCGCCGGCGCCGGTCACGATGGCGTCCACGGTTCCCTTCTCGCCGAGCTTGTAGATCAACCCGATGAGGACCGAGACGACGAGGAACAGCACCGTCGCCTGTGCGAAGTAGAAGGAGTTGAAGGTCGGGAACGGCCACTCGGCGCCGAAGATGGTGTCCCAGATGTCGGTCCAGGGAACGAATCCGTAGATCATCACCGCGAAGGCGCCGAAGAAGAGCGTCAGGATCAGCTTCTGGCGGCCGTCGAGGGGCTTGACGTCACCGACGACCTCGTCGGCCATCCGCAACCCGCCGCTGGTCATCCCCTCCGGGCCCATCACCGACTTCGAGTTGTCGGCCCTGACGCGATGCGCGTAACGAAGCACGTATGCGATTGCGACCGCCATCAGGACGATCCACATCACCACGCGAAGCCCGATGCCGTCGCCGATCTCGATCCCGGCGGCATCCGATGCAACGCCGGTGGCAAACGGGTTGACGGTCGACGCGAGCACGCCGGTGCCGGCGCCGAAGAAGATGATCGCCGCTCCGGTCATGCGGTCGTAGCCGAGCGCGAGCGCGAGCGGCACGAGCAGCGCGAAGAACCCGAGCGTCTCCTCCCACATCCCCTCGGTGGTCCCGCCGAGCCCGAAGACGAGCATGATCACGATGATCAGCGCAGCCGGGCGGTCCTTGAAGCGGAGTGCGAGCCGGCCGATCCCCTGCTGGATCGCGCCGGTCTTCATCGTCACGCTGATGAACGCGCCGATGGCGAGGACGAAGAGGAAGATCTGGGCTGCGCCGTAGAGGTAGCCGCGGTTGTCGACCGAGACGAGCCCGCGGTCGTTCTCGATCCCGTAGAGCCCGTCGGTGGGAGCCGCCCAGAGGTTGCTGAACTGATGCAGGATCGAGTGGTCCGAGCAGGGCTGCTTGTCGCCGGTCTCGTCGCAGGAGGGCAGCTCCGTGTAGGAGCCCGGCACGGGGCCACCCGTCTTCGGGTCGAGCTCGTACTTGCCGGCCGGGATGAAGAACGAGGCGAGCCAGACGGCGAGCAGGACGATCGCCAGGACCGTGAATGCCGTCGGGAACCGCTTCGGCTTGTTCTCCGGCGCCTCACTCTCGTTGCGCTCGGGCTCCGCCTCGGCAGCCGCCTGCTCGTCGGACATTCGGAACCTCCCTCGGGCCCACATGGGCCGGCTGAATGGACGCGTTCAACCTATGTCCGGTGTTCGTCAGCCGATATCCGTGCCGACTACGCGTTCGCGACCGGCGCCGGTACCCAACCGGCGGGCCGGTCGCCCGCGCTCAGCCCCCTGCGATCCGCCGGTAGCGGTGGACCGCCAGGGGCGCGAAGATCGCGATCAGGACCAGGCACCAGACGACGGCGCCCCAGACGTTGTTGCCGGCCGGGACACCGAGCCAGAGGGCGCGCATCGCGTCGACGACGATCGTGATCGGGTTGATCTCCGCGAACCACTGCAGGCCCGCCGGCATCGAGTCGACCGGGACGAAGGCCGAGGAGATGAACGTGATCGGGAAGATCAGCGTGAAGCCGATCCCGTTGGCGGCCTCGGGCGAGGAGACCGACATCCCGATCAGCGCGAAGATCCACGAGAACGCGTAGCCGAACAGGATCATCAGCGCGAAGCCGGCGATGATGTCGAGCGCGCCGGTCCCGAACGAGAAGCCGATGATCAGGCCGGTGATGACCAGGATCGCGATCGAGAGCGTGTTCGTGACGATGTCCGCGGCGGTCCGCCCGGCGAGCACCGACGCCCGTGAGGTCGGCAGCGAGCGGAACCGGTCGATCAGGCCCTTGGTCAGGTCGTCGGCGAGGCCGAGGGCCGTGACGAAGCCGCCGAAGGCGGTGTTCTGGACGATGATCCCGGGGATCAGGAAATCGACGTAGTCGAAGCCCGGCGTCGAGATCGCGCCGCCGAAGACGAACGCGAACAGCAGCACGAACATGACCGGCTGGATCGTGAACCCGATCAGCAGGTCGGGCATCCGCGGAAGCCGGACCAGGTTGCGCTCGGCGAGCACGACGGTGTCGTGGAAGAACCTGCTCACGCCGGCACCTCCTCGCGGTCGGCCTCGCCGCCGCTCTCCTCGGCGCTGAGCTCGCGGCCGGTCAGCGTCAGGAAGACGTCGTCGAGCGTCGGCCGCCGGATCGCGACGTCGTCGGCGTCGACGCCGGCGCCGTCGAGACGGCGCGCCGCCTCCATGATCCGCCCGGTCTCGCTCTCGACGCGGACGCTGACCCTGTCGCCGTCGACCGCCGGCTCCTCGGTCGACATCGGCGCCAGCGCATCGGCTGCGGCCGGCGCTGAGGACTCGTCGGTCAGGTGGACCTCGACGCGGATGCCCCCGACCCGCTCCTTCAGCTCTTCCGACGTGCCCTCGGCGATCACGCGGCCGAGGTCGATGACCACGATCCGGTCCGCGAGCCGGTCGGCCTCGTCCAGGTACTGCGTGGTCAGCAGCACCGTCGTCCCGTCCGCCACCAGGCTCTCGATGGTCTCCCAGAGGTCCAGCCGGCTCCGCGGGTCGAGCCCGGTCGTGGGCTCGTCGAGGAAGACCACCGGCGGCTTCGCGACGAGGGCCGCTGCGAGGTCGAGGCGGCGGCGCATGCCACCGGAGTAGGTCTTGACGATCCGCTCCCCCGCATCGCTTAGGCCGAACCGCTCCAGCAGCTCGTCCGCGCGCCCGCGCGCATCGGAGCGGCGCATGCCGTAGAGCCGGCCCACCATGACGAGGTTCTCGATCCCGGTCAGGTTCTCGTCGACCGCCGCGTACTGACCGGCGAGGCCGATCTGGGAACGCAGTTCGGGAGCATCCTCGACGACGTCGAGGCCGGCGACGCTGGCCTCCCCCGAATCGGCTTTGAGCAGGGTCGTCAGGACCCGGACGGCCGTCGTCTTGCCGGCTCCGTTCGGGCCGAGGACCCCGAGCACGGTCCCGCGCCGGGCTTCGAAGTCGACCCCGTCGAGGGCGCGGACGTCCCCGAACGACTTGACCAGGCCCCGCGCTGAGATCGCGGTCCCGCTGGTTTCCGTTTCGCTCATGCAGCTCCTTCTGTGGTTGACCCCTGGTTCCCTACCGACCGCGGCGCGACACAGAACTAATCGCTTCGCCCGGCCCCGCCGATCGGGACGGCCACGGTAGCGCCGGCGGTCAGCTCGACGCGGACTCGAACTTCGTGACCAGCTCCCGGTAGAAGTCGCTCCGGGTGACGACCGCATGGACGCGGCCCGCGGTCGCAATCGGGACGATCAGCACACGGTGATGCAGGAAGATCTCCGCGAGCTGGGTGTCGGAGTACTCGTCCTCGACGCTGACGTGGTCGACGGTCAGATATCCCCTGATCGGCTCGTTGCGGCAGGCGAGCCGGCGGTCGATCGTGTCGTCGACCGAGCGGCGCACCATCGCGGCGGAGCCGAGCTCGCCGACGTAGCCCGGGAACAGGGCGATCATGAACTCGCGCTCGCCGAAGATGCCGGCGAACGAGCCGTCGGGCTCGACCGCCGGCAATGCGGGGAGCTCGCTCTCGATCACCTTGCGCGCCGCGACCCCGATCAGCTCGTCGGCCGTCAGCGGCTCGATCTCGCGGATCACGGACTGGACGATTGAATCCGGCATCTCCTCCTCCTATATCACCACGTACCGGAACATCACGTACGCGGTCGCGATCAGAAGCGATACGAACGTCGCCGGGATCCCGACCCTGAGAAAGGCGACGAACCCGATCGGGCGGCCGGCGCGCTCGGTCAGCCCGGCCGCCGCGACGTTCGCCGCGGCGGCGATGATCGTCGCATTGCCGCCGAGGCAGGCGCCGAGGGCGAGGGCCCACCAGTAGGCGTCGTCGCCGCCGACGTTGAGCTCGCCGACGACAGGGATCATCGCGGTCGTGAAGGGGATGTTGTCGACGACCGCCGAGCCGATCCCGCCGATCCACAGCACCCCGACGAGCTCGGCGGTGCGGTCGCCGCCGGTCACGTCCTTGACCGCGTCGGCGACGTGGCCGATCGCGCCGGTCTCCTCGAGCGCCCCGACCATCACGAACAGGGCGACGAAGAAGAACAGGGTCGGCCATTCGATCTTCGAGAGGGCCTGTTCGAGCGGCACCGTCGTCACCAGCAGGGCCACGGCGGCGCCGGTCAGGGCGACGGTGGCCGGCTCGAGGTGGAGCGCCTGATGGGCGAAGAACGCGAGAACGGTCAGGATCAGCACCGGCACAGTCCGCCTGAGCTCCTTCTCGTCGCGGATCGATGCGGCGGCGTCGAGCTCCATGACCAGCTTCCGGTTCTTCTCCTCGATCTGCAGCCGCGGCCGGTAGAAGGCGTAGAGCCCGGCGACGACGACCGCGAAGACGACGACGACGATCGGAGCGAGGTTGACGATGAACTCGTTGAAGGTGAGGTCGGTGGCGCCCGCGATGATGATGTTCGGTGGGTCGCCGATCAGCGTCGCCGTACCGCCGATGTTCGAGGCCATGACCTCGATGACGATCAGCGGGATCGGGTCGATGTCGAGCGCGTCGGCGAGGAGGAAGGTGATCGGGACGATCAGCAGGACCGTCGTCAGGTTGTCGAGGAACGCCGACAGCAGGGCGGTCGTGCAGGCGAGACTCAGCACGACCCGGAGCGGTCGCCCCCGCGAGAACTGGCCGGCGCGGATCGCGATGTAGTCGTACACGCCCGACTGCTGGGTCAGGTAGACGAGGATCATCATCCCGGCGAGAAGGCCGATCGTGTTGAAGTCGATCGACTCGATCGCGGTCTCCTGGCCGAAGCCGGGCACGAAGAGGACGACGAGCGCCGCACCGAGCAGGGCGACCTTGGTCCGGTGCAGGCGTTCGCTCGCGATCAGCGCCAGGGCGATCAGGAACGTGGCGATCGCTACCGCCATGGCGGCCCGCCGGGATGGATGGGATCAGGGGTCGGCAAAACGTTCTGCCGACCAGACTTCCCGGCGCACCGCCGGGGACCGTAGCGCAGATCGCTCAGGCGACCTTGACCGAGAGCTTGCCCGTGTTGGCGCCGTCGAAGAGCATGTTGAGCGCCTCGGGAAGCTTCTCGAAGCCGTCGACGACGGTCTCGAGCGCCTCCATGCGGCCGGACGTCAGCAGCTCGCCGATCTCGGCGCCCGCCTGCTGGGCCTGGCCGAAGTGATCGAGGACGATGAACCCCTGCAGCCGGGCGCGCTTGATCAGCAGGTTGCCGAAGCTGCGCGGTCCCGGGG
Organism: Solirubrobacterales bacterium; assembly: GCA_020438445.1. Taxonomy (GTDB): domain Bacteria; phylum Actinomycetota; class Thermoleophilia; order Solirubrobacterales; family 70-9; genus RHKX01. The sequence goes on from JAGQUO010000007.1 coordinate 41,666, forward strand.
GCGGGTCGTCCTCGTTGTACCCGGAGATCAGCCCGCAGAGCGCAATCCGGGCTCGGAGGTTGATCCGGGCGAAGACGGCGTCCATGATGTCGCCGCCGACGTTCTCGAAGTCGACGTCGATTCCGTCGGGCGTCGCGCCGGCGAGCTGCTCGCGCCAGTCCTCCGCCTTGTAGTCGACCGCCGCGTCGAAGCCGAGCCGGTCGGTCAGCAGCGCGCACTTGTCGGGGCCGCCGGCGATGCCGACGACGCGTGCGCCGTCCGCCTTCGCGAGCTGCCCGGCGACCGAGCCGACGGCTCCGGCCGCGGCGGAGACGACGACGGTCTCACCCTCCTGCGGCTTCGCGATCTCGCGGATTCCCACCCATGCGGTGAGCCCGGTCATCCCGAGAACGCCGAGGTAGGCGCTGGGCGAATCGACGCCGGGCACCTCGTTCACGGGCAGCAGCGGCGCTTCGTCGGAGGCGACGAGCCACTCCTGCCAGCCGGTGAACCCCTGGACGAGCCGGCCCTCCTCGTAGGCCGGGTGGTTGGAGGCGACGACGCGCCCGATCCCGCCGGCGCGGACGACGTCGCCGATCGCAACCGGCGGCAGGTACGTCGGGGTGTCGTTGAGCCAGGTCCGGTTCGTCGGGTCGATCGACACGTACTCGGTCCGGATCAGGGCTTCGCCCTCACCGATCTCCGGCACCGGCTCGGTCACGAGCTCGAAGGTGTCGGCGTCGACCCGCTCCTTCGGGCGCCGGCGGAGCAGGAATCGGCGGTTGGACTCGGACATGGTGCCTCCTCGCGGGATCGATCTCGCGGACCAGACTTGCAGTTCCCCGCTCGCGAAGCTCAGCCGGGCGGCGGCAGCGGCGGCACCGGCTTGCGGCACGAAGCGCCCTCGCAGTCCGCGAGGTCCTCGGCCGCGGTCCGGAGGATGTCCTTGATTTCGGCGTACCGGGGGTCGGCATGGACGCTGTCCATCTCCCACGGATCGAGCTTGAGGTCGTAGAGGCCCTCCTGCCCGTCCTCCTGAAGGTCGTAGCGGTAGCGCTTGGTGCGGACCGAGATGTAGGTGGGAACCGCCCTCGGGTTCGGGGCGGTCTCGATGAAGACCCCACGGTCACGGAGCTCCTTCGGGCTCCTCGCCGCCCTGCGCAGCGAGAGCCCGTCGAGCTTGAGCGGCGACTCCGAACGGGCATTCGCGACGTCGAGGATCGTGCGGGCGAGGTCGGCGTTGGTGGTCACCCCCTCGACCTTGCGGCCGGCCGGGAAGCCGGGGCCCTCGATCATCAGCGGCACCCGGGACGATCCCTCGTAGGGCACGTACTTGACGCCTGCCGCCTTCCCGTTCTCGGTGACCGGGTCGCGGAGGCGATGCTCGCCGAGGATCCAGCCGTTGTCGGAGGTGAAGATGATCACCGTGTTCTTGAACTCGCCGGTCCGGCGCAGCTTGGCGACGACCTCCTTGACCATGTCGTCGATGCCGAGCAGCGAGCCCATCCGGCCGCGCCAGTGGTCCTGGAGCTCGAGCTGCTGCTGCATCGTCATCTGAGTCGGGAAGTAGGACGCGATCGAAGTCGGCTTGTCGGAGATGTCCTCCTCGTTGAAGTTCGGATAGAGCGGCATGGGCTCGTCCGCGAAGACGTCCCGATACCGCGGCGGCGGCAGCGCCGGCGAGCCCTCGATCGTCGCGCCCGACTGGATCGCGACGGTGTGCGGGGCGTTGGGCGCGAGGTTGATGAAGAAGGGCTTCTTCGAGCGCGACGAGGTCCCGATCGCGCGGTTGGCGAGCCGCGTGTAGACGTTCGTCGAGTAGTTGCGGGGCTTTCGCGGGTAGGTCTTCGGCTTCCCGTTGTGGTTGATCGTCATGCCGTAGTAGTCGTAGGTGGTCGGGTCGACGCCGCCGTGCCAGTCGTCCCAGCCCCTGGGCACCTCGGTCGGGTCCTCCTCGCCGTACTCGTTCAGGTACTTGCCGATGTGGATCGTCCGGTAGCCGGCGCGGCTGAGCCAGACCGGGAGCGTCTCGCTGCCGTCGAGCATCCGGTAGCCGCCCCACGGCCAGTTGTTCCAGAGGACGCCGTGGTTGTGCGCGTACTGGCCGGTCAGGAAGGTCGCCCGCGACGGGCAGCAGAGCGGGTAGTTGACGAAGCTGCGGTCGAACGTGACGCCGGCCTCGCCGATCAACCGCTCCGTCTGCGGCATCACCGGCATCGACCGGAAGTCCTGATCGTCGGTCATGATCACGAGGACGTTCGGACGCCCGTCCTGCCCGGCGGCGCTCGCCCCGGCGGGCAACGCGAGGAGGAACAGCACGGACGCGGCACACAGGGCTCTCCAGGCCATCGTCTGACCCTAACCGATTATTGATTGAACATCAATAGGGCTCGGCGCCGGTATCCTCCGATGTCATGGCAGGAGCGAGGACCCGTCTCGACCCCGGCGTGCGACGCGGGCAGATCCTCGCCGCGGCTCGCGAGGTCTTCGTCGGCGAGGACTACTCGAAGGCGTCGATGGAGGCCGTCGCCGAGCGTGCCGGCGTCACGACCGGCCTCGTCAACCACTACTTCGGGACCAAGCGTGACCTCTACCTGGCCGTCGTCGCCGACCTCGCCTCCGGCCTGCCCGAGATGGTCGAGACCGACCTCCCCGACCTGCCGATCGAGGAGCTCATCGCGCTCAACATGGGGCGCTTCCTCGACGAGTTCGAGCGCAACTTCGACGTCCTTTCGATGCTGCTCGGCAGCGACGGCGGCCTCGGCCGCGATCCCGACGTCGAGTCGATCCTCGCCGACGCGCGCGAGGGGATCGTCCGGCGCATGGCCGCCAACCACAGCGGCGGAGACCCCTCCCCCGAGCTCCTCCTCGCCCTCCGCGTCTTCCAGGGGGCCGCTCAGGCGGCCGCCGCCGAGTGGCTGCGACAGGGGCGCGCCACTCGCGAGGAGGTCGAGCGCCTCCTGACCAGGACCCTGCTGGCGATGGTCGGCGGCCTCTCCGAGCGGTAGGCGCCCCCGCGGCCGCCCGGCTTCGGGTTCCCCTCTCAGGCCTCCGAGTAGGCGGGTTCGGGCTCGCCCCGGCGCTCGGCGTGCGGGTCGAGGCCCGCCTCGACCTCCTGGCCCTGGGGCGGCTCCGGCTCGAGGACCAGGAGTGCAACCACGAGCGCGGCGACCACGAGGCCGGCGGCGATCCAGAACGAGAGCTCGTAGCCGCCGGTCAGCGCCTGCGGCCTCGGCTCGCCGGCTGCGAGGAGATCGGCGGTCTTGGTCGCCGACAGCGTCGCGAGGACGGCGAGGCCGATCGCGGCGCCGACCTGTGCGGTCGTGTTCACCAGGCCCGAGGCGAGACCGGCGTCCTCGCGGGTCGCGCCCGACATCGCCAGCGTCATCAGCGCCGGGAAGCAGACGCCGACGCCGAAGCCGAGCAGGACCGTCGGTGGCAGCACGTCCGCCACGTAGGAGCCGTCGACTGGCACGGTCGCGAAGAGGGCGAGGCCGAGCGCGATCAGGACGAGCCCCGGCAGCAACGTCCGGCGGGCGCCGAAGCGCATGATCAGGGGCTCCGCGAAGCGGACCGACATCGTTCCCATCACGAGGGTCGTCGGCAGGAAGGCGAGACCGGTCTCGAGCGCGTCGTAGCCGAGCACCTCCTGCAGGTAGAGGACGCCGAGGAAGAACAGGCCGAACATCCCGGCGACCGTGAGCGCCTGGATCGCGTTGGCGCCGGAGACGTTGCGCGAGCGGAAGATCCGCAGCGGCACGAGCGGGTTGCGCACCGTGGATTCGCGGGCCACGAAGGCCCCGAGCAGCGCCAGCGAGCCGGCCGCGAGCCCGAGAGTCAGCGGGTCGCCCCATCCGTCCTTCGCCGCCGGCTCGACGATCGTGTAGACGCCGAGCATCAGCGAGGAGGTGATCAGCAGTGCGCCGAGCACATCGGCGCCGTGACCGAAGCCGGGTCCGCGGTCGCGGGCGATCAGCCGCATCGAGAGCAGTCCGGTGAGGATCCCGATCGGGACGTTGATGAAGAAGATCCAGTGCCAGCTGATCGCCTGGGTCAGGATGCCGCCGGCGAGGAGGCCGACGGAGCCGCCCGCCGAGGCGACGAACGCGTAGACGCCGATCGCCTTGGCCTGCTCCCGGGGCTCCGGGAACATCGTCACGATCATCCCGAGCACGACCGCCGCGGTCATCGCGCCGCCGATGCCCTGCACGAAGCGGGCGGCGACGATCATCGCCTGGTTCTGCGCGAACCCGCAGACGAGCGAGGCCGCCGTGAAGACCACGAGCCCGGCCAGGAAGACGTCCCGGCGCGAGATCAGGTCCCCGAGTCGCCCCGCGAGGAGCAGCAGCCCGCCGAAGGCGATCAGGTAGGCATTGACCACCCAGGCGAGGCTCGACTGCGAGAACCCGAGATCCTCCTGGATCGCGGGCAGCGCGACGTTCACGACCGTGGCGTCGAGGACGATCATCAGAACGCCCGCGCAGAGCACGTAGAGCGCGATCCAGCGCGATCGATCGTCGGCCGTCTTCTCGGTCCCGGTTTCCTCTGCCATTCGTCTTCCCCTCGTTCGGTCGTCGCTTTTCGTCTCCACCGATGGAGACCGGCCCGGAAGCCGGGACTAATCGGTCAGCCGCCCTCGCCCCGGAGGGCGGCGCTACTGCTCGTAGCCCTCGACGGTGGACTCGTCGCGGACCGAGGTGTTCTCGGGATCGAGCCGGAACTCCTCGTGGGCCTCACGCTGGCGCAGCAGATCCCAGCACTGGTCGAGCTCGATCTTGAGCTCCTGCAGGCGCTGGTGGCGCTCCTCGTCGGGACCCCTCCCCACGGACTCCTCGAGCAGCCGCCGCTCCTCGGCGACGAGATCCTCGATCCGGTTCCGCAGCGACGCATCGTCCATGCGCTCACCTTAGCGCGCAGCGCAATCGCGCTCCGGCGCGCCCTCAGACGCCGAGGACGATGCTGACCGCAAGCATGAATGCGCCCCCGAGGGCGGCTCCGACCACGGCATCGCGCGGGCGCTCACGCAGCGCGTCGGGCGCCACCGAGACGACTACGAGCGCGAGCATCGCGCCACCCGCGAACGCGAAGGAGATCGGAAGGAGCGCCGCGATCTGCTCGACCAGCAGGTAGGCGATGACCGCCCCGATCGGCTGCGGGACGCTCGTCAGCACCGCAGCCCAGAACTGCTTCCAGAAGCCGTAACCCGCCGTGGCCATCGGGATCGCGGTGCTCGTCCCCTCCGGCACGTTCTGGATCGCGATCGCGATCACGATGAACAGTCCCAGCCCCGCCGTCGTCGACGCGTAGGCCGTTCCGATCGCGAAACCCTCGGGGAGGCTGTGGACGAGGAGGACGAGGAAGACGAGGATCCAGAGCCGATCGCCGTCGGCGATCGCCGTCGGCGGCGCCTCCTCGATGAAGTGGCGTGCGGCGAGCAGAAAGCCGATGCCGGCCACGAGGCCGAGCGCCACCTCGCCGCCGCTTCCCTCGTCGAGCGCCGGCAGCAGCAGCCCGACGACGGCCGCAACCGCCATCACTCCCGCGGCCACGCCGAGCAACCCACCGCGGAGCTCCTCGGCCCGCTCGCCGAGCACGGCTACCGGGATCACGCCGAGGCCGGTCGCGAACGTCA
>JAGQUO010000088.1 GCA_020438445.1 Solirubrobacterales bacterium
CGAGCCGGATGACGTCGTCAAGGTCGGGCAGGCGCTCGCCCGGCTGCAGCCGGGGGACGGAGCCGCGCCGCCCGCGGCCGCTCCGGCCGAGGCGGCCCCCGCCGCCGGCAACGGCGCGACGGTGGACACCGACGCCAAGGCCTCCCCCGTCGCCCGCCGGGCAGCGGCGGCCGAGGGCGTCGACCTCTCGACGGTGAGCGGCAGCGGTGCCGGCGGGCGGATCATGAAGGCGGACGTGCTGGCAGCCAAGGGGGGCGGCAACGGCGCCGCGGCGCCGCCGGCGGCGGCCGAGGGCGAGGCGAAGCCCCTTCGCGGCCCGGCCGCGATGCTCGCCAAGGCGATGGAGGAGAGCCGCTCGATTCCGACCGCGACCTCGTTCCGGACGCTTGCGGTCGACACGCTGGACGCGAAGCGCAAGGCGCTGAACGGAGCGCTGGCCGAGCAGGGGATGAAGGTCTCGTTCACCCATCTGATCGCGTGGGCGATCGTCGAGGCCGGCAAGGACTGGCGCGCGATGTCCCGCAGCTTCGAGGAGCGCGACGGCAAGCCCAACGTCGTCGACCACGGGGCGATCAACCTCGGGATCGCGGTCGACATCGAGAAGAAGGACGGCTCGCGGAGCCTGATGGTCCCCTGCATCCGGGCGGCCGACGGCGCCGACTTCAAGGCGTTCCACGCGAAGTACGAGGAGCTGATCCGCAAGACCCGCGAGAACTCGCTGACCGCGGACGACTTCGTCGGGACCAACATCACCCTCACCAACCCCGGCGGCATCGGAACGGTCGCCTCGGTCCCCCGCCTGATGAGCGGCCAGGGCACGATCGTGGCCACCGGCTCGATCGCCTATCCGCCGGAGTGGTCCCACTCGCCGCCCGAGCGGTTGAAGACGCTGGGCGTCTCGAAGGTGATGACGATGACGTCCACCTACGACCACCGGATCATCCAGGGAGCCGAGTCGGGCTCGTTCCTGCGCCGGATCGATGAGCTGCTGAGCGGTGCCGACGGCTTCTACGAGGGCGTGGCGAGCTCCCTCGACGTCGACGCCGGCATCGTGTCCAGGGCCCACGCGGCGTCCGCGTCGGCGCCGCCGCTGGTCGCGGGCTCGACCACGACGTCGCCTCCGAGCGCCGTCCAGGCGACCCCGGACGAGGAGCTGATGCAGGCCGTGCAGGCGGCGACGTCGCTGCTCAAGGCATACCGGACCCACGGGCACCTCTCGGCCACCCTGAACCCGCTCGGCGGCGACGGCAAGGGTGACCCGGCGCTCGAGCCGGAGAACCTGAACCTGACCCCGGAGCTGATGGAGCAGATCCCGGCGTCGATCCTCCGGATCGGCGTCCCCGGCGAGACGCTGCTGGAGGCGCTGCCGCGGATGCGGGACGCCTACTGCGGCACGATCGCCTACCAGATCGAGCACCTCTCCTCGCACCAGCAGCGGGTCTGGCTGCGGGAGATGATCGAGACCGGCGCCCATCGCAAGCCGCTGGACAAGACGGAGAAGCGCGGCCTGCTGCGGCGCCTGATCGACGTCTTCCAGTTCGAGCGCTTCCTGCAGAAGGCCTACCTCGGCCAGAAGATGTTCTCGATCGAGGGCCTCGACTCGACGGTGCCGATGATCGACGAGCTCGCGACGATCGCGCGCAAGGACGGCGGCGAGCAGGTCGTGATCGGGATGGCTCACCGCGGCCGGCTGTCGGTCCTCGCGCACAACCTCGGGCGCTCGATCGAGTCGATCATGGCCGAGTTCGAAGGGGCGAAGGCCCTCGATGCGGTCAAGCGGACCGATGCCCTCCGCCACGGCGGCACCGGCGACGTCAAGTACCACCACGGAGCCGAGGGCCTATACGAGTCGCCGGAGGGGGACGTCCGGATGCGGCTCTACCCGAACCCGTCGCACCTCGAGTTCGTCGATCCGGTCGTGACCGGCGGTGCCCGCGCCGCGCAGACCGAGCACGCCGGGCCGCAGATGCACCACGACACCAAGGTCGCGGTGCCGCTGCTCCTGCACGGCGACGCCGCGTTCCCCGGCCAGGGCGTGGTCGCGGAGACCCTGAACCTGCAGTCGCTCGACGGGTACGCCACCGGCGGGACGATCCACATCATCCAGGACAACCAGGTGGGCTTCACGACCGATCCGAAGGACGGCCGCTCGACCCCCTACGCGGCGGACATGGCGAAGGGATTCAACGTCCCGATCATCCACGTCAACGCCGACGACATCGAGGCTTGCGTGGCCGCGATCAGGCTCGCGATGGCCTACCGGGCGAAGTTCGCGCGGGACATCGTCATCGACCTGATCGGCTACCGCCGCTACGGGCACAACGAGACCGACGAGCCCGCCTACACCCAGCCGGAGCAGGCCGCGAAGATCAAGAAGCACCCGCCGGTCAGCGAGCTCTACGCGAAGAAGCTGGTCGAGGAGGGAACGATCACACCGGACGAGGTCGAAGGTGACGCCGGCGAGCGGCGGGACGAGCTCAGCGGCATCCTCAAGGCCCTCCGGTCGAAGATCGAGGCGGGGGAGTTCGAGGACCCCACGATCACCGGCGGCACCGGGGAGCTCGACCGCACCAAGAGCCCGGCGGTCGAGACCAAGGTCTCCGAGAAGCGCCTGCGGGCACTGAACGAGGAGCTCGTCCGGTTCCCGGACAGCTTCACGGTGCACCGCAAGCTCCGCAAGCCGCTCGATCGCCGGCTCGAGATCCTCGAGGACGGTCCGATCGAGTACGCCCACGCCGAGGCGCTCGCCTTCGCGTCGCTTCTGACCGAGGGCACGCACATCCGCCTCACCGGGCAGGACACGCGCCGGGGAACGTTCTCAAACCGCCATCTCGTCCTCCACGACGAGAAGACCGGGCTCACGTACGCGCCGATCCAGAACCTGACCGGGGCCCTCGCGCCATTCGAGATCCACAACAGCCCGCTGTCGGAGAACGCGGCGCTCGGCTTCGAGTACGGCTACGCGGCGGCTTCGCCCGAGAGCCTGATCCTCTGGGAGGCGCAGTTCGGCGACTTCGACAACTCGGCCCAGGTCATCATCGACCAGTTCATCGCCGCCGGCGAGTCGAAGTGGGGCCAGACCACCCGCCTCACCCTGCTGCTCCCCCACGGCTACGAGGGCGCCGGCCCCGAGCACTCGAGCGCTCGCATCGAACGCTTCCTCCAGCTCGGCGCCGAGGGCAACATGCGCCTTGCGAACCCGACGACCGCAGCTCAGTACTTCCACCTGCTCCGGCGCCAGGCGCGGATCAAGAAGGCGCGGCCGATGGTCGTGTTCACCCCCAAGGGCCTGCTCCGGCTCGGCGAGGCGGCGTCGAAGCTGAGCGACCTGACCGAGGGCACCTTCAGGTACGTGCTCGACGACCCGAACGCGTCCCAGCGCCCGGAGGAGATCAAGCGCCTGCTGCTCTGCTCGGGCCGGATCTACTACGACCTCGAGGGCCACGAGCGCCGCGCCGACGCCGGCTCGGTCGCGATCGCGCGGGCGGAGCTGGTCTACCCGTTCCCGAAGAGCTACATCGGCGAGCTCGCCGCCGCGTACCCGAACCTCGAGGAGGTCGTCTGGGTCCAGGAGGAACCCGCCAACATGGGCTGCTGGCCCTCGATGCGCTGGCGCCTGCCCGACGCGATCGAGGGGGACATCCCGGTCCGCTACGTCGGCAGGCCCGAGCGCGCCAGCCCCTCCGAGGGCTATCCGGCCGCCCACCGGACCGAGCAGGAGCGGATCGTCCTCACGGCGCTGACCGCCTAGTCCCTCGATTTCCCGGGGACGGTGGGGTCCGCACCCGCCGGGGCGACCCGCGGAGGGCGGGGGTGTCGGGCACGGACCCGCCGGGGCGACCCGCTTCGCGGGCGCTCGAGTCCCGTCGGACCCGTGCCCGACACCCTTCCGTACGCGTCATCCCCGTCGGGCGCCGTCCCCACCGTCCCCCTCGACGGTCGCGCTCGGCGCGAGCCGGCGGACTCACCCTGGGAGAGGCGTCTCGCGGGCTCCATATGCGCTGCGCCCGGTTCGCCGCAGCACGTGCGGAGGGCGCCGGATGGTGGTCCGGCGCCCTCCGCGGCACCCACGGGAGAGAGGAGTCCGGGTCAGGTGGGGAGCGCGGCCCTGCCGATCAGAGCGGCGGGAATGGCACCGCAGACCGTGCAAGGGTCCTTGGCGCAGACTTCGCTGCGCCCGGTCCCGCAGTCGGGACATGAGACGCGCGGCGCGCACCCTACGAAACCACGCCGTGCTTCTCGCGCCCGGGAGATGACCCGGTCTCCGATCCTCTGATTGGAGGAACTCTGCATGGCGGGCAGTCTGCCGCCGGCCCGGCCCGGCTCCCATGTACCGATGTCCAGGATTCGCCGCCGTCGCTTGTCAATCCGGTAGGGGTCGGCGGCGCCCGTGATCTAGCCTCCCGGCGGTGACGGAAGCGGCCACCGACGGCGAGCGCGAGTTCCGGCCCCGGTCGCCGGGACCGCTCTGGGTCTGGGTCAAGCGGGCATCCTTCATCGAGCTGGCGATCTTCATCGGCCTCCTCGTCGTCTGGCTCGCCCCCGGCCTCGAAGGGCCGACGTTCGCGTTCGGGATGGCACACGGCATCGGCTACATCGCCCTCTGCCTGCTGCTCTGGGTGGCGATCCTCCGCCGCGAGGCTCCGTTCTGGCTCTTCGCCGCGACCCTCACGCCGGTCGGGCCGGTCGGAAGCGTCGCCGGGATCGAGTGGATCGAGCGGCGGGGATCCGGGAGCACCGGGGCCGGGGAGTCACCGGATCCGCGCCGGGCCGCGCGAACCTGATTGGATTGCCGGCATGCAGCGCCTCATCTTCGATCACGACTACACCCAGCCTCCGGAGCAGGTCTTCGCGTACCTGTCCGAGCACGAGAACCTCGCCGACGTCTTCGGAGCCAAGATCACGCGGCTCAACGACGGCACTGACGGCAACCGCAACGGCGTCGGCTCCGCCCGCGAGCTCAAGGTCGGCCCTGCCCCTCCCTTCGAGGAGACCGTGACCGAGTTCGTCCCCAACGAGCTGATCGTCTACGAGGTCACCAAGGGTTCGCCGATCAAGGATCACCGCGGCGAGATGCGCTTCACCGCCGAGGGCACCGGCACCCACCTCCATTACGAGATCTCCTTCACCGGCAAGCTCCCCGGTCTCGGACCGATCATCGCCCAGGGGCTGAAGCGGAACGTCGCCAAGGGGCTGGCGAACCTGGGCCCGAATATCGACTGACCGGGCTCCACGGGTCCCTCGGGCCGCGAACTGCGAGTTTGCCTGCTCTGGCGTGGCCTTCTTGCAGTTGAGCGGCTGAGCCACATCGTGAACGGTGCGACAGCAGCGAGCAGCGCGAGCTGCGCCCCTTTTGCGTGGCTGCGAGCCCGCGAATCAAGGAAGAGGTCGGCGAAGCGGCCATCTGGCCGTGAGCCGGCCGATGATGCCGAGTCGCGGCCTCGCAGTCCGCCGAAGAAGATGGGCCGGGGTTTGGGCCGCGGGAGGCAGGGGGTCCGCGCGGCCCGCACCCCAGCCCGCGCGTCGGTAGCCAGGGAGGGATGCCGACGCGATCGCCCCCGGAGGCGGGACTAACCGGGAGCGAGCTTTATGAAGCCTGCACTTGCATTCTGCTACATCGGAGCCGGGTCTGCAATCCCGCTGACCCTGGGTCAGCGGAGCTCGCGGAGAACGCGATGCAGGATGCCGCCGTGCTGAAAGTACTTTCGCTCGTTCGGTGTGTCGAGGCGCACCCGCGCGGTGAACCGGACCGGGTCCCCGTCGTCGCGCTCCGCGGTGACGTCGGCCTCTGTCGCCGAGCCCGGGTCGAACTCCGCCACCGAGATCCGCTCCTCGCCGCTCAGCCCGAGCGAGTCGACGCTCTCGCCGTCCGCGAACTGCAGCGGCAGGACTCCCATGCCGATCAGGTTCGAGCGGTGGATGCGCTCGTAGCTCTCGGCGATCACCGCACGAACGCCGAGCAGCAGCGTGCCCTTGGCGGCCCAGTCGCGTGAGGATCCCGACCCGTACTCCTTGCCGGCGAGCACCACGAGCGGCACGCCCTGCTCCGCGTACCGCATCGCCGCGTCGTAGATCGGCATCTCCTCGCCCTCGGGCATCAGCCGCGTCCAGCCGCCCTCGCGATCGACGAGCTGGTTGCGGAGCCGGACGTTGGCGAACGTCCCGCGCATCATCACCTCGTGATTGCCGCGGCGCGATCCGTACGAGTTGAAGTCGCGGACGTCCACGCCCTGCTCGATCAGCCAGCGGCCGGCCGGGCTGTCCTTCTTGATCGCTCCCGCCGGCGAGATGTGGTCGGTCGTGATCGAATCGCCGAGCCTGGCCAGGACCCGCGCCCCGGTGATGGGCTCGGTCGAATCGGCCGGCTCGGCGTCCATGCCCTCGAAGAACGGCGGCCGGCGGACGTAGGTCGACTCCGGCCACGTGTAGCGATCCTCGTCCGGCACCTTGATCGCCTTCCAGCGCTCGTCGCCCTCGAACACGTTCGCGTAGTTCTTCTCGAACATGTCGGCGCGGACGGCGTCGGCGACCGTGTCGCGGATCTCCTCGGCGCTGGGCCAGATGTCGCTGAGATACACGGGCTCCCCGTCGCTGCCGGTGCCGAGCGGCTCCGACTCGAAGTCGAAGTCCATCCGGCCGACCAGCGCGTAGGCGACGCAGAGCGGTGGCGAGGCGAGGTAGTTGGCCTTGACGTCCTGGTTGATGCGGCCCTCGAAGTTGCGGTTGCCGGACAGCACCGCGCAGACGACGAGGTCCTTCTCGGCGACGGCCTCCGAGATGTGCTCGTCCAGCGGCCCCGAGTTGCCGATGCACGTGGTGCAGCCATAGCCGACGAGGTCGAACCTGAGCGCGTTCAGATACCGGTCGAGCCCCGACTTCTCGAGATAGTCGGTGACCACGGTCGAGCCCGGCGCGAGCGAGGTCTTCACCCAGGGCTTGACGTCGAGACCCCGTTCCACGGCCTTCTTCGCGAGCAGTCCGGCACCGATCATCACCGACGGGTTCGAGGTGTTGGTACAGCTGGTGATGGCGGCGATCACGACCCGTCCGTGGTCGAGTTCGAACTCGTTGCCCTCGTCGTCGGTCACGGCGATCGAATCGCCGGTGCGGCGCTCGCCCTTCACCGCCGTCGCGGAGACCGCCGGCTCGTCGGTCGGCGAGCCCGTCGCCGTCTCGCTGCCGTTGCCGGGTGGATCGGAGGCGGGAAAGGAGCCGCTGTCGGGCTCCTGCTCGGTCCCGAGCGCACCCGCCGCATCGGAGTTGAAGCGTCGGAGGGTCTCGAAGAAGGCCTCCTTGGCATCGGTCAGGGCGATCCGGTCCTGCGGCCGCTTCGGCCCTGCGATCGCCGGCACGACGTCGGCGAGGTCGAGCTCCAGCGTGTCGGTGAACGTCGGCTCCTCCGAATCGGGCTCGTGGAACATGCCCTGCTCGCGGGTGTAGGCGTCGACCAGGTCGATCACATCGCGGCCGCGGCCGGTGAACTCGAGATACCGGAGAGTCTCCGAGTCGGGCGGGAAGATCGCACAGGTCGAGCCGAACTCCGGCGACATGTTGCCCAGCGTCGCCCGGTCGGCGAGGCCGAGGGTCGGCAGGCCCGGGCCGTAGAACTCCACGAACTTGCCGACGACGCCGCGCTCGCGCAGCATCTCCGTGACGCGGAGGACCAGGTCGGTGGCGGTCGCGGCGTCGCCGAGCCTGCCGTCGAGCCGGAAGCCGATCACCTGCGGAAGCAGCATCGAGATCGGCTGGCCGAGCATCGCCGCCTCCGCCTCGATCCCGCCGACCCCCCAGCCGAGGACGCTGAGGCCGTTGATCATCGTCGTGTGCGAGTCGGTCCCGACGAGGGTGTCCGGGAAGGCGCGGTCGACGCCGTCGGCGCTGTCGCTCCAGACGACACGCCCCAGGTGCTCGAGGTTGACCTGGTGGCAGATGCCGGTCGCCGGCGGCACGACGCGGAAGTTGTCGAACGCCTTCTGCCCCCAGCGCAGGAACTCGTAGCGCTCCTCGTTGCGCTCGAACTCGCGCTCGGCGTTGATCTCGAAGGCGCGGGGGTTGCCGAATGCGTCGACCTGGACCGAGTGGTCGATCACCAGGTCGACCGGCACGAGTGGATTGATCTTCGCGGGATCGGACCCGAGCTCGTCCATCGCGTCGCGCATCGCCGCGAGGTCGACGACGGCGGGAACGCCGGTGAAGTCCTGCATCAGCACCCGGGCGGGCTGGAACGGGATCTCGCTGCTCGGCTCCGCCTTCGCATCCCAGGTCGCGATCGTCTCGACGTCCGACGCGGTGACTCCGACGCCGTCCTCGAGCCGCAGGCAGTTCTCGAGCAGGACCTTGAGCGAATAGGGAAGCCGGGCGACGTCGTACTTCGACTGGAGTGCGTCGAGACGATGGATCTCGTACTCGCGGCCCGATACCTGCAGTGCCGACCGCGCGCCGAAGCTGTCCGTCATCTCGTCTCCTTCTCGCGCCCGGGGGCGCTAGTCGCTGTCTTCCTTCTCGGACGCCTTCTCGTGGTCCGCCTCACCGTAGATCGTAAGGCCCTCCGAACGGGCGTCCTCGTCGGGGAAGCGATCGCCGAGCGGGTGTCCACGCTTGTCGCCGTGGGACGCCGACTGGATGAGCTGCTCCTCGGCCAGCTCGAAGCCCTCGGCGACTCCCTCCCCTCCTTCGGCCAGCGGCCGCTCGGCCTCGGGCAGGCGCTGGCTGTCGGTGTGGCCGCCGATCTCCGCCGCCTCGGCGGCTGCCGCCGCCTCCTCCTCGGCGACGATGTCGCGGCGGCTGTCTCCGGATTCCTCGGTCATTGGCGTCTCCAGGTGTGAGGTGGGTCGTTGCCCGGGACGGTATCCGGTCCGCGGCGGGTCAGCGCTTGTCGGCCTGCCCGCCGGCGACGCGCTCGGCGATCTTCGTGCCTCTCCCGCGCTGGGCCCTCGCGGCGATGCCGGGGAACCAGTGCGCGAGATGCGCCATCGCCCGCTGCTGGATCGGAGCGACGGCGACCTCGGACCGGTTCCGCTCGATCGCGCTGACCACGCCGGCGGCCACCTCCTCGGGCGTCGAGGTCCCGACCCCCGGGGGGACGCGGGCCCCGGAGTCGGCGAACATCCCGGCGTCGCGGATGAAGCCGGGCAGCACGACCGAGACGCCGACCCCCGAGCCGTCGCCCTCGAGGTCCTCGCGCAGAGCCAGGGCGAAGCCCCGCAGGCCGAACTTGGTGGCGTTGTAGACGGATGCCCGGGGCGACGCCGCCTTGCCGGCCAGAGAAGAGACGAAGAGGAGATGCCCTTCGTGCCGCTCGACCATCGCCGGGAGCAGCGCATGGGCGAGCGTCATCGGGGACTCCAGGTTGACCCTGACGGCCCGTGCCACCTCCTCGGAGCTGAAGTCGGACAGCCGGCCCGAGCCGGGGAGACCGGCGTTGGCGACGAGGATGTCGACCGGGCCCGCCGCCGAGGCGTCCTCGGCGAGGCGAACGGCGGCGCCGGGCTCGGCGAGGTCGCTGACGACGGCGGAATGACCGCCGCCCGGGAGGTCGGCCGCGAGCTGGTCGAGCTCCCCGGCCTTGCGCGATGAGAGGACGAGGGCCCCGCCCCGGCTCGCGAGGGCGGCGGCGATGGCGCGTCCGATGCCCCCGGTCGCCCCCGTCAACAGGATCCGCTTGCCGGCGATCTCCATGGTGCCAACCTACACCCGGATGGCGGGTGATCGCCGGAGGGCAGGCGATTCGCGATCTCGATCGCTGCTTTGTGAGCGTTTGCTTGCAAAAGCCTCACGAGTTGCTACAGTGCCGCGACCCTAACGCCGAGTCTCCGAACGAGCGGAGAGCGGGGGACCCAAACAGGGCCCCTGAGGTCCACGGGGCTAATCCGCCCGATCAGGCGGAGGCGCAGGCTCCCTGCAGCGCCAGCCCGACAGCTAACCCCGCAGGCGCAAACGAGCCAGATAGGAACAATGCAGAGACCGACAACGAACATCGCGATGCGTCGCATCGCCCTGTCCGTGGCAGCGGCACTGGCAGTGACCGCCGCCGCCTCCCTCCTCTTCCTCTCCGCCTCGGCGGTCGCCGGCGGCGGCCTCGGGACCGGGCCGAAGACGACCGGCAAGCCCGGGAAGGCGAAGCTGCTCAAGAGCGGCAGAGCGATCCCGCCGGAGAACGCGCCGAGGAGGGTCGTCAAGGCGATCCGCGCTGCGAACAAGATCCGGAAGACGAAGTACCAGTGGGGCGGCGGCCACGGCAGCTTCAACAGCAAGGGCTACGACTGCTCCGGCGCGGTCAGCTACATGCTGCACGGCGCCCGGATGCTGAAGACGCCGCTGACCTCCGGCTCGCTGGCCAGCTGGGGCCGGAAGAAGCGGGGCAAGTGGATCACCGTCTACGCCAACTCCGGCCACACCTACGCCGTCGTGGCGGGACTCCGCTGGGACACCTCCGGCGGCCCGGGCCCGCGCTGGCACAAGGACATGCGCTCCCGCCGCGGCTACGCCGTCCGGCATTACAAGCGCTTCTAGGCGCAAGGCCCCCGACAGCGACGACGAAGGCCCGCGAGAGCGGGCTTTCGTCGTTCCGGGGCGGGATGCACAGCGGGCGTCCGAGGCACGGACGCATACGTCCGGCGGCCGGGATTCGGCAGCGAGGGGATGCGACCAGGAGCCCCGCCGCCCTGGTGGGCCGTTTCCGTCGCTCCAGGCGTCGCCAACGGCCCACGACACCCACAGCCCGCCGGCCCGGCCCCACTCGACCTAATCGAACAGGCGCCAGGGCCCCCGCAGGCGAGCGGACGGAGG
>JAGQUO010000089.1 GCA_020438445.1 Solirubrobacterales bacterium
ATCGACCCCCGCGTCGGCGTACCGACGGAGCGCCTCCGCCTCGGGCTTGACCGCATAGAAGGTCACCGACAGCGGATCCCGTCCCGCCGCGGCCGCGCGATCCTGAAGCTCGGCGACCTTGCCGGGGAGCTCGCTCAGCCTCGTCTCGGGGTTCGGGATCCAGCCGTCGGCGAGGGCGACGGCGCGATCGAGGGCGCCGTCGGAGTTGCCGCCGACGAGGATCGGCGGATGCGGCTCCTGGACCGGCTTCGGCCACGACCAGATCGGGTCGAAGTCGACGTGGCGCCCGTGGAATGCGGCCTCGTCCTCGGTCCAGATCGCCTTCATCGCCTCGAGCCGCTCGCGCATCAGCGAGAACCGGGTCCGGGGGTCGGTGCCGTGATTGACCATCTCCTCGCGGTTCCAGCCGGCGCCGACGCCGAACAGGAAGCGACCCTCGGAGACGCGGTCGATCGTCGCGACCTCCTTCGCCGTCGTGATCGGGTCGCGCTCGACGATCAGGCAGATGCCGGTCCCGACGAGCAGCCGCTCGGTCGCGGCGGCGGCGGCCGTCAGCGCCACGAACGGGTCGTAGATGCGGGAGTACTCGGCGGGCAGATCGCCGCCGCCGGGATAGGGCGTGTCGCGGCTGACCGGGATGTGGGTGTGCTCGGGGAACCAGACCGACTCGAACCCGTTCCGCTCGGCGAGGCGGGCGAGCGGCGCCGGCTGGATCGTCTCCGCGGTGGGGAAGATCGAGAGCCCGAACCTCACGGGCTCAGCCTATGTCAGCTCGTCGGCGGGCGGGGCGCGGCGGGAGGCGGCCGGCTCGCGCTCGGCGAGCTCGCGCAGGTTGCGGAACGAGCGGCCGACCAGCAGAACGATCATGGTCGCGGCGATCGCGAGGCCGACGAGGTCGAACACGGTCAGGTCGAGGCCCGCGACGTCGAAGTCGAGGCCGACGAGGTCGAGCGCGAGCAGGGTGTTGAGCAGGATCAGGATCAGCCGGATCTCGGTCGGGCCGATCTTGCCGTAGCCGATGCTGAAGCGGTTGAAGGCGAAGCTCTCGAGGTAGACGTTGATCGAGAGGATCAGGTAGGCGACGACGATCAGCGTCCCGACGGAGAGCAGCATGAAGGGGCTGAGCCCGAGGCCGATCCCGATCGCGGCGGTGGCGATCGCGTCGACGAGGTGGTCGAGGTAATAGCCGTAGGTCGGGCGCTCGATGCCGCGCACCCGGGCCAGGGTCCCGTCGAGCGAGTCGCCGACCCACTGGACGACGAGGAGCGCGCTGGCGACCCAGAGCCACGCGCTGCCGTCGTTGGAGAGCTGGTAGGCGACGGCGACGGCGAGCGCGGCGACCACCCCGAGCGCGGTCATGTCGTCGGGCAGGATCCAGCGCGGCAGCTTCGCGGCGGTCCAGCGCAGGAACCGCTTCTCCGGGACGGCGAGGAGGAAGCTCTCCTCGCGCTCCGCCTTCACCGCCGCCTCCTGGCGCTCGTCGAGGCTCATCCCCCTGGCTTCCCCCGCGACGCCCGATCTCCTACCGGAGCGTGGCGATCAGCTCCGCCGCGCGCTCGGTGCCGCTGATCCCGCGCAGCCGGTCGGAGACGGCCGCGAGGCGATCGGCGAGCGCCGCGTCGGCGAGGAGCTCGCCGATGGCGCCGGTCAGCTCGCCGGCTTCGTGTCCGTAGGTGTCGAGGCGGCGCCCGAACCCGGTCTCGTCGATTCGCTGCGCGTTGTCGTACTGGTCCCAGAACAGCGGCAGCACGACCATCGGCTTGCCGAAGTGGAGGCCCTCGGTGATCGTGTTGTTGCCGCCGTGGGTGACGATCAGATCGACCTCGGGCAGCAGCGAGACCTGGGGCAGGAACTCCGCGCCGGCCATGTTCGGCGCCAGCTCGAGCTCCTCGTGCTGGGGCCCCTTCGAGACGATCACGCGGTACGGCGCATCGGCGAGCTCGCCGATCAGCTTCCGCATCAGCTCGACGTCGCCTGATCCGAGCGAGCCCAGGCTGAGATAGACCAGCGGCCGGTCCGCGAGACCGGTCGCCCGCAGCTGTTCCGGGAGCTCCCAAGGGTCGTCCGTCGCCCGCACGCAGGCCTCGAGGTTGCGCCAGTTGCCGCCCAGGGGCTCGGCCCGGGCGTAGTCGACCGCCGAGGGGTAGAGCCAGAGGTTGAGGTCCGGCGAGTCGTGGATCAGCTCCAGCTGCGGCAGAGGCGGGGCTCCGCGCTCGCGGCAGAACTCGTTGAACGACTCGTACAGCGGCCGGATCACCCGCGCGTACTCGGCCCGGAAGGCATCCCAGCCGCTGCGGTCCGCGGCCGGGTAGCCCGAGAAGACCGGCGGCACGTCGCGGTCCTTGACCTCGGCCGGGTTGCAGGAGACGATCCGCACCCAGGGCACGCCGCTGGCCGGCAGCGCCGGGAAGGAGACGACGTTGTCCTCGACGATCACGTCGGGCTCGACCTCCTCGATGATCGCGGCGAGCCGTTCGTCGACGTAGCGGGCGCCGTCGATCAGCGCCTCGAAGGTCGGGGCGATGAACCCCTCGAGCTGCTCGATCGTTGGCTTGCGGAAGACCGGGGCGGTCTCGCGGATGAAGTCCTTCCAGAACTGCCCCGGGTCCTCCTCCTGCTCCGGCGGCGGACCGAGGCGCATCAGCCGCTCCTCGAAGCCCTTCTCGACGAACGTCCCCTCGAACGACTCCTCGGCGACGAAGACCACGCGCCATCCCCGCCGGCGCATCACGTCGGCGATGCCGATGCAGTTGTTGGTCGGGCCGAACGCGCTCTCGGGGAAGAAGATCACCGTCCCCTCGCCCCTGCCCGGTTCTCCCCCTGCGGCCATGCCGGCAGCCTAGATCATCGCCGCCGCCAGGCCCTACGATTTGCGGTGATGCGGATCCCCGACCTCCTCGCCTCCTCCGACGAGCCCTGCTTCTCGTTCGAGTTCTTCCCGCCGAAGACGGAGGAGGGCGTCGCCGAGCTGTTCGCGAGCGTCGCGGACCTCGACCGGCTCGAGCCCGACTTCGTCTCGGTGACCTACGGCGCCGCCGGCTCCACCCGCGAGGGCACGGTCGAGGTGACGACCAGGATCAAGCGCGAGTACGGGATCGAGACGATGGCCCATCTCAGCGTCGTCGGCGAGACGATCGAGGGGCTCGGCGAGATCCTCGACCGGCTCGGTGACGCCGGGATCGAGAACGTCCTCGCCCTCCGCGGCGACCCGCCGCGGGGCGAGCCCGACTTCACGCCCCCCGCCGGCGGCCTCCGCAGCTCGACCGAGCTCGCCGCCTTCATCCGCGGGCGGGAGTCCACGGCGGCGTTCGGCATCGGCGCCTCCTGCCACCCCGAGATCCATCCCGAGGCGGCTTCCCCGGAGGCCGACATCGCCTTCCTCCGCGAGAAGGTCGAGGCCGGCGCGGAGTTCCTGATCAGCCAGCTCTTCTTCGACAACGCCGTCTACTTCGACTGGCTCGAGCGGGTCCGCGCCGCCGGGATCGAGGTCCCGATCATCCCCGGCATCCTGCCGATCATCTCGAGGTCCGGGCTGCACCGGTTCTGCAGCGTCTGCGGTGCCGAGATCCCCGACCTCCTCGACGCCCAGCTCGCCGCCCTCGACGGAGACGAAGACGCCGAGCGGGCCTTCGGCATCGCCTACGCATCGCGCCAGTGCGAGCAGCTGCTCGCCGCGGGCGCGCCGGGCATCCACTTCTTCGTCCTCAACCGGGCGACGTCGGTCAAGGCCATCCTCGGGGCGCTGAAGGCCGGCCGCCCCTGGGAGCGGACCGGGGGCGAGATCCTCGCCGCCGGCCGCGACTGGGCGCAATAGGCACCGATCCGGGCGAGATGCGGCTCGCGGAGCCTGCGGACGGCAGCACGCTTGCAACGGATCCTGCAGCGACCGCGCCGGCGCGTGGGGTCCGTCACCATCGGCCGGCGGTACTTCACCCGGCCCGGCGTGTTATGGCTCGATGAGGAACCGCTCAAACTCGATGCCTCTCCGCCGATTCATCCCGTTCCTGCTCGCCGTGCCGGCCGTGGCGTTCCTCTGGGCCGTCGCCCCGGCGCTCTCGACCACCCCCTATCGCCCGGCGGCCGTCGATTTCGAGCAGCGGGTCCCGCCCGTGCAGAAGCTGCGCGATGCAACCGCTCGGACGGCCGAGCACGGCGCCGCCCACGGCCATTACGGCGCCCACGGGCCGGTCCTCTTCCGGAGCCGGCCGATCACCGCGCCCCACCGATTCGACCTCGTCGGCATCGCCGGCGCCACCCACGCCTACGAGTACCGGGCCCGCGCGGCCGGCGGCGGCTGGAGTCGCTGGATGGAGGCCGACAACGGCGATCCCGTCTATGCCGGCGGCAGCGACGAGGTCCAGGTCCGCTCCCGCAACCGGCCGATCCGCGGCACTCTCCACTACGTCAACGTCGCCGGCGACACGACCACTGCGGGCGGCCTGCTCAACGGCCTCCGGAGCGCGGTCAACTCTGCCGTCGTGACGCTTGCCGGGACCGCGGTTCCCGACGCCTCCGCGGCGGCGCGGGAACCGGACTTCATCACCCGGGGCGAGTGGGGCGCCAACCGCAGGCAGGGCGGATGCAAGCCGCGGGACAAGCCGGACATGGGGCGCGTCAAGGCGGGCGTCATCCACCACACCGTCAGCTCCAACGACTACAGCGAAGCCGAGGTGCCGGGCATCGTCCTCGGCATCTGCCGCTTCCACCGCAACGGCAACGGCTGGGACGACATCGGCTACAACGCGCTCGTCGACCGCTTCGGCAACGTCTACCAGGGGCGCGCCGGCGGCATGTCGCGGCCGGTGATCGGCGCTCACGCCGAGGGCGTCAACACCCAGACGACCGGCGTCGCCGCGATCGGCGACTTCACGCGCAAGCGGCCGTCGAGGAAGCTGCAGCGCGGACTGATCCGCTACCTGGCCTGGAAGCTCGAGATCTCAGGGGTCCCGGCGGAGGGCAGCACCCACCTGAAGTCGACCGGCGGGCCGAGCCAGAAGACGCCCAAGGGCGAGCGGATGCGGGTGAAGACGATCTTCAACCACGGCACGACCAACTACACGGCCTGCGCCGGCGCCCGCCTCAACAAGCTGATCCCGAAGATCCGCCGCAAGGTCGCCAACAGGATCGGCTGACCGCGCCGGGCGCGGCCGGGCGGAGGGCGCCTACGGGCGCCGGTAGAGCGGGAAGAAGCCGTCGTCCTCGATGCCCGCGGAGAGCTCCGCGTAGGCGGATCCGTCGCAGACCAGCTCGTGGGTGCGATACGGCAGCTCGGTGTTGGCGAAGCCGCGCTTGAACTCCTCGAGCCCATCGCCGGGCTTGACGCCGCCGCCGAGGTTCAGGGGCAGCGCCAGCTCCTCGGCGAAGCCGGTCGCGGCGACGATCAGGTTCTTCGAGGGCGCCCGGCGGCGATGGGCGTCGGCGGTGCCGGAGAGGTAGTAGTGGATGAAGCCGTCGCTGCGGGCGAGCAGGGCGGCGGCCGCGCAGTCGCCGTTGGGCCCGGCGATCGTCAGGAGCCAGGTCAGCGGTGAGGCGAGCAGGGTCCGGAAGTAGTCGGCGCCGAAGAAGTAGCGGTCGGCGGCGTCGACGACGCGCATCGTCTCGGTGTAGACGGAGAGGAAGCCGGCGAGCATCCGGTCGGTCACCTCGGGCCCGTGGCACGAGGAGAGCTCGTAGCCGGCCGCCTCGTTCTTGCGGATCTGCTGGCGGTCGCTCATCCGCGACTTGCGCGGGCTGCCGGGGTCGGAGACGAGCACGACGGAACGGTCGGTCGGGCCGGTGAAGGCCGTCGGCTCGCCGAGCCGGTCGCGCACGAAGACGCTGACCAGGCCGCTCGACCCGAGACCCGCGGCGGCGGGATCGACCGGGCCGCCTTCGACCCTGGCGCCGGGATACGAGTACGGCGAGATCGCGTCGACCCGGTCGGAGCCGGGGATCGGCCTGACCACGAGCGGCACCGCCGCCTCGTTGTCGCCCGCGCTCGCGACCAGCGTGTGGGTGACCCCTTCCGCCGTCAGGAACTCGCGGCTGCGGAAGAACTCGTCCTCGACCGCCGCCGCGCCCTCGTCCGCGATCAGCTCGACCGGAATCGGCTACTCCCCGCCCGACCAGCGCTCGCGCCAGCCGTCGGCGCTGATGCCCCAGATCTCGCAGTCGATCAGCTCGCCGCCGGGGCGGCGGATGTGGCCGGGCATCGTCCCCTCGTGCTGCCATCCCTGCCAGGTGACGGCCTTCTTCGCCGGGCCGTTGAAGGCGGGGATCCGCCCGTAGACGCGGTGGGCGCCGAACTCCTCGAACGCCTTCGCGACCGTCAGGCGCTCCGCTTCGCGGCCGACGCCCCGTGCCCCCGGGTCGTCGCCGATCAGCGCGCCGAGCTCCGGCGCGGTCTGCCGATGGAGCCCGTAGAGCGCGGTGAAGCCGACCGGCTCGTCGCGGCCCTCGACCTCGATCGCCCACTTGCGGTCCTCGCCGTCGGCGTGGACCGCCGCATTCGTCCAGCCCTTCGCGTTCTCCTCGCTGAACGACGGGCGCACCTCCATCAGCGACGAGATCGCCTCGCGGTTGTTGAACCAGCGGTGGACGGCGGGCCAGTCGTCCTCGCGGAACGGCCTGATCCGGACGTCGATCTCGGAACCGCGCTCGGTCGTCATCGCGCCCGAACCTTAGTCGGCCGTCAACCGCCGTCGAGGCCCCGCCCGCTGGCCACCTGCGAGACCGTCCGGCGGAGGATCTCGAGATCGAGCCGCGGCGAGCGATGGTCGACGTACCAGTTGTCGAGCTCGATCCGCTCCCCCCAGCTGATCCCGGCCCGGCCGTTGACCTGGGCCCAGCCGGTGATCCCGGGGCGGACTGCATGGCGGCGGTGCTGATGGGGATGGAGCAGATCGAGATGCGCCGGGATCGTCGGTCGCGGCCCGACGATCGACATCTCGCCGCGGACCACGTTGACGAGGTTCGGGACCTCGTCGAGGGAGGTCCGCCGCAGGATCCGACCGACCCTCGTCACCCGCGGGTCTCCGCCCCGGACCGCTGTCCCGGCGCCGACCGGGTCGCTGCCGGACGCCATCGTCCGCAGCTTCAGGAGCTCGAACTCGCGCTCGCTCCGGCCGACGCGGCGCTGGCGGTAGATCGCCGGGCCGCGGCTGTCGAGCCGGACGGCGATCATCGCCGCGATCAGCAGCGGCGAGAGGAGCGCCAGAGCGATCACGGCGATCGCGACGTCGAGGACCCGCGGCAGCCCCGGCGCCGGCTCGGCGAACGGGTCCGCGGCCCACCGCGCCCGCGCCTGCTCGTCTCCGGGCGGCGGCGCGAAGGCGGCGATCGCCTCGGCGTCGGGGTCGCTCAACGGGTGCCCTCCGACTTCTCCCACGCCCCCGGCGGGCCCCGGCGCCCCCGGTCCCAGAAGCCGAGCGCGATCGACGCGGTCACGAGGACGTAATAGCGGGCGATCCGCCCGGCCCGGGCCAGGGGGCCGGGCAGCCGCTCGCCTGCGGCGGCGGCGGCCAGCAGGCCGAGCTGGGCGGCGAGGGCGAGCCGGTAGACGCGGCCGCGCCGAAGCAGCGCGAGGTCGGCGGCGAACGCGAGGACGTGGAGCAGCGGGCTCGCGTAGCGGAGCAGGCGGTGGGAGAGGATCTCGTAGCCGAACAGCGCGCCGTAGCCGCGCGGGTCACACATCCGGTCGGCGAGGACGATGTCGCCGAGCCCGATCATCATCCGTCGCTTGCGCGCGAACTCGCCCTCGATCGTCGGGACCATCTTCTCGGTCGCCCGGGCGCCCGGAACATCGACCGATCGCCAGCCCGCCTTGCGGAGCTCGAACGGGAGCGAGAGGTCGTGGCTCCGCGAGGGCGCGAGGAAGCGGTAGGCGGCGCGGCGGACCGCGTAGATCCCGCCGTTGCCCGCGGTGATCCCGCCGAGGCCCGACTCGAGCTCGCGGACCGCCATCTCGTAGCGCCAGTAGGCGCCCTCCTCGTTGTCGCCCTCGGGATCGCCGAACTCGACGCGGCCGCAGGCGTAGCCGACCTCGGGATCGGCGAAGGCGGCGACGAGCGCCCGCAGCGCCCCCGTCTCCCAGGTCGAGTTCGCGTCGCTGAAGGCGACGATCTCCCCGCTGGAGCGGGCGACCGCCTCGTTCTGGGTCGCCATCTTGCCGCCTCGCGGCAGCTCGAGGACCATGTCGGCCCCGGCCTCCCGCGCCAGCTCGACGGTGCGGTCGGAGGACCCGTCGGAGGCGACGATGAGCTCGAGCCGGTCGCGCGGATAGTCCTGGGCGAGCGCGTCGGCGACCTTCGCCGCGATCACCTCCTCCTCGTCGAAGGCGGCCACGATCAGCGAGACGCGTGGTGGCCCGCCGGGCGGCGGCGCCTGCGGCCGCCGGGCGGCGGGCCGGAGGCGATCGAGCGCCGCCAGCGTCAGTGGATAGGTGACGTGGGTGTGGACGAGGCCCGCGACCGAGCCCCAGAAGATCTTCCGGGCGAGACCCATTGCGCTCCCGATTATCGGGCGCCGGAGCGCGCCTGGTCGTCCAGGAGGCGACGGTAGAGCGCGAGCGTGCGCTCGGCGATCGCGTCCCAGCCCTCGGAGCCGGCGACCGCGTCGCGGGCCGCCGCCGCCAGGCGCTCCCGCTCGGCGGGATCGGCGACGAGCTCGCCGAGGGCGGCGGCGAGGGCGGCGGCGTCGCCCGGCGGGACCAGCCGGGCCGCGTCGTGCCGACGGCCGAACTCGGCGAAGCCGCCGACGTCGCCGAGCACCATCGGCTTGCCGAAGGCGAGGCCGGTGTAGAGGACGCCCGACTGCTCGATCTCCCGATAGGGCAGGGCGAGGACGTCCGCGCGCCGCATCAGCGCCGGGATCTCCGGGTCGGAGATGAAGCGCGGGAGGAAGCGGACCGTGCCCGGCGCCTTCGCGGCCAGCTCCTCGAGGCCGGCGAGCGGCATCCGCGGCATGCCGGCGATCCAGAGCTCGGCGCCCTCGACCGACGCGAAGGCCTCGAGCAGGGTGTCGATCCCCTTGTAGGGACGGAGCAGTCCGAAGAAGAGGATCACCGGCCCCTCGACCCGGCGCAGCTCGGTGGGGAGCGGGCGCTCGGTGGGGAGCGCGGTCAGGTAGTCCAGGGGGCCGTGGGGGATCACCTCGATCTTCTCGCCGGCGATCCCGACCTCCTCCCGCAGCCTCGCGCCCGCGCCCTCGGTGTGGACCACGACGGCGTCGAAGCGGTCGAGGTAGCGGCGCTCGGCGGCCAGCCGGCGGCGCTCGCCCGGCTGCGGCAGCGGATAGTGGAGGGTGACGACGCGGGGGCGGTCCCGGCGGGCGCCGATCAGGAAGCGGTCGACCTCGGGCAGCGTCGTCCACTGCCAGTGCTCGACGCCGGTGCCGGCGAGGCGGCGGCGGACGCGGATCATGTCGGGGCCGTGCTCGAGCGCCTTGACCGGGAGGCGCAGGCGGCTGCCGGTGCCGAGCCGCGAGCTGCGGCGGTAGAAGCACTCCTCGACGCGGTAGCCCTCCGCCGGCGCCACCGGCCCGTAGAGGAAGCGGCTCGTCAGCAGCTCGACGTCGGCCCCGGCCCGCGCGAGCGCCGCCGCGAGCGAGCGGTCGTAGGGCGGCGTGAATGCCGAGGGATCGACGAGGGAGACCCGGAGCGGCGTCATGGGCGACGATTGTCCCGATGGAGCTCTCCTACTGCGTCGTCAACACCAACGGGCGCGAGCATCTGGCCACCTGCCTGCGCGCGATCGCGGCGCATCACCCCGACGGCGTCGAGCACGAGATCCTCGTCCTGGACAACGCCTCCGACGACGGCTCGGTCGACCTCGTCGCGCAGATGGCCCAGCGCGAGCGGGTGATCGGCGACCGGCTGCGGCTGATCGTCACCGAGCGCCGCCAGGGCAAGGCTTTGAACGACTCGTTGCTGCTGGAATCGGCCAGGGGCGAGTTCTGCCTGCTCCTGAACGAGGACTCCGAGGTCCTTCCCGGCTGCGCCGAAGCTCTCCTCGGCGCCCTCCGGGCGGACCCCGGAGCGGGAGCCGCCGGCGCTCAGCTGCTCGCCCCCGACGGCACTCCCCAGCCGTGCGCCTGGCGGCTTCCCGGCGTCGGAACCGCGCTCGCGCAGGCGCTCTTCCTGCACCGCCGGCTCGTCACCGAGAGCGGCGGCACGCAGACCCGCCGGGTCGGCTGGGCGCAGTCGGCGGCGCTGCTCGTCCGTCGCGCCGCCGCCGAGCGGATCGGCTGGCTCGACCCTGAGTTCTTCGTCTACTCCGACGAGACGGACTTCTGCAAGCGCCTCGCCGGCGCCGGCTTCGCGACGCTCTACGTCCCGGCCGCCCGGGCCGTCCACCACGAGCAGCTGGCCAACGACCGCTCGTCCGGCAGCCGGCGGGTTGTCGAGTTCCATCGCAACCGCGACCTCTACATGCGCAAGCACCACGGGCCCGTCGCCGCGGCTGCGGTCCGGGCGCTGACCGCGTTCTCCTACCTGCCTCGTGCGCTCGCGGCGCTCGTCCTCCCCGGCCACGACCCCGGCTGGTACCTCCTCCACGCCCGCAAGGCGTGGAGGCCGGAGGGCGAGGGGATCAGGGAGGCGGCGGCGGAGTGGAACGCGGGCCGGGGACGCGCTGACGCCTAGCGGGGACCAGCCGGCCGGAGGCGCTCCGGCTGGGGAAGGGAGGGACGAGACGGCAGGCATGGCCCCTGCGCCTACCGATCGGAGTTTTGCCGGTATGTCGGCAATATCCCGATCGGTGCCTCCACCCACTCCCT
>JAGQUO010000090.1 GCA_020438445.1 Solirubrobacterales bacterium
CATGCGGGCACCCGAGCAAGCCGGAGACGGGGATCGAACCCGTGACCTCGTGTTTACAAGACACGCGCTCTGCCAGCTGAGCTACTCCGGCGGGATCGGGTCAGCATAGGCGCGAGAGGGGCGCCGGGCGATGTAACTGCGCGTGGCGGGCCGTGTACCGCTTCGCGGTGGCCGACAAGGGAGACAGCGGGAAGGGCGCCGCCGGGCCCGAGGGCGTCCGCGAGAAGCCGCGGAAGGCTCCGAAGACGGGTGCGTCGGAGCGGATCGGCGCCGACCGGATCAGCGCCTACCACGAGTACACGCGGACGAAGGGCGTCAACTGGCCCCTCTACGTCGTCGCGCGGTTCATCCTCGTCCCCGCATTCCTGATCTGGTTCCGGCTCGAGCGCCTCGGCCGCGAGCATGCACGCGTCGAGGGCGGGTTGATCGTGGCGGCCAACCACCGGAGCTTCCTCGACCCGTTCGTGCTCGGCGCGCTGCTCCCGTGGAGGCGGCCGATGCACTACGTCGCCAAGGTCGAGCTGTTCGAGCCGGCCTGGCAGGGCTGGATCCTCAGCCGCCTCGGCGCCTACCCGGTCCGCCGCGGCG
Organism: Solirubrobacterales bacterium; assembly: GCA_020438445.1. Classification (GTDB taxonomy): domain Bacteria; phylum Actinomycetota; class Thermoleophilia; order Solirubrobacterales; family 70-9; genus RHKX01. The sequence goes on from JAGQUO010000090.1 coordinate 589, forward strand.
AAGCCGACGCCGAGACGCTGGAGACGTCGCGGCGGATCCTCGAGCGCGGCGGCGCCCTCTGCATCTTTCCCGAGGGGACCCGGATCCGCCGCGGATCGCTCGCCGTCCCCCATCGCGGCGTCGGCCGCCTGGCGCTCGAGTCGGGCGCCTCGGTGCTGCCGGTGGCCGTGCACGGTTCCGAGCACGTCCGCAGGGGGTGGAAGATCCGGCCCCGCAAGGTCCGGCTCCGGGCCGGCCGGGCGATGACGTTCCCGCTTACCGAGAATCCCTCTCCGTCGCTGGCCGCCACGGTCACGACGCGGATCTGGCCGAACGTCGAGCTGCAGTGGGAGTGGCTCGGCGGGCTGCCGCCGATGCGGAAGGCCGCCGTCATCGGTGCCGGCAGCTGGGGCACGGCGGTGGCCGTGCTGCTCGCCCGCGGCGGTGTCGAGGTCCAGCTCGGCTGCCGCACCGCCGAGCAGGCGGAGCGGGTCGCGGCCGATCGGGAGAATCCGTATCTGCCCGGGATCACGCTCGGCGACTCGATCACGATCAAGCGCGCCGCGGACATCGAGGTCGCCGGCCTCGACCTCGTCTGTCTCGCCGTCCCGTCGGCGTCGGTCCCGGCCGCGGTCGGATCGCTGTCGGACCGGATCGGCTCGCGGACGGCGGTCCTGCTGCTCAGCAAGGGCCTGGTTCCGCCGCTCGGCACGCTTCCGAGCGAGTACGTCGACGAGCGGATCCGCTCGCGGGCGGTTGCCGCCCTCGGCGGGCCCGCCCATGCGAAGGAGGCGGCATCGGGCACGGCGGCGCTCGTGCTCGCGAGCCGCGACGAGGACCTGCGCGCACAGCTCGGAGACGTCTTCGACCGCGCCGGGCTGATCTGCGAGCGGACCGCCGACGTCGTCGGGGTCGAGATGGCGGGTGCCGCGAAGAACGCGGCGTCGCTCGCCGCCGCCGCCGCCGCGCCGCACGGAATCAACGCCGCCGGCATCGCGGCCGCCGAGATCTGGCGCGAGTGCACCGCCTACGCGATGCTGCGCGGCGGCGAACTCGAGACCTTCGCCGGCCTCGCGGGGGTCGGCGACCTCACGGCGACGATCCTCGCCCCGGGCAGCCGCAACCGGCGCGCCGGCGAGCTGCTCGGAAGCGGCATCTCCGCCGGGCAGATCCCCGACCGCCTCGGCCAGGCGTCCGAGGGCCTCGATTCGGTCCCGCTGATCGCGGCGGCGGTCGAGGGGGCCGGAGTCGACGCGGGCGGGCTGAGCGGGCTGGCATCCCTGATCGACGGCGACCTGACCGCGATCGAATGGGTCGAGGGCCTGCGCCGCGCCGAACGCGCGAGGACGGCAGCGTGAGCCCGTGCGCCGCCCCACTACGCTTGGCGGGTGACGGAGAGCTCCAGCACCGATCCGGCCGCCGCCGCGGCGGGCAACGGCGCCCCGGCCGGGAAGCGGGAGCTCGACCGCGCCTTCGAGACGCTCTACCGCGACCATCTGCGCGACGTGTACTCGTACTGCTACTACCGGATCGGCAACCACCACGACGCCGAGGACCTGACCGAGCAGACCTTCCTCCAGGCCTACCGTCACTTCGAGCGGGCGCGGCGCGAGTCGGACGGCCGGCCGCTGCGGCCGTGGCTGATCCGGATCGCGCACAACCTCGCCGCGAACTACCACCGCGACCGCTCGCGCCGGCCGACCGCGGCGCTCGACAACGTCGAGCCGGTCGAGCATCCTCACGGGACCGAGCGGGTCGTCGAGGGGAGGGAGCGCATGCGCGAGGTCATGTCGGGCCTCGACCGGCTGTCGGAGGATCGCCGGGAGGCGCTGATCATGCGCTTCTCGCTGGGGATGTCGAACCGCGAGATCGCCCGCGCCCTCGGGCGCAGCGACGGGGCGACGAAGGTCCTCATCCACCGTGCGATCAAGCAGCTCGAGGAGGAGCTCACGGCAACGGGGGCCGAGGATGAGTGAGCGGTTCGAATCCGACGACCTCGAGCGCCTGCTCGCCGACGCCCTGCGGCCGATCGAGCCTCCCGAGCGGCTCGGGGGCCGGGTCGAGGACACGCTGTCGATGCTGACCGGCGCCGCGGCCAGCGAGCTCTCCTGGTGGGCGGACGAGCTCTCCGAGACCGAGCTGCAGTCCCTCCGCGACCCGCGCAACTGGGTCCGGCCGGTGGCGGCGGTCGCGGTCGGAGGGGTCGCGGGAACCGCGCTGGTGCTGATGGGCGTCAGGCGCCGCCGGCGGAGCGACGGCCTCCGGTCCGCCATCGGCGAGCTCCGCCGGTCGATCGACATCTGAACCTTCGTTCGGGCATTGACAGCGTCCGGGCGCCGCGAATAGCTTGCCCGCGTTCCATCCACCCGTGTCGACCAGACAGGAGCTCCCCCAAGTGCGCATGTCAACCGTTCCCCGCCCCGTGACCCTGCTGCGAATCTCGCTGCCGGCGCTGGCGGCGGGACTGCTCGTCCTCCTCATCCCACCGCTCGCGACCGCCGGATCGAAGCCCAAGGACGGCGGCTACGTCCAGAAGCCGGATCGCAAGGGGGTGTACGGCTACGTGGCCACGTTCGACGGCAAGGTGACCAACGGCGGCGCCAGCCTGATCTTCAAGGCCAAGGGCGGCGGCAAGTGCAAGTCCGACGCGCTCGCTCCCTACACGTTCGGCAAGCTGACGTCGGTCGGGGCGCTCCCCTCGAAGCCGGTCAGGGTCAAGAAGGGGAAGTTCAAGCTCTCCGACAGCTCGTCGCAGGAGGGCATCAAGACCACCGTCAGCGGCAAGTTCAAGAGCAAGAAGGTGGCCAAGATCAAGGTCACCTCGAAGGTCAAGGGCTGCAAGGCGAAGGGGACCTTCCCGAAGGCCAAGTACACGTCGGGGGGCTGAGCGGCGCCTAGGCCGACTCGGAGCGGGCGCGACCTCGCGCCCGCTCCCGGCTCGGCTTCGGCTTCGGAAGCGGGCCGTCGGCGATCGCGGCGATCGCTCCGAGCCCGCCGATCAGCAGATGCAGGACGTTGTCCTCGTCGGTGAGCGGCAGGACCTCGAGGATGTTGCCGATGTCGTGATCGGTCTCGGCGATCCCCCAGAGCCCGAAGGCGAGGTAGAAGACGGCGAGAGCGGCGGCGGTCCGCCGCGGCCGGCGCGAGCCGAAGCCGAGGGCGAGGAGGCCGGTGGCGAGGTAGACGACGTTGCGCCAGCCGTTGACCACGATGACGCCGGCGATGTCGTCGGCGGCGAGCTGCCGGCCCGTGTCGAAGCCGGCGTCGTAGAAGAAGCCGAGGACGCCGAGCAGCGACAGGACGGCGCCGGCCGCGAGCGCGTAGAGGCGCGCGGGGCCCGCGCCGCCGTCCTGAACCCGTCCCTGGTCGGATTGATCCGGCATCGAACCGACAGCGTATGTTGATTTCGATGAAGGCATCGCCGAGAGCAGAGGCCGCGCGGCTCGAGCGCCTCGCCGACGAGGAGCTGATGGCGCACGTGGACCGCAAGGATCCGCACGCGTTCGAGGTCCTCTACGACCGTCACGGCGGAGCCGCGTATTCGCTCGCCTACCGCATCGTCGGCGACCGCAACGCCGCCGAGGACGTCGCCCAGGAGGCCTTCCTCTCGATCTGGCGCAGCAATGCCCGCTTCGACCGCGCCCGCGGCAGCGTTCGCAGCTGGGTCCTCAGCGTCGTCCGCAACCGCGCCATCGACGCCCTCAGGCGCGGCGGAGGCGGCGCGCCGAAGCTCGACCACGACGACGACGCGGTCCTCGAGGCCCGTCCCGGCGAGGAGCTGACCGAGGAGGAGGCGCTCCGGCGCGAGACTTCCCGCGAGCTCCGCGGAGCCCTCGACAGCCTGCCCGAGGATCAGTCGCAGGTGATCCAGCTCGCATACTTCGGCGGCTTCAGCCACTCCGAGATCGCCGAGATGCTGAGCATGCCGCTCGGCACCGTGAAGGGCAGGATGCGGCTCGGGCTGGAGAAGATCCGGGCTCAGATCGCCGAGTCGATCACCCCCGACGGTGTTCTGGAGACGATATGAGCGAGCGACCCGACAACGACGCGGCCGGCGCGGCGGGAGACTCCGTCGTCCACGGCGAGCGGTGGAACGACGATCTCGCCGCCTACGCGCTCGACGCGCTCGCGGGGGAGGAGCGCCGCATCGTCGCCGAGCATCTCGAGGGCTGCGAGCCGTGCCGCGAGCGGCTGCAGTGGATGCTTCCCGCCGTCGACGTGCTTCCCGCCACGGTTCCGCAGCGGCAGCCGGCGCCGGCGCTGAAGGCGCGGATCATGGACGTCGTCGAGCACGAGGCCGAGCCCGTGGCCGAGCCCTCACGAGGCCGGCCCCGGGGGCTCTTCGCGGGCCTCTCGCTGCGGCCGGCGCTCGCGGGCATCGGGGTCTTCCTGCTGATCGCCGCCGCTGTGACCGGCTACGTCCTGCGGGACGGGGGCGAGGAGCCGTCCAGCTTCGACGCGGTCTACACCGCGACCGCCGAGAAGCCCGCCTCCGGTGCGCACGGCAAGCTCATGGTCGACGGCGATGCCGGCATGCTCCACGTCGCGGACCTGCCGCCGACGGGCGACGGGCAGGTCTACCAGGCATGGATCCAGGACAAGGGCAGCGCCGGTGGATCGGTGCACGCCTCGTCGGTCTTCGTCGTCTCCGAACAGGGCGTCGGCGACGTCGCCATCCCGCACGGGCTCTCGCAGGCGCGCCGGGTGATGATCACGCGGGAGCCGAAGGGCGGCAGCAGGCACCCGAGCGAGAACTCGCTGCTGACCGCCGACATGGAATGACCGCGAAGAGCCCGCCCGCGGGCCCGTGAGCGGCGTCGAATACCCTGCCGCGATCGCCACCTGCTACCGACATCCCGACCGCGAGACCGGCGTCTCGTGCTCGCGCTGCGGGCGCCCGATCTGTCCCGAGTGCATGACTCCGACCTCGGTCGGGATGCGCTGCCCGGAATGCGCAGGGGATCGGACCGAGGTGCGGACGGCGCGGACGATGAACACCGGCCGGATGCAGGCGACCTACGCGCTGATCGGCGTCAACGTCTTCGTCTTCGTCCTCCAACTGCTCACCGGCGGGCCATCCGGGACCGACGGCGCGGTGTTCGCCGACGGAGCGCTCTGCAGCAACGCCGTCGGCGACGGCGGCGTCTGCGGCGGGGGCGGGCAGGTGATCCAGTCGACCGGGGGCGAGTGGTGGCGGATCCTCACCTCCGGGTTCCTGCACGGGGGATTGATCCACCTCGCGCTCAACATGTTCGTCCTGTTCATCCTCGGGCAGGTGCTGGAGCCGGCGATCGGCACGGTTCGCTTCGTCGCCGTCTACTTCGTCTCCCTGATCGCCGGCGCGGTGGGGGCCCTGATCATGTCCGACCCGTTCACGTTCACGGTCGGGGCATCGGGCGCCATCTACGGCCTGTTCATCGCGACGATCGTCATCGCCCGCCAGCGCGGTCAGATGCAGGTCGTCCAGCAGCTCGCGTTCTGGCTCGTGATCAACCTGGTCTTCACCTTCGCCGCCTCCAACATCAGCGTCGGCGGCCATCTCGGCGGGATCGTCGGCGGCGCGATCGGGGCGCTGATCGTCGTCGGCGCCGAGCGGGGCATCTCGCGGCGCGAGACCCTGCCGGCGGAGCTGGCGATCATGGGCGGGCTCGGCGTCGTCTTCTTCGCCGCTGCGATCATCGTCGCCCAGCAGGGCGTCAGCGTCACCCTCTAGCGACTATAGGATCGGTGCGTGCTGCTCGGCGACGATGAGATCGATGCCCGGCTCGGAGGGCTGGACGGCTGGACGCGAGAGGGCGACGCGATCGCCAAGGAGTTCGACCGCGGCGACTTCGTCGGCTCGGTCCGCTTCGTCGAGGCGATCGTCGGCCCGGCCGAGGAGATGGGCCATCACCCGGACCTCGAGATCGCCTGGGCGACGGTGACGGTCCGGATCTCGACCCACTCCGAGGGCGGCATCACCGCCGCCGACTTCGAGCTCGCCGGGCGGATCGACGCGCTCGCCTGAGCGCGGTGGGCGCATGAAGCTCCTCCACGTCGTCGGGACCCGCCCGAACTTCGTGAAGATGGCGCCGGTGATCGCCGCGCTGCGGGCCGTCGATCCCGGGGGCCGCCACGTCCTCGTCCACACCGGCCAGCACTACGACCGGATGATGTCGGGCATCTTCCTGGAGGAGCTCGGCGTTCCCGAGCCCGATCACATGCTCGGGGTCGGATCCGGCTCGCACGCCCAGCAGCTCGGCGGCGTGCTCGAGGCGATCGCGCCCGTGCTGACCGGCGAGCGGCCGGATCTGGTGATCGTCCCCGGCGACGTCAACTCGACGCTCGCAGCGGCGCTCGCGTGCGCCCATCTGCGGATCCCGGTCGCCCACGTGGAGGCCGGGCTTCGCAGCTTCGACCGGACGATGCCGGAGGAGGTGAACCGGGTCCTCACCGACCAGGTGTCCGAGCTCCTGTTCACCCATTCTCCCGAGGCCGCCGCGAACCTCGCCGCCGAGGGAATCCGGGGTGATCGCGTCCACCAGGTCGGCAACACGATGATCGACTCGCTGGTCGCTCTCGAAGGGCGATTCCGCGGGCGCGGGGCCTGCGCCGGTCACGGCCTCGACCCGGGCACGTACCTGCTGGTCACCCTGCACCGCCCGGCGCTGGTGGACGGGCCCATGCTCGGGGCCGCGATCGACGCTCTCGCTGCCGTCTCGGAGTCGATGCCGGTGCTCTTCCCCGTCCATCCCCGAACCCGGGCGGCGCTCGATGAGCGGGCGTCGGCGCTGCCGGAGGGACTTCTCCTCGTCGACCCGGTCGGCTACCTCGACTTCCTCTCGCTCGAGGCGGATGCACGGGCGGTGCTCACCGACTCCGGTGGGATCCAGGAGGAGACCACCTACCTCGGCGTCCCCTGCTTCACCCTGCGCGACAACACCGAGCGACCGATCACGGTCGAGCAGGGCACCAACGTCCTGCTCGGTCTCGACCCGGCACGAATCGCCGAGGTCCCCGGGCTCATCGCCGGCGGCCACGCCGGCCCGGCGGAGCCGCCGCCGCTCTGGGACGGCCGCGCCGCCGAGCGGCTCGCCGCGATCGTCATCGGGCGCGATCGGGCCTGATCATCCCGCCGTTTCCGGCGTTCGCGGGGGACGGAGGGTGGCTGCGGGGGACGAAGCTGCGATATTGCGAAGTCCATGGTGAGCCTCAGCTTCGCGCCCAAGGACCGCGTGTTCTTCGACCTGCTCGCGGAGGCGGGCCAGAACGCCGTTCGCGCTTCCGGCCTGCTCCAGGAGATGCTCCGGAACTGGCCCGACGGAGCGGAGGGCCTGAACCGGGAGATCCTCAAGGCGGAGCAGGAGGGCGACCGGATCACCCACGACATCATCCAGCGCCTCAACTCGACGTTCGTCACCCCGTTCGACCGCGAGGACATCTACGGCCTCGCCACTCAGGTCGACGACGTGGTCGACTACATCGAGGAGGCCGCGGACTTCCTCGGCCTCTACCAGATCGAGGCCCCGATGGAGCAGTCCCTCGCCCTCGCGGACGTCCTCGTCGCCGCCTGCGGGGAGCTCGGGGTCGCGCTCGCCGGGCTGCGCGGATTCAAGGACCTGGACGCGCACCTGATCGAGATCCACCGCCTCGAGAACGACGGCGACCGGATCTCGCGCGATGCCGTCGCGTCGCTCTTCGCCAACGGGATCGACCCGATGGTCGTGATCCGCTGGAAGGACATCTTCGCCGTGCTCGAGCGCGCCATCGACGCGACCGAGACCGCCGCCCACATCATCGAGGGCGTCGCGATCAAGAACGCCTGAGTAGGTGGGACGCCGGGTGACGCGACACGACTGGGGCTCGTAGCCGGTGGACGGCGACGTCGTCCTCGTCATCGTCGTCGCGACGGCGCTCGTCTTCGACTTCACCAACGGCTTCCACGACACGGCCAACGTCGTCGCGACGTCGATCTCCACGCACGCGCTCTCGCCCCGGGTCGCGGTCGGGATGGCGGCGCTGCTCAACTTCGCCGGCGCGTTCATCTCGATCCAGGTGGCGGCGACCATCGCCTCCGACGTGGTCGACGCCGGTGCGATCACGCCGACGGTGATCTTCGCCGGCCTCGTCGGTGCGATCTCGTGGAACCTGATCACCTGGTATTTCGGCCTGCCCTCGAGCTCCTCCCACGCTCTGATCGGCGGGGTCGTCGGGGCCGTCATCGCCGCCGTGGGCACCGCCGCCGTCGACGGTGAGGGGATTCTCGGCAAGGTCCTGATCCCCGCGGTGCTGGCGCCGATCGTCGCGTTCGTCATCGGCGCGCTCGCGATCATCCTCGCCTACCGGATCTGCGGCCGGCTCCGTCCCGGCCCGGTGACGCGGGGGTTCCGCCTCGGGCAGGTCGTCTCCGGCGGGTTGCTGGCGCTCGCCCACGGCACCAACGACGCGCAGAAGACGATGGGCGTGATCACGCTGGCGCTGATCGCGAACGGCAACCTCCCGGACACCGGCTTCGACGTGCCGACGTGGGTGATCGTCTCGTCGGCATCCGCGATCGCACTCGGGACCTATACGGGGGGCTGGCGGATCATCCGGACGATGGGGACGCGGATCATCAAGATGGACTCGGCGCAGGGCTTCTCCGCCCAGGGCGCGGGGGCCGCCGTCATCCTCGCCTCCTCGCACTTCGGATATCCGCTCTCGACGACGCAGGTGATCGCCGGCGGCGTCATGGGCGCCGGCGCCGGCAAGCGGGTCTCGGCGGTTCGATGGGGTGTGGCCGGGAACATCGTCGCCGCGTGGTTTCTGACGCTGCCCGCCGCCGCCGCGATCGGAGCCGTCTGCTACGGCTTCACCAGCATCTTCGGGGACGGCGCCGCCGGTCCCGTGATCCTGTCGGGTCTCGCGATCCTCCTCGGTCTCACCCTCTTCGCGCAGCGGATCCGCCGCGGCCAGCCGGTGCCGACGGTATGAGCGTCGCGGGCCTGATCTCCGTCGCGCCGGCCACGCTCGTCGACGGCGAGGCGCTGCTCGACACCGCCGTCGCGTCCGTTGTCGCGGGGCTGTTCGTCACCCTCACCGCTTCGCTGGCGATCTACGGGTTCGCGACCGCGGCCGAGATGCGCAGGCTCGACCGGGGTCTGGCGGCGGTCGGCGCCGGTGCCCTCGCCCTGGTGTCCACGCTCGCCTTCGCGGGGGCGATCGTGCTCGGGCTCGCGGTCATGATCGACGGCTGAGCCCCCTTTCGCCCGGCGCTCGGATCCGTCAGGATTGATGCCGTGAAGGTCATCCGCAACGTCGTGATCATCGCCCTGCTGGCACTGGGGCTGACGGTCCTGCCGGGCGGCGGCAACGTCGCCGAGGCCATCCTCGTCACGCTCTCGATCGTTTTCGCGGTCGCGATCGGCGGCATGCTGATCCGCCTCTGGAAGAGCACGGGCCTGCAGCGGGACACGTTCACCGACCGCCAGCGCTGGCTGGTCTACGGAAGCATCGGAGCGATCGCGCTGATGATCGTCGGCGCCGACGAGATGCTCTCGAGCGGGCCGGGGACGATCGCCTGGGTGGCGATCCTGATCGCGTCGGGCTGGCTGATCTTCAACACCTGGCGCGAGGCCCAGAGCATCTGAACCCCCGCGATCGGGCGGACATCGCTGGCGGCACGGGCGGGTGTTCGACTTTCGTGCGTGTTCGGCGCGCGGATTGCCGGCAGCGGTTTCCCACCCGTGAACCGGCTGCGCATAGCTTCGTCGCATGGATTGCGGGAGCTGCAAACGGATCGGGGCCGAGGGCGGCCAGGTGGCGATCGCCTTCGTCGCGACGGTCCCGCTCCTGATCCTGCTCGCGCTCGCGCTCGTCCAACTCGCGCTCGCCGGACACGCTGCGCTGAGCGCCGCGAACGCCGCCCGCGCGGCGGCCCGGGCCGACTACGTCGGGGGCGATCCGGAGCGCGCGGCGCGGCGGGCCCTGCCGCCGTCGTTCAGGCCCGGCGCCGAAGTC
>JAGQUO010000091.1 GCA_020438445.1 Solirubrobacterales bacterium
TCGGCCGGGTCCTCTCCCGCTACGTGCACGCAATCGTCTTCCGCAGCGGCTCCCACGAGCGCGTCGAGGAGCTCGCCGCGGCGGCCGCCGTCCCGGTGGTGAACGCGCTCACGCCCGAGCACCATCCCTGCCAGGCGCTCGCCGACCTGCTGACCCTGCGCGAGCGGTTCGGATCGCTGGAAGGGCTCCGCGTCGCCTTCGTCGGGGACGGCAACAACGTCGCCCGGTCGCTCGCGCTGCTCGGGCGCCACGTCGGGGTCGAGGTCGTTGTCAGCTCGCCTCCGGGCCTGGAGCTCGAGGCGGGGGCGGGGGCGGTACTGGTCGCCGACCCCGCCGAGGCGGTCGCGGACGCCGACGCCGTCTACACCGACGTCTGGATCAGCATGGGCGAGACCGACGCTGCGGCCAAGCGCGAGGCGCTCGCCCCCTTCCGGGTCGACGACGCCCTCCTCGCCCGGGCCTCCGACCGCGCGATCGTCCTGCACTGTCTGCCCGCCCACCCGGGCGAGGAGATCACCGCCGACGTCCTCTACGGCGAGCGCTCCGCGGTCTTCGATCAGGCGGAGAACCGCCTCCACGCGCAGAAGGCGCTGCTGGAGCTGCTCGTCCACGAGTGAGGTCGCCGGCTGCCCGGTGCGACCGCCTAGACTCCGGGCCTCCGCGGCCCCGTCGTCTAGTGGTTAGGACGCCAGGTTTTCATCCTGGTAACGGGAGTTCGATTCTCCCCGGGGCTATCCGCGCATGTACCCAGAGATCAACATCGGGCCCCTGACCCTGCAGACCTTCGGGCTGATGTTCGGGCTCGGCTTCGTCGCCGCCGGACTCGTCGTCGGGCGGCGCTTCAAGGAGCTCGGCAAGCCCGCAGATTGGGCCTACGAGATGGCCTTCGCGGCGCTCGTGGGCGGGCTCGTCGGGGCTCGGCTCTACTTCCTGATCGAGAACTGGGACGACGTCAGCGACGATCCGATCGGCAACCTGTTCGGCGGCGCCGGGCTCGTCTGGTACGGCGGCGCGATCGGCGGTGCGCTGGCGGTTCTCGGATGGGCGTACTGGCGCGGCGTGATGACGCTGCTGCTGGCCGACGTCGCGGCCGTGCCGTTGACGATCGGCTACGCGATCGGGCGCGTCGGATGCCAGCTCTCCGGCGACGGCGACTACGGCCGTCCCTGGGACGGCCCCTGGGCCATGGCCTATCCGGACGGGACCGTCCCGACCGATACGCCGGTGCACCCGACCCCGGTCTACGAGACGCTCTTCATGGGGCTGGCGGCGCTCGTCCTGTGGCGGCTCCGGGACCGCTTCCGGCCGGGGATCCTGTTCGCCCTCTATCTGATGGTCGCCGGCTTCGAGCGGTTCATGGTCGAGTTCGTCCGTCGCAACGAGGACGTCGCCGTCGGGCTGACGCAGGCACAGCTCATGAGCGTGGCGATGTTCGCCGTCGGCGCCGTCTGGATCGGGATCGTCGCCGGTCGCGGACAGCTGCGGACGCCGACACCCCCGCGCTTCGCCTGAGCCCTAGCTCGATCGCGTCAATCCGCCGTCGAGCGGGATGACGGTGCCGGTGAGGTAGGCGGCGCGGTCGGAGCAGACGAAGGCGACCAGATCGCCGTACTCCTCGGGCAGGCCGAGGCGTCCCGCCGGGACGTCCGTCACCGCCTGCTGCTCGGCGGCCTCCATCGAGCCGTAGAGCTGGGCGAGTCGCTCGGTGCCGAAGCGCCCGGTTGCGATCGTGTTGACGGTGATTCCGTCCGCGGCCACCTCGCGGGCCAGGGTCTGCAGGAGCCCCGCGGTCGCCATTCGGTTCGAGTTCGAGAGCGCCAGTCCCGGAATCGGCTCGCGGATGGAGGTCGAGCTGACGCTGACGATGCGGCCCCAGCCCCGCTCCCGCATGCCCGGGACGCAGGCCCGAGCGAGCAGCAGGGGTGCAAGGACCAGCGACGCGTAGGCGTCGCGCCAGGCATCGGAGGGGGCCTCGAGCGCCCCTCCCGGCGGCGGCCCACCCGTGTTGAGGACGAGGATGTCGACGGGCCCGAGAGCCGCGGTGGTCCGCTCGGCCAGGGCCGTGATGGCGTCCCCGTCGCCGGTGTCGGCCGGGAGGATCGCCGTCTCGCCTCCGACGGCGGCCGCGACCTCCTCGAGACCTTCGCGCGAGCGGGCGGACAGGGCGACCCGGGCCCCCTCCCGTCCGAGCGCCGCCGCGATCGCCCGCCCGAGCCCGCGGCTGGCGCCGAGCACGAGCGCGACCCTTCCCTCGATCCCGAGCTCCATCGGTCAGAGCACCGCGAAGACGATCACGTAGGCGACGACGCCGAGGGCCGCCCATCCGAGCATCCAGAGCCAGCGCCGGTCGCCGCGGCTGAGCAGGAACAGAGCGGCCATCAGGCCGACGACGGGAAGCACCAGGCCGAGCGCCCAGCCCCAGCCGACCACCCGGTCTTCCTCGGTCTTCCCGGCCTCAACCTCCGCCATCCGGCCCTCCTCGGCCCCGTCCGTAGAGGGGAAGACCCTACAACCGGCTGGCGGTGATGCGCCCACCGATCGGGATATTGCCCAGATGTCGGCAAGATCCCGATCATTGGCCCCGAAACCTCGTGCGGCCAGGGTGCGACGGCCGACGAGCGCTCGACGGGCGGCCGGCGACTCTAAGCTCTCCGTCCCGGGCGGTTAGCTCAGTTGGGAGAGCGCCTGCCTTACAAGCAGGAGGTCACTGGTTCGAGACCAGTACCGCCCATCGGGGGATCCGGTCGCCCGGCCCTGCGTGCGGGAGCGTCCGCTGATCGCCTGCGGGAATCTACGGATGTGGGGGGCCTTCGGCGATGGCATTCTGAATTCCCCGTTCCCGAGAGGAGGTAGGCAGGCCGTGTACGCGTTTCGTCCTCATGGGCTGCCGGGGCTGGGGCAGATCACCGCGCTGCTGCTGCTGGTGGTGGTCATGTCCCCGGCCACCGCCCGAGCGGATGACCCGCCGCCGCAGTTCGACCTGGCGACCGCGACCGGAGGAGTCACAGGGATCTGGGGCATCACCGTCGATGCCTACAGCGGCCCCTCGGGCGAGAGCCCCGGAGGGGGTGTCTCCTTCGGCACCTACATCGTCGTCAAGGGCCAGCAGATCCCCGTTCAGATCGCCGGTCGCGTCACCTGCCTGAGCGTCACCGGCAACGCCGCGGTGATCAAGGCGGACACCAACTTCGGGACGATCACGGTCACCCTCGTAGACAACGGCGGCGCCGGGCTGGACCGCTTCGCGGCCTCGTCCTCCTTCGCGCCGGACGACTGCTCGCCCGGCTTCGCGCTCTCCGGCCTGCCGCTGACCGGACGGGCCGTCGTCTCCGACGACGTCGACTACAGGGCGTTCGAGACGAGAATCGACACCGGCCCCGCCGGTCCCACGAACGACAGCACCCCGACGTTCACGTTCTCCTCGAGTCCGCCCGGCTCGAGCTTCGAATGCAAGGTGGACTCCGAGTCCTTTCGGGCCTGCTCGGGCCCCGGTCGCTCCGACACGGCTCCGGCGCTCTCAGACGGGCTCCATACCTTCACCGTCCGCGCGCTGGACTCGGGCTCCAACCCGGACCCGAGCCCCGCGACGCAGGAGTTCACGGTCGACACGGCCCCGCCCGACACGGCGATCGACTCCGGGCCCGCCGGCATCACCAACGACGCGACGGCGAGCTTCACGTTCTCCTCGGGCGAGCCGGGCACGCGCTTCCTGTGCCGCTTCGACGAGGCGGGATCCTGGAATCCCTGCGAATCGCCGACGGTCTGGACGGACTACTCGGAGCTCCCCGACGGTCCCCACACCTTCGCTGTCCAGTCGATCGACGCCGCCTCGAATGCCGACCCGACTCCCGCAACCCGCGATTTCACGCTGGACACCGCCGTCCCCGTCATCACGATCACCAGGCAGCCGAAGCGCCGGATCAAGACCACGAGGAGGTCGAGGCGGGTCAAGGTCTCATTCCGCTCCGAGGTCGGCTCGGCCTTCGAGTGCAGGCTCGACAAGGCGGCCTTCGAGCCCTGCGCCTCCCCTTACCGAGTCAACGCGAGATCGCGGCCGGGCGAGGGCAGGGAGCACACGATCTCGATCCGGGCCACCGATCGGGCGGGCAACTCGACCGCGCCCACCGCAGTCAGGTTCCGGTTGACCCGCCGGCACTAGGCCGTCGCCTCGCGGTGCAACGCTGAGCCCGATGCGCCGGACCCGGATCCTCAGCCTGTTCGCGGCCTTCGCGTTCACCGTGATGGCCGACCCGGTCTCCTCGGTCGCCTATGCGATCGAGGCGGCGTTGCGGGACCTCGACGGGCAGCTGAGCGACCTGTTCCCGGCCATGCTGCTGGTGGTGGTGACGATCGGGCTGGTGGCCGGGACCTACCATCAGCTGATCCGCCGGTTTCCTTCGGGCGGCGGTGGTCCGGAGGGGGTCGCTGCGGCGTTCGGGGAGAGCTGGGCCTTCCTGCCGCTCGCGGCGCTGCTGATCGACTTCACCCTGACCGTGGCGGTCTCGTGCGGTGCCGCCGCGGCCGCGGCGATCTCCTACCTGCCGGGACTGGCGAGCTGGCGCCTGCCGATCGCGATCGGCTTCGCGCTGCTCGTCGCGGCGGGCATCCTCCTCGGCCACCGCGGCAGGATCGCTTTCGCGACCGCCACGATCCTGTTCATCGCCTTCGCGTTCGCGGTGCTCGCCGGCGGCGCCGGGACCGCGCCCGCCACCGCGAGCCCGGCCCCGCTGGTCGGCGACGCGGGCACCATCGCGGTGTTGCTGGCGATGCCGCTCGGGATGGCCCTCGCCACCGGCGTCGAGTCGCCGTCGAATGCGATCGGCCATCTCGGCTACTTCCACGACCGGGGCAGGCGGCTCTTCGGACAGGTCACCCTCTGGCTGATGATCGCGATCGTCGGCGGCCTGACGCTGGGGCTGACCGCGCTCGCGGTCTCGCTCGGGGTCAGCGAGCCGCCGGCCGACTCGACGCTGCTGGCCGAGGTGGCTCGGCGCTCGGTCGGCGGCGGCGCCCCCTTCGCCGCGTTCCAGGCGCTGACGGCGCTGCTTCTGCTCGCCGCCGCCGCCTCGGCCTACGCGGCGGCGTCCGGCGTGCTCCGGGCCCTGGCGGTGCACGGAGCGCCGGGCCGCGGGCTGTTGCCGGCCGCGTTCGGTCTCAGGAACCGGGGCTACGTCCCCTATTGGGGGGTGCTGGCCGTCTGCGGAGCTTCCTGCGGCCTGCTCGTTCTCGCCGGCGGACGCGAGACGGGGATCGTCGGCTTCTACGCCGTCGCGGTCTTCATCAGCTTCGTCGCCGCCCTGGCGGCCTGCGCGAAGCTCTCGCTGAACGACCGGAGGCGGTGGGCGTTCCTCGTCAACGTCGCCGGCCTGGTGCCCGTCGCCTACGTGCTCTTCGCCAACTGCCTGCGGATCGACGGGATCGTCTCGATTCTCGCTTCGGTCGCGGTGGCCACCGCGCTCTGGGGCAGCTGGGTCCGCCGCGGCCGCCCGGGCGGGATCGCCGGCTCGGTGGTCGAGGGGTCGAGCGCGCCCGCCCGCCCATAGACTGCGCCCGTGCTCCGCTGCGACCGGCACAGCGCGGGATGAGCACCGCTTGGCAGGCGGTGCTCTACGTGCACCTGCTGGCGATGGCCTTCTTCCTCGGCGGGCAGCTCGTCGTCGGGCTCGCGCTCGTCCCGGTCGAGCGGACGAACCCCGACCCCGAGCGCCTGCGGGCAGTAGCGCGCCGTTTCGGGATCGGATCGGCGGTCGCCTTGGCCCTCCTGCTGGTCACCGGCATCGCGATGGCGGACCACTTCTCGCTCTGGAGCTCGGGCACGCTGCAGATCAAGCTCACCCTCGTCGGTGTCCTGATCGTCCTCACGCTCGCGCACCTGCGATACCCGCGCGCTCACGCCCTGCAGGGGGCGATCCTCCTGCTGACGCTCGCCGTCGTCTGGCTCGGCGTCGACCTCGCCGGCTGATCCGGGGTCGTCCGACTCAGCTCGGCCCGTGGCGCTCGAGAAGCGCGCGAAGCATCTGCAGGTAATTGAGGAGGTGACGGGTGCCCAGGTAGCTCTCCTCGATCCGCTGACGGGCGGCGATTCCCATCCGGATGCGAAGTGGTTCGTCATCGAGCAGCCGGCGCACCGCGGCGCCGAACTCATCGAGGTTCGAGGGGTCGGGAAGAAGGATCCCGGTGACGCCGTCCGTGATCTGGTCCTGGATGCCTCCGCGGGCGCTGGCGACCACCGGTTTGCCCTTCCACATCGCCTCACCCACGGTGAGGCCGAAACCCTCGGCGAGGCTCTTCTGGACGATGACGTCCGAGCGTCGCTGGATCGCGTTGACCATCGCCGCGTTCTCCTCGATGTCGTCCATCGGCAGGCAGACGATGTGGATTCGAGAGCGTTCGTCCGGTTGGAGCCGGTCCCGCTGGTCGAGCACCGCCTCGAGGATCGCCCCGCCCTCCGGGTCGTCGGCGACGGCTGCCGTCGCGGGGCCGGCGAGGACCAGGTGCGGGTTGCCGCCGTCGAGTTGCCGGACGAACCCGGTCAGCACGCCGAGCGGATCCTTGAGCCGGTCCCACCGTGAGACCTGGGTCACCACCTCGGCATCATCGGGAAGGGGAACGTCCTGGTAGATGTCGGCGCGACGGACGACGCGGCCGATGCTCCCGTCGTGCCGAATGAATTCGCCGTCGTCTCCCGGATCGCACGCGGTGAGGCCGATTCGCCCGAGGATTGTCGTGACGCCCTCGGGCCCGAGTTCCTGGTTCTTCGCAGAGAAGACGTCGATCGAGGGAGCGATGATGAAGGCCCGCTCACGATCGATCCCCTCCCAGATGAAGTCCGGGCGGGAGAAGACGTAGGCGTCGGCCCGCTCGATGTAGGGGCGAAGGAAGTCCCAAGCCGCCCTGGCGAGCGAGTTGGCGTGGTCGAGCCCGACGTGACATCGCCAGACGATCACTGCGCCCGTCGGCAGCAGCGCCTCGATCATCCCGGCCGTCTGAGGATCGTGGAGGAAGACGATGTCACGGCCGCTGACGATCTCTGCAACGGCCTCGGCAGCCGGTGCCAGCGTCCGCTCGTAGATCTCGCGTTCGGCCTCACCCAGCCCGCCGCCGTCGCCGGGGTTCCCGTGCAGCATGTTGTGGATGCGCTTCGTCACCTCGAAGAACTCGGGTTCACCGCCGATCACACCCCAGCGTGCGTCCAGCCCGATCCCGCGAACGTAAGCGAGCAGCGACTGCAGGAGCTCCGCGACCCCACCGCCCCGCGCTGTCGAGTTGATGTGCCAGATCGAGCGACCCTGGAACAGGCGCCGTCCGTCCTCCATCCCGAGCTCGATCTCGTCGAAGCGCTCGCCGAGGACGGAACGGAAGCGCTCCGGGTCCATGCTTCCCACATGAATTTCCTCGAAGGCGGCCATGGGGCGGAGCATATTGTCGATAGACGTTGCTCTTTTCGGTAGTCAGCGCGGAGGGCGCTCCGCGGCCGGCGCTGTTCCGGCTCGCGTCAGATCGCTGCCCCGATGACGGCCGCCATCCGGCTCGGATCCTCGAGCTGGGGATAGTGGCCGAGCCCGGGCAGCTCGGCGACCGGAACGCCCGGATGCAGTCGCCGGAGCGCCTCGAGGACGGCCGTCGTCGCGACCGGGTCCTCGAGTCCCCATGCGAGCTGCAGGTCCCGCCAGTCCCGGATCGCTCCGTGCCAGCGGTCGGCCAGCGCGATTCGCTCGGAGAGGTAGAAGATGAGCTTGTGGCCGAGCGAGCGGCCGCCGTTGTGGCAGATCAGCGACCACTGGTCGTCCGCCTCCTCCCGCTCGAGCGGGTGCGAGGAGGAGAAGACCGATCCGAACTGCTGGTCGAAGACGCGGCGGCTGCTGAGCCGCGCGGCGAGTGGGCCGAGCGGTCCCCGGAGAAGCTTCTGGGAGGGGGTGAGGGAGGCCGCGTCGAGGACGATGCTGCCGTTGAACAGGAGCACACCGGCGAGCTCGAAGCCGAGCCGGCCCTCGAGGTCGCGCGCCATCAGCTCCGTCCCCACCGATGTGCCCATGTCGTGGGCGACCAGGAAGACGGGCCGCCCGCCCGAGTGCCGGTTGACGAGCTCGGTCGTGAGATCGGCCTGCCAACCGAGCGTGTAGCGGTGCTCCCGCGGCTTGTCCGACAGCCCGAAGCCGAGGAAGTCGAACGCGAGGACCGACGGCTCCGTCAGCGCCTCGAGGACCGGGGCCCAGTCGTAGGAGCTGGACGGGAAGCCGTGCAGCATCACGACGAAGGGACCGTCCGTCTCCCGGCGGAACACGTGGACGGCATGGCCGCGGAAGTGCTCGCGCTCGCCGCGGTCCCGCCAGCGCCGGACCCTCTCGGTCAGCTCCATCGTCCTACGGTATTGCCTCGGCAGGGGTCCGGGCGCGGCGCACGAGTGATGCGACGACGCCGACGCCGAGGATGGTGGCGATCACCGGCAGCGTGATCTCGGGACCGATCTTCCCGATCCAGTAGGAGGCCGCCATCTTCGCCCCGATCACGGCCAGCAGCACCGCGAGGGCGGCCTTCAGGTAGTAGAGCCGCTCGACGAGGTCGGCGACGAGGAAGAACAGGGGCCGCAGGCCGAGCAGCGCGAAGGCGTTCGCCGCGAAGACGATGTACGCGTCGTCGGTGATCGCGAGGATGGCCGGCACCGAGTCGATCGCGAAGACGACGTCGACGATGATCAGCGCGGCGAGTACCGCCCCGGCGGCCGTCAGCACCCGGCGCCCGTCCTCTCGGGTGATCCACCCGGACGCGTCGTTGTGGTCGGCGATCGGCAGGCGCCTGCGGACCTTAGCGACGAGCTGCTCCTCCGCCCGGTGGTCGTGGCGCCCGCCCCACAACCGCCATCCGGTCCAGATCAGGATCGCGGCGAAGACGAGGTTGAGCCAGCCGAATGCGCTCAGCGCGGCTGCGCCGACGAGGATGAACACGAGGCGGAGGACCAGCGCGCCGACGATCCCGAAGGACAGCAGCCGGTGCCGCTCGTTCGCCGCGATGCCGAACGCGGCGAAGACCAGCAGGAAGACGAAGACGTTGTCGAGCGAGAGCGACTTCTCGACCAGGTAGCCGGCGAGATAGGCGCCCGCGTCGGCACCGCCCGACGTCAGCGCGAGGAGGCCTCCGAACGCGAGGGCGAGGGTGATCCAGAACGCGCTGGCGACGGCGGCGGCACGGGTCGTCATCTCACCGCCGCGGCCGCGCATGACCCAGAGGTCGAGCGCGAGCAGGATCGCGATCGCAGCGATCAGCCCGGCCCAGGCCAGGAACTCGGGGGAGGGAGTCGTCATTCGGGGTGACCGTTCCTTTCGTGCTGTCGAAGCGCGAAGGTTTGGTTCGCCCCTTGGGCCACGGCCGCCGGAGATCTCCCGATCTCGTGCTGACGACGACCGTCGTCGAGAACTACTTCCCTTCCGGTCCGGAAATGGTAGCGGCCGCGGGCGCCGCGGCAGAGCTCGCCTCGAGCAGCAGCCGGGCGACGAGCTCGGGGTCGTCCCAGTTCGGCGTGTGGCCGAGGCGCTCGAACTGCAGGTAGCGCGATCCGGGCGGCCGCCGCTCCGGGCGCGGGGGAGCGACGAGCCGGTCGAGCTCGCCCCAGACGATCGTCGTCGGCACCGTGACCCGGTCGAGGTCCTCGCAGACGTAGCGGCGCATCTCGGCGTTCGCCGCCTCGTAGCCCGGGGAATCGATCCAGGCCTCGATCAGGCTCCGGCCGACAGCAGCCGGAGCCCGCTCGGGCAGCCCGAGGCTCGTCCTCAGCATCGCCTCGCGGGCCGGCTTGAGACGCGTGAGACCGAGGACGAGCGGGCGCAGCCGCCGCGCCCAGGCGCGGGCGTCGATCCGCCGGGCTCCCAGCGGCCTGCGCCACAGCCCCGCCGGCGAGATCAGACAAGCCGAGGCGGCCCGGCCGGACTTGGCCATCTCGAGCGCGACCCAGCCGCCGAGGGAATTGCCGGCCAGGTGAGGCCGGTCGATTCCGAGCTCGTCGCAGAGGCCGGCGATCGCGCCGCCGAGGGCCCACGGGGTCGCCGGCTCCTCCAGCACCGGGCTCGCGCCGAAGCCCGGCATGTCGACGGCGATCACGTCCCGCTCGCCCGCGAGGAGCCCGATCTGCGGGCGCCAGATCTCCCGGGTCGCCCCGAGGCCGTGGATGAGCACCAGGGGCGGCCCATCGCCGGCCCGTTCGTACGCGAGCCCGGCGGCTCGCTCCGGCTCACTCACCGACGACCTCGAACTCCCCGGCCAGAAGACCCGTGCCGGGAGCGTCGCGGTCGATCACGACCCGCCACCGGCCCGGCGCCGCATCCTTCGGGACCTCGGCGGCGACGGGTGGGCCGGTCGCCCCGGGCTCGGCGATGTAGGCGATCTGGATCACGGCGTGCGGGGGCAGCTTCACCCGCTGCCAGCCCGAACCGGCCCGACGCTCCAACTCGTAATCGGCGCCGTAT
>JAGQUO010000092.1 GCA_020438445.1 Solirubrobacterales bacterium
GCCGTCGTCGTCGCGGCGGCCGCGGCCGCAGGCGAGGCGCCAACACCCTGGAGGCGAGCTTCGATCACGGCGAGGACGACGGCTACGGCCTCTGGCTGGACCCGGCCGTCAAGGACAACCCCGTCTACGCCGAGAACTGGGCGGGACATCGCGCCGTCAAGGTGACGATCGAGGCCGACCAGATCACGATCCGCCGCGCCGGCGACGACAACGGCGCCGGCGACGACTGACCGCGCCGCGGGCCACCGCGCTCAGTCCCCGGCTCTCAGCCCGCGCCGCCGTCGCCGCTCCAGGCCTCCGAGCCCGCGCGCCGGAGCGAGCTGAGCACGTGCTCGAGGGTGTGGAGGTCGAAGGGCTCGGCGACCCCGTCGTTGATCAGCTTCTTGCCCATCTGGTCGCGGGCGGCGATCGGTCCCTGGGCGAACAGGTAGGCGCCGATCTGCGAGTCGCGGGCATGGTCGTCCCGGCTGGCGTAGTCCGCCGGGACCCCGGGTGCTCCCCCCTCCATCGCCACCCGCCTGAGGATCTCGACGAGCACCGCATCGGCGTCACCGTCGCCCGCGTCCCCGTTCCCGCCCCGATAGCGCTGCATCTGCAGCGCCGGCTTCGCGGCCTGGCCCGAGGGCAGGCCGCGGAGGACGGCGCGCCGCAGCGACCTGCGCTCGCGCGGCCGCAGGGCCTCGAGACCGGTCGCCGCCTCGAACCCGTGGTGCGGGCGGCGCAAACCCTTGAACATCGCGAGCAGGGCGCCCCGGTGGGCCTGCGGTACGGCTCCGAGCATCAGGCAGAGGAAGGCCCACAGGAGGACGGCGAATGCACCGACGATCAGGTCGGCGACGATGCCCCCGGGGTCGATCATGCTGTGGGCGACCCCCACGAGGACCGCGAGGGCGACGCAGATGAACATCTGCCGCCACGGCAGGACGATCGGGCTCCGGCCCCGCTGCGAGCGGAAGAAGACGTAGACGGTTGGGATCGCGAACGCCAGCATCATCCCGACGGGCGCGGCCTTGACGCCGATCTCCTCGACGAGCAGGAGCGTGAGCCCGACGAAGGCGAACATCGCGACGACGGCGCCGATGATGAAGGGAACCCGCTTGTCCGCGTACTTCACCGACTTGTTGATCATCCGGTAGACGGTCGGAGCGACCAGCCCGCCCGCGACCAGCGGGATCAGCGGCGCGGCACTGGCGTAGGAGTCCGGTGCGACGCGGACCATCACCGTCGCCATCACGGTGGTCATCAGCATCGTCCCGGCGAGGACGAAGGTGAAGTACCCGAACTGGATCCCGCGCGCGTTCCCGACTCCGTACTCGTCCTCGACGGCGCGGAACATCGGCGTCTTCTGCAGGGGCCGCAGCGCCTTGCGGTAGCCGCCCGGGAGGACCGCCACCAGGAACGCCATCCGCGAGGCGAGGTGATAGGTGCCTAGGTCGGCATGGGAGACGAACCGCGAGAGGATGAAGATGTCGGCGTAGCCGACGACCCACATCGACAGGACGAGGGGGACCCGGATTGCGCCCTTGCGATAGATCGCGATCGCCTCGCGCCAGTCCCAGCAGAACGTCCAGCTGCCGCGCAGGACCACGAGCGACATCAGCATCGCGAGTCCGGTGCCGATGGCCTGGCCGGCGATCGCCCCCTTGATCGAGAGCCCGGCGATCAGGAGGGGGACGACCGCCGCGAGGATGAAGAGCGGCTTCGCCACCTCGACGGCGACGTACGAGTACGGGCGGCGCTCGATCCAGATCGCGATCGATGAGACGCGGTAGACCGCCGCGGTCCCGCCGGCCAGGGCCGCGTACATGACCAGGCTCGGGTCGGCGTCGCCGAGGAGGTAATGGGAGATCTGCTCCGCGAAGAGGATCGAGAGCCCGGTCCCGACCAGGGAGACCAGCGTGATCGTGACCAGCCCGGTGCCGAGGCTGCGCTTCGGCGAGGCGGCCAGCTCCTCGTCGTCGTCGTCATCATCGTCATCGTCGTCCTCGTCGTCGCCGCCGAAGGTGCGCTTCAGCGTCCCCTGCTTGCTCGCCAGGGTGAACAGGATCGTGAGCAGCCCCGAGTAGAACATGAGCAGCCCGAGCTGACCGAACTCGCCGGGGTCGGAGAAGTTGGCGATGACGATCGTCGAGACGAACGTGACGACGTTCCCCAGCAGCATCCCGACGCCGTGGATCCCCGAGTAGCGGAGGACCTGCGTTCCGAGCGCGGCACCGGTCCCGCCGGCGCGATCGGGGCGCTTGGGACCGGCGCCGCCCCCGCGGTTCTGCTTCCTCCGCCGCTTGCCGCCGCCGTTGCTCAAACCGACCAGTGATCGAACGACCGGCCCGTCTGGGCCCGGAGCCGCTCGGCGTCCTCGTGGAGGACCTCGAGCACCTCTGGCCCGAGCGCCTCGGTGACGCCTGCCGGCTTGTCGATCGGCTTCGAGAGGGGCAGCGCCACGTCGAGGGCGAGCCAGGCCCGGCGCGGGATCCGGCGGCCGAACCGTGTCCGGCTCATCCGCTGGACCCGCATCCCGAGGCGCGTCGCCCGCTTCTTGCGCGAGGTGGAGTGACGAACCTGCTCGAACTTCGGGTGCCGGAAGTCGGAATCGACGCCGGCGAAGGCGAACAGCCGCTCGAGGGTGGCGATCCGATCGTCCCTGAGATCGCGCTGATCGAGGACGAGGATCTGCTCCTCGTCGAAGCACGCCAGGAACCGCTGCAGCTGCATGAAGTACTTGCTGCGGGTGACGTAGGAGGTGTTCGGGTGCATCAGCGTCGCCCGCAGGTCGCCCTTCTCGCGCCGCTTCGCGTAGTTGTGGACGAAATGGGCGGTGATGCGCTCGATCGGGTCGCGGACGATGTAGACGAGGCGGACGTCCGGCACCGCCTCGGCCATCCGCTCCGGGACACCGAGATGCTGCGGGTAGGCGGTGTAGTTCGGGGACGCCTCGCCGCGGCACCGCGCGGCCGGATCGAAGTGCCGCGAGTACCACTCGAGCCCGCGCGGGAAGTTGCGCTCGGCGATGAAGAAGTTGAGCTCCTTCGGCGTCGACATCGACACCTCGGGATGGAGGCTCAGGTAGTAGTGGAGCCCGCTGGTCCCGCACTTCTGGGCCCCGATGACGATCAGATTCGGCAGGGTCAGATCACGCGTCCCTGAACCCGGGCGCGCACGGGGGAGCGTCTCGTGGGCGCCGTCCCCCCCGGTGACGGCGTCCGTTTCAGTCGGGGCCGGAGCCTCCATGGGCGTCCCCGAGGGTACCGCAGGGCGACTCATGATCCGCCCTGCGGGGAAGGCTCGAGATCCAGCAGAAACCCGCCGTGCTCGCCGATCGAGACGGCGCGCAGCGGCTTCCGGCCGGCGAGCAGGATCCGCACCCTGGCGCGGATGTCCTCGGGCGTCGCCGACGGAGCGGCTCCCGGCGCGGGCCACCGCGGCAGGAGCTCGAAACCGACTCCGAGCCGGCGCAGTTCCCCGAACGCGGTCGAATCGGTGAGGACGAGGACCCGCTCGGGGGGAACGTCGCCGATCGCCTCGCGCAGGCGGCCGATCAGCTCGACCTCGGGAACCGCGCAGGCGAGGATCGCGAGGTAGGGGGCGCGGCGCTCGGGGTGGCGGCTGAGGTCGCGCGCGCCGAGGGCGGCCACCAGCGGCAGGGACGGTCCGATGCGATGGCTCGACAGGCGCAGCCAGCGGTTGAAGCGGCCACGGTCGCGGACGGCGGGCGCCGGGCGCTCTCCGCCCAGCATCCGCACGACCAGGTCGGCGGCGTCGCCTGCGCCGTTCCCCGGGTAGTTCTTGTCACGGTCGGGCGCCCGCCGAGGGCTGCCCGCTGTCCCGGCGAGCTCGGCGAGTCGCTCGCCGAGGGCGGCGTCGGCGGGACCGGAGACGGCCAGTCCGGCGCCGGCGGCCGCCGCCCAGCGGGCGCGAGCGGCCTGATCGTCGGTGTTCCGTGGCATCGGGACGAACAGGGTCGGGACGGCGAAGGCGATGAGCTCGTGGAACGCGTTGTAGCCGGCCGCCGAGACCGCCATGTCGAACGCGGCGAAGTACCGGCTCATCGGGTAGGTCGCCTCGAGGCGGACGACGCCGGCCGGAACGTCGAGACCGGAGGCGAGGCTCGAGCGGAGGGCCGCCACCTGCAGGCCCGGGACCGCGGTCAGCGCCTCCAGCGACCGGGCGACGGCGGCATCGACCTCGCCCCCCTGTCCGAGCGTCACCAGGGCGGTCCTGAGGTCGGGATCGAGTCCGAGCTCGGCAGCGGCATCGCGCCGGGGGAGGAGCTCGTCACGATCGAGGAGGACGATCGGGCGGAGCCGCCTGGCCCGCCGCCGCAGCTCGACCGTGGGGCCGGCGTCGAGGGCCGCCGCCAGCTCGCCGGGCTCGAGCACCGCGTCGAAGGCGCCCGCTCGCCGCAGCGGAGCCGTGCTGCTGCCGGCGCGCCACATCGGGCGCCGGCACCAGATCGACGGCGGTGCGTTCCGGGCGCTGAGCAGGTGCGTGAGCGCCCGATAGGGATGGACGCCGTCGAAGACGACGATGTCGGGCTCGCGCTCCGCCATCACCTGCTCGAGGACTGCGCCGAGGCGGAGGTTCCAGGCGCGATCGGTGCCGGAGGCGGGACGGCGATAGGAGGCCAGGTAGTCGACGTCCCAGCCCTGGGAGGCGACCACGGGCGCCGCTGCCGAGAGGGTGAAGAAACTGGACGTGTATCCGTCCGGCAGGCGGCGGGCGATGGCCATCGCGCGGTTCAGATGCCCGAGGCCGGTGCCGTTGCTGGTCGCGAACAGGACTCGGGGGCCGCCACCGCGCCGGGCGCTCATCCGCGCGCTCCCGCCCGCTCGCGCCCGAGGGCCGCGGCGAGAACGGGGGCCGCGTGGTTGCCCTCCCTGGCCAGCGCCGTCACCGCCCGTTCATAACGGCGCTGGACCAGCAGACGAGTGGGCGGCGCCAGCTCGCTCCGCCAGCGGCCGAGGTGAGCCTTGGCGGGGGTCATCTCGCCGTCGAAGAAGGATCGCATCGGCGCCTCGTCCGCAAGCCCGAGGAACTCCAGCAGATCCTCGTAGGTCTGCTCCCGCCGGTGGCCCACGAGGTCGTCGAGGAGCACGACCCGGAGTCGGTCCGCCGGAATCGAGAAGGGAGCGCCGTCCTCGCTGCCCCGGACCCCTGCCTCGATCGCCCGCAGGCGGTCCGCCCACCAGTCGATCCCGGCCCCCACCCGGCGCGGTCCCCAGGTCTTGCCCGCGACCGATGCGGCCGAGTCGCGCCCGTCCCGGAGCGCGTGGATGAAGCGCGCCTCCGGGAAGAGCCGCAGGAGCGTCTGCGAGGCCCGGAGGTTGTGCGACGACATCTCGACCAGGCCGGGCTTGCCGGCCCGCCGGGCGACGGGGCCGAGCAGGTCACAGAAGAGCCGGCGGCAGCCCGCGACCGGATCGTCCGCGTAGGCGGCCTCGAAGCGCTCGAGCGCAGCCTCGAATTCGAACTCCCGCATCAGGTTGTAGAGGCCGCGCGGCTGCCCGTCCACGCGGACCCGGTGCCACCAGAATCCGCGCAGCTTCGCGATGTAGCCCTGAAGCGTTATCCGTCCTTCGAGGAGGTCCGGCATCCCCCGCTTGTTGCAGTGGAACCGCGCCTCGATCGGGACGTCGGCGAGCCGGCTGTGCCTCCCGAGGAGCTGGGCGAGCGCGTGGGTTCCCGAGCGCCCGGTCCCGCCGACGAAGACGACCGCCCCGCTCCCCAGCTGGTCATCGGCGCCGCCGGCGCCGGCCGCGGCACTCACGCGGGCTGGTGCTCGTAGGCCCGCCGCAGTTGGGGAGCGCAGTGGAACTCCTCGCGCTCGAGCCGATCCAGGGTCTTCTCGTACTCGCGAACCACCGCCGCCTGCTCGCCGGCGTCGAGTCCCTCGCGCCAGCGCTCCTTGTGGGCTGCCGAAGCGCTCATCTCGTCTTCGAAGAACCCGCGCATCGCCGGCTCGTCGTCGAGGCCCAGGTAGTCGAGGATCTCCTCGTAGACCCGGTCGCGGTCGCCGTCGACGAGCTCGTCGAGACTGATCGTCAGCAGGCTCCCCGGAGGGAGCTGCCGCACGCCAGCCTCGATCTTGCGAAGTCGTCCCTCCCACCAGCGGATTCCCTCCGATGCATCCCGCGGGTGGCTGCGCTTCTGACGCTTCGAGACCTTCGACGAGCCGGCGTCACGACCGTCGCGAACCGTGTGGATCAGCTTCGCCTCGGGGAACAGCCGGACGAGGGTCGGGCTCTCGGCGATCGTGAAGCAACTCATCTCGATCAGCCCGGGCTTCCCGGCCTCGGTGGCAATCGGCCAGAGCAGGTCGAGGAAGAGGTTGCGGCATGCGAGGTCGGCATCGCCGCCGACCGTGGCCTCGAACTCCGCCACCGCGGCATCGAACCGATCCCGCTCGACGACCTTGTGCAGGCCCCGGACCTTGCGGCCGAAGGCGATCCGCCGGGCGATCACCGGCGCGACCTCCCCGGCCCTGATCCGGCGCCACCAGAAGCGCTTCAGCTTGCGCAGGAACTGGTCCGGAGTCACCTGGCCGCCGAGCAGGTCCGGATAGCCCTGCGGGTTGACGTGGAAGCGCGCCTCGATCGGCACGCGCGCCCAGCTCGAGTGGCTGCCGACGAGCTGGGAGACGACGTGGGTGCCAGACCGGCCGGTGCCGCCGATGAACAGTAGCTCCGGCTTCTCGGGTCGCTCGGCCGCGAGGTCCATCAGCCGGCCCTCCTCGCCCGCACGCGCCGCAGCAGGCGCACGCAGGAGATCCCGTCGGCCTCGAGCGCGTCCAGGATCTGCTCGTAGCGGGCGTCGACGGAATCGTGCTCGCGGGCCGGGACATCCTGCCGCCACCGCTCGGCGTGGGCGTTGCGAACCTTGACCCGGCGCCTGAAGTAGCCGAGCATCGCGTCCTCGTTGCGGAGCCCGGCGAACTGGCGCAGCTTCCGGTAGGTGTGCTTCCGGCGGTTGCCGGAGACGAGGTCGTCGAGGCTGACCTCGTGGACGCGATCGCTCCCCACTGCCCGGATCCCGGCGTCGATCCGCCGGATCCGCGACTCCCACCAGGCCAGGCCCTGACCCATGGTCCGCGGGTAGGCGAGCCAGCGTGCCTGCCCGACCCGCGATGCGGCGACGTCGCGCCCGTCGCGGACGACGTGGACGAAGCGGGCCTCGGGGAAGAGATCGCCGAGCGTTCCGGCCTCCGCGACGACATCGCAGCTCTGCTCGATCAGCCCCGCCTTCGCCTCCTCCGCAGCCAGCGGCCAGAGCAGGTCGAAGAAGAGCTGGCGGCAGGCCGCCTCGGGCTCGCCGCGCTCGCAGCGGCGCAGGAATGCCTCGGTGGCTGCATCGAGCCGGCGCCTGGGCACGTAGCGGTGCAGGCCGCGGAAGCTGAGTCGTGCCGGCTCGAAGTTGCGCCACCAGTAGTGACGCAGGCGGTAGGCGAACAGGTCCGGGCCGGTACGGCCGGCGAGGACATCGGGGAAGCCGCCCGGATCGACGTGGAACCGGGCCTCGTTCGGCACCTTCCGGAAGCGGCTGTGAGCCCCGAGGATCTTCGAGACGACATGCGTACCCGAGCGCCCCGTACCGCCGATGAACAGCAGTGGGCACGGGTCCCGCAGATCGGGGCTGGCTGTGCGGGCGGGCACAGCCTCGGTGTCGAGTCCGGTCGGCATGGTGAGTGATGAGGGACGCCAGCGGGCCGTCGCGGGACGGATCTCGGCTGCGAACCCGCCGGAAGGTTAGTGGACGGCTACTTGACGCCGTCGAGCACGTAGGCCTGCTCGGACGCGCCGACCAGGCCGAGCTTTCGCGCCTCCGCCATCACGGCGGCGTCGCTCTCCAGCATCTTCGCCTTGCGGGAGAGCTCCGCGTTCTCGGCCTTGAGGGCGGCCAGCTGCGACTCGGCGTCCTTCGACTCGCGCCAGCTCTCGAAGACGTGCAGCGAGGGCCCGACGTAGGAGGCGATGACGACGAAGAGGACCAGCACCAGCACGACGCGGCCGAACCGGTCCCAGCGGATCCGCGAGCCGCGGCTGCCACGGGTCCCGCGGGGTGCGACACGGGCGCGGTAGCGGGGCTGCGCAACGGATGCCATTGCGGGGCGTTTCGGCGCGCGCCGCCGAACCCCTGCAAGCGCCCTTGGTCGATCGGTTGCGGGCTAGCGGCCGCTGAACGCGTTCAAGCCCGGGAAGCTCGCGGCGGCGCCCAGCTCCTCCTCGATCCGCAGGAGCCGGTTGTACTTGGCGACGCGATCCGAGCGCGAGGGCGCCCCGGTCTTGATCTGACCGCAGCCCGTCGCCACCGCCAGGTCGGCGATCGTCGTGTCCTCGGTCTCGCCGGAGCGATGGGACATAACCGCAGAGTAGCCGGCCTCGCGCGCCATCCGCACAGCGTCGAAGGTCTCGGTGAGGGTCCCGATCTGGTTGACCTTGACCAGGATCGAGTTGCCGACCCCCATCTCGATCCCGCGCGCGAGCCGCTCCGGGTTGGTGACGAAGAGGTCGTCGCCGACGAGCTGACAGCGCGTGCCGATCGAGTCGGTCAGTGCCTTCCAGCCGTCCCAGTCCTCCTCGTCCATTCCGTCCTCGATCGAGAGGATCGGATAGCGGTCGACCTTGTCGGCCCAGTACTCCGCCAGCTCGGCCGCTCCGAGGGAACGGTTCTCGTGCGCGAGCTCGTAGCTGCCCGCCTCGTAGATCTCGCTCGTGGCCGGGTCGAGAGCGATGAAGACATCCCGCCCCGGCTCGTAGCCGGCGGCCTCGATGCCGGCGACGAGCGCCTCCAGCGCCGCCTCGTTGCTGCTCAGATCGGGTGCGAAGCCGCCTTCGTCGCCGACCGCCGTGTTGAGGCCGTTCGACTTCAGCCATCCCTTCAGTGCGTGGAAGACCTCGGTGCCCCACCGCAGGCACTCGCCGAACCCGCTCGCGCCGGCCGGGACGATCATGAACTCCTGGAAGTCGACCGAGTTGTCGGCGTGCGCACCGCCGTTGAGCACGTTCATCATCGGCACGGGAAGTACCCCGGCCTCGGCTGCGCCGTAGACGCCTCCGAGGTACCGGTACAGGGGCTCGCCGGCGTCCGCGGCCGCGGCACGGGCCGCGGCCAGCGAGGCGCCGAGGATCGCGTTGGCACCGAGCCGCGACTTGTTGGGCGTCCCGTCGAGGTCCCGGAGAGCCTCGTCGACGGCGGGCTGGTCGGCCGCGTCGGCCCCGCTCAGCGCCTCCGCGATCTCGCCGTTGACGTTCGCCACCGCCCTGCCGACTCCCTTGCCGCCCCACTCGCTGCCGCCGTCGCGCAGCTCCGTGGCCTCGAACTCGCCGGTTGAGGCGCCGGACGGCACCGCCGCCCTTCCCCGGGCCCCTCCCTCGAGCTCGATGTCGACCTCGACCGTCGGGTTGCCCCGCGAGTCGAGGATCTGCCGGCCGTGGACACTGGTGATTGAAGGCATAGGGGCGGCAGTCTATTTGGAGAAGGAGAACGCACGAATGGTCGAAAACCGCGAAGGCGTCGCGGTGATCGACCACTCAGCCCGGCGCCCGGTCGATTCGTGCCGCCACACCGGGCCCCTGGACCGCTCGATCGGGGCTCCGGCTCTAACCACGCAGCTCGTCGGCGGCGCGCCGGAGGCTCAGCTCCGGATCGGCGCGGGCGATCCGCGCCACATCGACGGCGGCGAGGAGCAGCCGTCCGACCGCCTCCTCGGCGGCGGCGCGCTCGTCCGGCCCGGCACGCTCGGGGTCGGCGCTGGGCGGGGCAGCCGCCAGCGCCTCGGCGGCGGCTCGGAGCCGGGCGACCGCTTCTTCGCGGTCGACGGCCGGACCCGGCAGCCCGGCCGCTGCTGCGCGGCGCTGCAGCTTCCGCGCGTAGAGCAGGCCCGGGAGGTTGTCGGGGACGTCGGCGAAGGGCCCCGCGGCCCCGCGGCCCTCCTGATCGCGTTTGATCCGGTCCCAGTTCGAGCGGACCTCGTCGCTGTCCTCGACCTTCGTCTCCCCGAAGACGTGCGGGTGGCGGCGGATCAGCTTCGCCGTCGTCCCCTCGGCGACCGCCCGCAGGTCGCCCGCTCCGCGCTCCTCCAGCAGCAGCGACAGGAAGTGCACCTGGAAGAGCACGTCGCCGAGCTCGTCGCGCAGCTTCGCGTCGTCCCCGGCCGTGGCGGCGTCGGCGAGCTCGTAGGCCTCCTCGACCGTGTGAGGGACGATCGAACGCTCGTCCTGGGCCCGGTCCCAGGGGCACTCGCGGCGGAGGCGGCGCGTGATCGCATCGAGCTCCGCGATCGCCTCCGCACCGGACTCGGCGCGGGAACGGTCGGAGCTCACGAACGGGTCAGGGGGTCGGGGTGGCGGGGGCGGCGCCGCCCGAGG
>JAGQUO010000093.1 GCA_020438445.1 Solirubrobacterales bacterium
CTGCGGACCCTCGGGTCCGCGTCTGCCGCGAGGCCCGCGCGGGCCGCGCGGGCCGCGAGGCCCGCGCTTACCGTGCACGACGACCCGTCTCGTCGCTCGCTCGGCCGCGGAGCCCGGACCGGCGCCGGGCCCGGTTGCCGAGCTGCGCCCGCCGCTCCCGCCGCCGCTGAGCGCCGAGGCGAGCGCGATCCCGCCGAGTGCGACGACGAGCACGATCGCCAACGTCAGCGTCGTCCCGAGCCTGTCGATCAGATGTCTCATCGGTTCCTCACTGCGGTCGGGTGACGAATGATCCGGCGACGTAGCAGCGGGCGCCGGCCTGGTCGCGGAAGTTCCAGTACCAGGAGAGGCGGAAGCTCACCGGCGGCGGCTGCTCGGCGGTCGTGTCGTTGAAGGGCTCGGTCGTGATCAGCCCGGTGAACGAGCCCATGCTCTCGGGGTCGTACTGGCCGATCGGCGCGGTGTCCATATCCTCGTGGAAAGAGCTGCGGTTGTCGTCGATGGCGCGGATCCGGTTCGTCTTGACGGCCATCCGCCGGCTCCGGTTGAGGTCGTCGACATTGCCGCCGAACCGCGTCACCCACATCGTCGTGGCCCACTTCTCGGGCCGTTGCCGGACCCCGTCGGACTGCCAGAACTGAATCCGCATCTTCCCCTCCTGGCCCCCGTCCGGGGCCCACGGGGGAATGCACTGCACCTCGCCCGTGCCGATGCCGGGCGCATCGAATTGCTGCACGTCGCGACCCGTGTAGCGATTGTTCTGCCAGTCGATCGCGATGAACTGGCGGGCCGGGCCCGCGTCCAGCCCCGCCGGCCCTCGCCGGCCCTCGGGCCCGCGAGAGCCCTGCGGACCCGGCCGGCCCGGCGGGCCGGCCGGGCCGCGCGGGCCACGGCGCCCTTCGGCCTTCTGCATCGCCTTCGCCGCGACCGGCTTCGAAACGGGTTCAGCGTCGCTGCGCGCCTGCGCGACCGCCGCGATTGCGAGGACGGCCGCCACGGCGACCGCCGCGATCACTTGAACTGCAGGCTTGTGCTCTTTGCGAGATTGCCGCATCGCCTGGGCTGCCGTGCCTTTCCGGTGACGTAGATCGAGTAGCCGCCCTTCTGCAACCCGCCCTGCTTG
The DNA here is from genome assembly GCA_020438445.1 of Solirubrobacterales bacterium. GTDB lineage: Bacteria > Actinomycetota > Thermoleophilia > Solirubrobacterales > 70-9 > RHKX01. The sequence goes on from JAGQUO010000093.1 coordinate 1,124, forward strand.
AGCTTGAAGTCCAGGACCTGCTCGCCGATCAGCTTCCGGCTGCCGCGCGGCAGCTCGGCGGTGCCGTAGACGTCACCTTCGAAGTTCGACAGGGAGGCACGGATGTCCTTCAGCGGCGCCCAGACGGGCTTCGGTGCGATCTTCACCGACAGCCACCGCCCGTAGTCAGCGGCAGTCCCCCCGGGCTTGTCGGGGAACTTGACCGGCAGGCTGTTGAGACAGCCACGGAAGTTGATGACCTGGTCGCGCTCGACCTCACCGCAGCGCCCGCTGGTCCCCTTGACGACGAGCGTGTATCCGCCCGGCTGCATCGGCACCCGAAGCTTCAAGCTCGTGCGGTCGCTCCGGGCCATGCGCTTCTCCCACTTCGAGCGGCCGAGGAGATAGCCCCCGAACGTGTACAGCTCCGCCCGCCAATGGCGCACCGGACGACCGCCGCGGGTCACGGCGATCTTCATCTTGCTGTCGTACTGGTTCGCGAACACCTTGGGGAACTTCGAGACGACCCTGGGCTGGACGCGCAGCGCTCCGCAGGCCGCCTCCGCCGGATCGGGTCCGCCGGATCCGGTACCCGGCAGTCCGCACAGCACGAGCACGGCGATCGCCGTGACGACGGACGCCGTGACCGCCGAGGACCGGCTCACCTTTTTCAACGCGCTATGCATCGTCCGCATGTCCGGAAACCTTTAACCCGCGCAGGGTCCTCCGGCTGCGGCCGACTGTAGCGATGGGACAGGTCGCAGAAACGAATCTGGCACCCGATCGCCGCTATTGGTGGTACGGTCCCGCCGACGCCGGGAAGGAGTCCCGGCATGGAGGATGGATGGAAGATGATCGCAGCGGAGCTGCGCGGGGGTAACAAGCCAAGTCTGAACGAGGCGCTCGGATGGATCGGCTCCCGGGTCGACGACATCTACGGTGCCGCCGTCGGCAGGCTCGAGGACGTCTGGATCGATCCCGGCACCGGAGCACCCCGCTGGCTGCTGGTCAAGGAGGGACGCTTCGGCGGCCGTTCGACGCTGGTGCCGTTCAGCGACGCCACGGCGGGCGCCGGTCACGTCTGGATCCCCTACGAGCGCGACGTCGTCCGCGAGGCTCCGCAGATCGAGCCCGGCGTGCCGCTGACCCAACAGGTCGAGGCCACGCTCCGCAACCACTACGCGGCCAACGCCACCGCCGCCGTGTCCCACGGCACGCGGACCGCACGGGCCGAGCCGCGGCAGCCTCGGAGCGACGAGCAGGCGACGCCCCGGGCGACCGTCCGTCTGGCCGCAGCCGAAGCGCCGGAAGGCGACCGGGTGCCGCCGCCGCGATTGCCGCAACGGCCGCCGCCGCCGGTGAACGTGCCCGCGCCGGAGCAGGAGCCGGAGCCCGGCTACGGCGCGGCGCCCCAGCAGCCTTACCCGCCGCAACAGCAGCAGTACCAGCAACAGCAGCAGCAGCCCTATCCGCCGCCGCCGCCGCAGCCGTACCCGCAACAGCAGCCCGAGCCCGAGCCACGGTCCTACCCGCCGTACGGGCATCAGCCGCCGCCGGCCGCCTACCCGTACCAGCCGCCGCCGGCCGATCCGATCGCAGCCGTCTCCGACCTGCCGGCCGGGCACATGATCGAGATCGAGCTGACCGGCAACCTGACGATCAGCGGCGAGCTCCGCCACGTCCGGATCGTTCCGCCGGGCGAGGCACCCGGACACCGCGGCTGAGCTCTCGCGCCGCCTGAATCCGCTCGCGCGGGTGTTACCGTGCCCGGCGGATCGGCGCGGTCCGTTCCAGGGCCCGCACATCCGAGGGCATTTCATCCGGATCATGGCGACCGCACGGACAACCCATCGCCTCCACGGGGCGACGCCGCCGAGCCTCGAGGAGGCTCGGTCGTGGATCGGCTCGCGCGTCACCGACAGCCTCGGGAGCGGTCTCGGCCGGCTCGAGGACGTTCGCGCCGGAGGCTCCGGCCGGCCGGAGTGGCTCCTGATCCGCGAGGGCAGGTTCGGCGGCGGCAAGCACCGCCTCGTCCCGTTCGAAGGGGCGACCGCCGGCGGGGGCCAGGTCTGGCTCCCGCACGAGCGCGACGTCGTGCGCAGCTCACCGGTGATCGCGCGCTCGGAGGCCCTGACCGACGGCCTCTTCGAGCGGCTGCGGGCGCACTACGGGGGTTGATCGGATTCGCCGGCCGCGGGCCGGCGGTGGCTCACGGATTCGGCACGGGCTCGTCGGCGGTCGACGAGCCGGTCGCCCCGGTGACCTCGAGCAGCGCGTAGCGGTCGTTCGAGACGACCGGGACGAGCCCGGGCACGTTTCCGTCGTCGGCGCCGGGATAGCGGCTCAGGATCAGATCCGCGTCGGTCTTCTGGACGAGCATGTAGCCGACCTTGCCGTCGGGGTTGTCGAGGACCTCGCGCCAGACGTCGTCACCCTTGTCGACCCGGTCGAAGAACAGCTCCGGCTTGCCGGTCATCGCGATCACGCCGAACGTGCGCGCGTTGTCGGTGAGGATCTGATTGTCGGGGACGCCCTGCTCGTCGATGTACTCGGCCATCGTCCGCTCCGGCGCGATGCCGACGACGAACCCGCCTCGCGAGCTCGTGCCCTCCTGGTCCTCGTTGGTCGCGATCGCCCGCGTGAACGCCTGCTCGAGGTTCTGATGCGGGAAGGTCTCCATCTGTGACCAGCCGAGCGGGAGCGCGAGGACCGAGAGCCCGATCGTCAGGGCCCAGACGAGCCCGCGGATCGATTCGGCCCGGAAGTAGACCCAGGCCATCCCGGCCGTCCCGGCCACGAACGCCGGGAGGGCGCTGCGGAGCTCGATCACGTCGACCGACCCGGCGATGGCCGCCGAGGCGATCGGGAATCCGAGCGTGATCGCGATCAGCCCCGCGAGGCCGATCCCGATGGCGTCGCGGGCGGCGAGCAGCAGCATCGGCAGAGCGACGAGCGCGACCGGGAAGACGAGCTGGATGCGGAGGACGTTCCCGACCGCATCGAGGATCTGGAATGCGGGGGCGGCGGTGCTCGCGGCGTTGACCGGAGCCGAGCTGCCGGCCTGCGACACCCAGGCGAAGGGGTCGCCGAGCACGATCGCGTTGAAGAAGATCCAGATCCCGACCGCATAGATGATCGGCGCGAGGAACGCGATGACCGATCCCTCCACCTCGACGTCGTCGCGATCGCGTGCGCTCAGCGTGAACGAGAGCAGGAAGGCGATGAAGATCGACCAGAAGATGTACTCGTACTGGGTCAGGCAGGCGAGGGCGAACGCCAGCCCGCCGCCGATCAGGTATCGCGGTGAGCCGTTCCGGCCCCAGCCGAGCAGGCAGAAGAGGCCGAAGGAGGCGAACAGCAACCCGGCCGCGTCGCCCGTGCCGTTCATCCCGTAGAACGCGAACATCGGGTTGATGCCGATCAACAGCACGATCAGAAGCCGCGGCCCGCGCAGCATGTCGGCCATCGCGAGCATCCGGTCGGCGAACACCAGCGTGCCGGCGGCGAAGACGGCCGACGAGAGCGGCAGCGCCAACCCGGAGGTGACGAGCGCCTTGAACGCGGCGAACGGGACGAGCACGAAGGTCCCGATCGGCGCCAGGGAGAAGCCGATCGCCGCGAGCTTGGGCGGATCGTTGTACCAGACCATGAATGCCCTCGTGAGCCGGTCGAGCGCGTCGAAGTTGACGACGTGCAGGTTGGCCACGACGTGGAAGCCGATCAGCGTGTAGACGATCCCGAAGCCGAGGAAGATGGCGAGCGACTCGAGCTTCGTCGCCGGGGCGGCGACCGGCTGCTCGCGGGTGACGACCGTCGGTCCCGAGCGCAGGCGGTCGTCGTAGAGGGGCCCCTCCCCGGCCGGCACCCCACCGGCGCCGACGGTTGCCGACTCCATCAGTGCTCACCTCCGGCGTCGAGCCCGTGCTCTGTCTTCTCCCAGTAGAAGGGCTTGGTGAAGAGCTGGTAGAAGCCCATCCAGGCCCCGATCGACATCAGCCCCCAGTAGATCGGGCTGAACAGCGCGTAGCGGACCAGGTGGAAGAGGCCGCGCTGCATCGAGCCGGCCACCGCCAGGTACGTGAACACGAAGTTGAAGACGAACAGCTGCAGCGAGGCCGCGTAGTAGACGAAGCCCGGGAACAGGCTCTCGATCAGCCCCGACTCGGTGAACAGCCAGAGCGTCGTCAGGACCCAGAAGATCGGGTTGAGGACGAAGATGATCGTCCCGCCGATCATGAACTGGAACGACCACCACGAGCCGAACCCGATCTCGCGCATCAGCCGCAGCGGGTGCCGCATGTGGACGAGGTAGGTCTGGAAGTAGCCCTTGACCCACCGCGAGCGCTGGCGGATCCAGTTGTGCAGCTGGGAGTTGGCCTCCTCCAGCGTCGTCGAGTTGAGGACGACGGTCTTGTATCCGGCCTTGTGGAGCCGGAGGCCGAGATCCGCGTCCTCGGTGACGTTGAACGGGTCCCAGGCGCCGAGCTCGACCAGGGCCTCGCGATTGAAGTGGTTCGAGGTCCCGCCCAGCGGGATCGGGGAGCCGGAGGCGTCGAGGCCGGGGAGCAGCAGGTCGAACCAGAGCGCGTACTCGGTCGAGAAGAACCTCGTCAGCAGGTTCTGCTCGGTGTTGAAGTAGTTGAGCTTGCACTGCACGCAGACGACGTTGTCCTCGGACCGCTCCCACGACAGCAGCACCTTCTTGAGCTGGTCGGGGTCGGGCTGGTCCTCGGCGTCGTAGATGACGACGAACTTGCCGGTGGCCTGCTGGATGCCGTAGTTGCACGCCTTCGGCTTGGTCTTCGGCTGGCTGTCGGGGACGATCAGGAGCTGGAAGTAGGGCGGCAGGTCGGCTTCGAGGATCGCGTCGATCGTCGTGTCGTCCTCCTCCTCGCACAGCAGCAGGATCTCCAGCTTCGCCTTCGGGTAGTCGAGGCGGGTCAGGTTCTTGGTCAGGCGCGGGACCACGGCCGCCTCGCGGAAGAGCGGCACGAGGATCGTGTACCGGGGGACGTCCCGGTCGTCGATCTGAGCGACCTCCTCGGGCGTGAAGTCGAACTCCTGGCGCCGGCCGAAGGAGTCGTAGAAGAGCTTGAACTTGTAGAGCGAGGCCAGCAGGTAGATGAGGACGCAGAGTGCGACCAGGAAGATCCCGGTGCTGAGCGGCGAGACCACGAACCCGGCTGCGACGAGCACGAGGAAGCCGATGAAGAAGGCCCGCTGACCGCCGGAGAGCACGCGGTTGGCGCAGTTCTCGGGCGAGCGCGTCAAGAGCTCGGTGCGCGCCGCGCGGACGTGCTCCTCGAGGTGGATGCGCCGCAGCAGGCCGTCGAGGTCGGAGCGGGTGACCATGTAGCTGCGGATGCGCAGGTCGGTCAGCTCGCGGATCGCCTCGTAGGTCTCGTCGTCGAGCGGGTCGGTGATCGCGATGTAGAGGGCGTCGTCGTCGACCTCGAGGGGGATGCAACGGCCCTCGCGCTGCAGTGCCTCGGGGATCCTCTCGAGCGCCTCGGGCGAGGGCTGGACTCCCTCCAGGTCGACGAGCGGCACCCGGAGCTGGTCGGCCAGCGCTGCGGCGAGGTCGCTCTCGGCGATCAGGCCCTCGTAGTAGAGGATCTCGCCGATCCTGCTTCCCGTCCGCTGCTGGATCTCGAGGGCGTCGCCGAGCTCCTCCTCGGTGATCAGCCCGCGCCCGACGAGGATCTCGCCGATCCGGCCCCGAGCCACGATCGAGCCGGGTTCGGGGGGGCCGTGGGACGGGGCGGCCGACGTGAAGCCCTCGAAGTGGCCGAGGCCGCCGTAGACGCGGTCGATCGCCGCGTCGATCTGACTCGGCGGTGTGAGCACCACCTCGATCTCCTGCGAGGTCAGCGCCAGTGCCACGTCCCGCGCCATCTCGTCGGCCGGGTCCGCCATCGCGAGGACCAGGACCGATCCGTCGTAGGAGACGGGCAGCATCCGGAAGTGGCGGCAGACCTGCTCCGGCAGCATCTGCGCGGCGACGGGGTTGACCGGATCGCCCCCGGCGAGGGCCGGGTCGGGCTCGAGCGAGACCGAGGGAACGCCGGTCGTCGTGGCTTCGAGGTAGGGGGAATGGGTCGGGTTCATGCGGTGCTCGCGTCTCTGCTCAATCCGGGGCGGCCACCATGAAGATCACGTAGCCGACCGCGAGCACGATCAGCGGAGCGAGGACGAAGCCGATGAAGAAGAGCGCCAGGCCGACGAGCAGGAGGCTCGCGAACAGGATGCTGCGCACGGCGATGATCACGCGACGCCCTCCACGTCGTCCGCAGCGTCTGCGCCGTTCCCGTCGAGGCCCGATCCGGGCGGTGGCGCGAACTCGATCCTGACCTCACCGCCCGGTCCTCTGACCACCTCCATGGGCAGGCCGAGTCGCGGCAGCTCGAGCCCGAGTTCGAACGGTCCGCCCATCCCGACCTCAATCTCCGCCCGTTTGTAGCCGAAGCTGCCGACGCGGACCTCGTTCACCGCCGTCAGCCCCTCGAGCTCGTCCTCGAAATGGCGAAGCTCGATCAGATCGGCGAAGGGCCCGGCTTCCACGTGGGCGACGGTAGTCGGGCCGCCGGATGCCGCGGGCTCGACCGGCCCGGGCGCGGCCGTGCCGGTCGAGGGCCCCGCCGCCGCGTCGGGCGGCCCCGGCGCCACCGCTGCCGGCGCGGCATCCTGTGCGATGGGGAGGGGCGGCACGTACGGAGGGGGAGGGGCGGCGTATGCGGAAACCGGCGGTGCCACGATCGGCTCGGGGGCCGACGAGCGGCTCCACACGCCCTGCGTTCCGAGCAGCTCGACGCTCTCCCGGAGCTCGTCCAGCCTGGCCTGCAGGCCCTCGATCCCGTCGAGCTCGGGTTCGGGGCGGCTGTGGTCGGTCGGATCAGCCATCGGCCGGCTCCGTCGTCGTCGTCGTGGTCGGCGTGGTCGGCGGCGCGGACGTCGTGGGTGTCGTCGTGGGCTGTGCGGCCGATCCGGTGCCGGGTTCGGAGACGGCACCGGCGGCGGCCTTGTCATAGGCAGTGGGATCCTCGATCCGCTTCAGCTCCTGCACGCGGATGTCGTCTCCGATCGGGATCAGCTCGCTCCGGGCCGCCAGGTCCTCGGCGTTGCGCAGGTAGGAGCGCAGGAACTCCTGGACCTCCTGGCGGTCGAGGCTGCGCTGGGTGGTGTACACGCGCAGCGTGCGTTCCAGCGGATAGAGCTCGCTCGCGATCGTCTCCTCGGACGGAAAGACGCAGCGGTTGCCGTTCTGACCGTCGATCTCGAGCGGCCGGAGCTCCTCCTCGTAGAGCTCGTAGTACGAGAAGCCGATGATTCCGACGACGCCGGGAGGGGCGCCTCCGGGCTGATCCGTTCCGACGACCTGGCGGCGGATCTGGCGGTCGCGGGGATGCGGTGCGTAATCGGAGCGGAAGTCGCCGAGGGTCGGCTCCGGAACGCCGAGCACCTGTTGGCCGAACAGCGTGAAGTCGCTGGTGCCCTGGTCGGGCCCCGTCGTCGTCAGACGGATCGGGAAGAAGTTCGGATTCACCTGGTTCCAGGAGCCGATCGGGGTTCCCGCGGCGAACATGGACCGGAGCTGGTCGTAGTTGACGCAGTCGGCTCCGACGTCGCTCTCGTTGCGGGTGACGATGACGGCGGCATCGAAGGCGATCCTGAAGTCGACCACCTGGAGGCCGTTGCGGGAGCAGGCGGCCGCCTCCGATTCGGTGATCTCCCGCGAGGAGTCGACGAGGTCGACCTCGCCGCCGCAGAGCTTCGAGAAGGCCTCGGCCTCCCCGGAGGCGGCGGTGTCGACGGTGACCGCCAGGCCGGTGCGGGTCGCCTCGTTGCCGAAGCGGATCACCGCGTCCTCGGTCAGTGAGCCCCCCGTCCCGCCGTCGACCCGAACCACGCCGGCCGTCGGCGCCGGCAGGTCGCGGCTCGGCTTGGCCGCCGAGTCCTCCGTCGTCGGGTTACCGTCGCTGAGCGCGGCCGCGCCGGTCGTGTCGTCGCCGCCGTCCTGCAGATCGCCGCAGGCCGGAAGCGCGACCGCGGCGACCACCGCGACGGCGGCGAGCGCGAGGCGGGGCACCCGCCGGGCGCTCAAGGGATCACCTGGCCGAGGTCGGTGCCGGGGGTGCCGTAGCCGGTCGCCGGCACGGATCCGCCGGTGGAGCTCGGGACGCTCCCCGGCGTGCCCGGCGGCAGCGCCGGCTGCTCGCCCGCCTTGGGCGGATCGAGGTAGGTGCGGCCGAGATCGATGACGTCGAAGCGCTTCAGCGGGATGTCCTGGAGCAGGTTGAGCGGGAGGATCCCGCGCCAGTCCGCGTTTCGCTGCGCGTACATGGTCGGCGCCGCCGACCGGTCCACGACGATCGCGCCGTAACGCTCGAGCGCGGTGATGATCGCGCGGGCGGTCGCCTTCTCGGTGCCGTTGCGGACGAACGTGTCGGTCAGCAGCCGCTCGGAGCCCGGGCGGAGGCGGAGGCGGGAGCCCTCCGGGACCGAGCGGAAGCTCCCGGTGCCGTCGGTGCGCGAGGCCGGCTGCACGTAGCGGCGCTGCGCCGCGCCCGGTATCGAGATCGCCAGGGCATGCTCGATCCGGCCCGAGCGGATCTCCTCGGGCGTGATCAGCCCGGCGAACAGGGGCAGGCCGGATCCGCGGGCGCTGACGCCGGTCGGCTGCTGGAAGCCGGGGCCGTCCAGCTGCCAGGCCTTCACGTAGTGGTAGGAGAGGGAGCCGTCGGCCTCGCAGCGACCGCGCCAGAAGTCGTACGCGATCCGCGCGCCGACGTCGAGTGCCGTCATCCAGCCGTCGTAGCGGGGGTCGGGGCAGGCGTCGGGCGGGATCGTGATCGACTCGATCGCATCGGGTCCGCAATCGAGCTGGCGGCAGACGGCGACCCGGGGGATCGCCCCCGGCTGGTTGTTGCTGAACACCGGGACCGTCCACCGCGTGACGTTGACCGTCAGCCCGACCTTGATCCGCCGCTTCTCCTGGACGATCCGCCCGTTCGGGCGCTCGCTCGTGGCCACGCGTAGCCGCGCCTGCCGCATCATCCGGCGCGAGTCCGGTGCCACCGGCCGGCCCGCCACCCGCGTGTTCCACGGGCTGGTGGAGAGGAACGGACGAGCGAGGATCGCGTCGGTGGCGGCCGAGCCCGTCGCGCTCGGGGCGGTCGGCGCGGGCAGTGCCGTCGTGTCCGGGACCGCCGTGGTCGTGGTCGGGAGCGTGGCGTCGGTCGCCGCGGTGGTGGTGGTC
>JAGQUO010000094.1 GCA_020438445.1 Solirubrobacterales bacterium
TCCGACGCCGAGGCGCCGGGCGAGGAGGTGGTCACCGCCCCCGCCGGCGAGCTCGAGCTGGGGCTGAGCGTCTGCTACGACCTTCGCTTTCCCGAGCTCTACCGAGTTATGGCGCTGCGCGGCGCCACCGCGGTCACCGTCCCCGCAGCCTTCACCGCGTTCACGGGTCGCGACCACTGGGAGGTGCTGCTGCGCGCCCGCGCGATCGAGAACCAGCTCTTCGTGATCGCCGCCGGGCAGTTCGGCGAGGCGCCGCCGCACTTCAGCTCCTGGGGGCATTCCATGGTGGTCGACCCGTGGGGGCGCATCCTCGACCAGCTTCCCGACGGCGAGGGCCACGCGATCGCCGACCTTGACCTCGACGAACTCGAGTCGGTCCGCGAGCGGATCCCGGCGCTGGCCAACCGCCGGCCGGGGGCGTACGAGTGGCCCGAGGAGGTGGGCGTCGGTGACTGAGGCCAGAGTTCCGGCGGTCGACAAGCGCCGGGCGATCCTCGAGGCGGCGATCCGCGTGTTCGCGCGGCAGGGCTACCACGCGACCCGCGTCTCCGACATCGCCGACGAGGCCGGGGTCGCCTACGGGCTCGTCTACCACTACTTCCGCTCCAAGGAGGCGGTGATGACGGAGCTCTTCACCGAGCGCTGGTCGTTGCTGCTCGCGGCCAGCGACGCGCTGTACGAACGCGATATCCCGGCGCGGGAGAAGCTCGACGGGATCGCCGGATTCATCATCGACTCCTACAAGCACGACCCAGAGCTGATGAAGGTGATCATCATCGAGGTCACCCGCGCGGCGAACTCGTTCGGGGCGACCCACCTTCCCGAGATCCGCCGCGCCTACGACGTCGTCGCCAAGATCGTCGCCGACGGGCAGCGCGAGGGCCTCTACCGCGCCGAGGTCGATCCCGACTTCGTGGCGATGTGGTTCTACGGAGCTATCGAGCAGCTTCTCTCCGGCTGGGTCTTCGGCCTGATGCCGGCGACCGACGAGGAGTTCGACCGCGCCCGCGTCATGGTCGTCGAGACGTTGTGCCTGGGCCTCGAGCGCCGCGGCCCCGGCTGAGAAGCCTCGTGCAGCCGGTGGCCGGTAGTCTCGCCCTCCCCGGTTAGCGACACTCCGGGCGGGAATTGGAAGTGCCATGAGCAACGAGATGACGAAGCGGCTGGTCTGGTCCGGGCTCCTCGCGGCCACGGGGGCTCTCGCCAGCATCGTCGCCGCCCGCTTGGCGGCGGTCCTCTATCGCCGCATCTACGGCGAGGACCCGCCCGAGTGATGGAGGCCACCCAGTGACGGGCACACCCGTCGGATCGACGCCGCCTCAGTCCCCGCCCCCGCCGCAGGGCGATCGCAAGGTGGGCGAGCTGATCGTCGACGTCACCGAGCGCGTCAGCATCCTCGTCCGCGAGGAGATCGCGCTCGCCAAGGCGGAGCTGACCGAGAAGGTCACAGACATCGGCCGCGGCGCGATCGTCGGCATCGCCGCCGGAGTGTTCGTGCTGATGGCCCTGGCGATGATCATGCACGCGGTCGCCTGGGGGATAAACGACATCCTCGGCGTCCAGACGGCAGTCTGGGCCGGCTTCCTCATCGAGGCGGTGCTGCTGCTGATCATCGCGGCCATCGCCGGCTTCGTCGCCTACAAGAGCGTCAAGAAGGGAACCCCGCCGATGCCCGAGATGGCCATCGAGGAGGTCAAGGAGACGAAGTCCACGCTTGGGGGTGACGGCAAGTGAGCGGCACGCCTCCTTCCCCGGCACCCCGTCCCGGCGCTCCCGGTCGCACCGCCGCCGAGATCCGCCGCGACATCGACGTCCAGCAGGCCCAGCTCGCGAGCTCCGTCGTCGAGCTCCGCGGCAAGGTCAACGAGCTGACCGACTGGCGCGGCCAGATCGAGGCGCATCGCGAGCAGCTGATCCGCGGCGCCGCGATCGCAGGGTTCGTCGTCGGAGGGCTCGTAGCCTTCCGCGCCCTGCGCCGCCGCCGCTGACGGGCCTAGAAGGCGCGTGGCGGCGTCCTCGCCGGCGTCTCAGCGCATGTATTCGGACGGCAGGCCGCCGACCCCGAGCAGGCCGGGCCCGGTGTGGGCGCCGATGACGGGGCCGATCTCAGAGACGAACACCGGATCGGAGCCCATCACCTCGCGGCAGCGCTCGACGAGCCTCTGCGCGTTCTCGGGGTCCTGGATGTGCTGGACGACCCAGGCGTCCCGCCCTGCCTCCTTGAGCTCCTCGGCGTACTTGACGAGCCGCTCGAAGACGCGCCGGCGCGTGCGCACCCGCTCGACCGGGGTGATCTCCTCCTCGAGCGTGAGGATCGGCTTGATCTGGAGCGCGGAGCCGAGCCAGGCGCGCGCGGCACCGATGCGGCCGCCGCGGCGCAGGTACTCGAGCGTGTCGATGGCGAACCACATGCTCAATCCCTCGCGGGCGCCCGCGAGCCTCGAGACGATCTCCTCACCACTCTCGCCACGCTCGGCGGCCTCGGAGGCGGCGAGCGCCAGGAGCCCCATCCCGCCGCAGGCGGTGCGGCTGTCGATCACGTGGATCCGCTCGCCGCCCTCGCCCTCGTCGACGAGTTGCTGGCGCGCGGTCAGCGCCGATTCGTAGGTGCCGGAGATACCGGCGGAGAGGTGGATCGAGACGATCTCCCGGCCGGCCTCGAGCAGCGGCGCGTAGATCGCGACGAAGTCACCGACGGATGGCTGGGAGGTGGTCGCACCCTCGTCGCTCGCCCGCAGCCGCTCGAAGAAAGTCGCGTAGTCGCCCATGTCGATCTCGGGGCGCTGTTCCCCGGCGAGCGACACGTAGAGGCTGATCCGCTCGATTCCATGGGCGGCGATCAGCTCGTCGGGTAGGTAGGCGGTCGTGTCGCAGACGATCGCCGTTCTCTCGGCAGGGCTCACCCGTTCGTTGTATCACTCAGCCGCTGGCCCGCTCGGGGCGCCCCGAGCGGCGTCATTACCATCAGCCCGATGCCGACGACCCTCATCACCGGCTCGACGGGCTTCATCGGCTCGCACCTCGCGCGGGCGGTGGCGCGCCGCGGGGATCAGCTCCGGGTCCTGATCCGGAGCGCGACCGACGACGACGTTCTCTCCGGGATCGAATTCGAGCGGATCAACGGCGACGTCACCGACCGGCGCGCCGTCCGCCGGGCCATGCAGGGCGCCGACCGCGTGTTCCACGTCGCCGGGATGACGTCGATGCGGGGGAGCGACTCCAATCGCGTCTTCGAGGTCAACCAGGGCGGGTCCCGGATCATGGTCGAGGAGGCGCTCGCGGCGGGCGTCGAGCGCTTCGTCCACACCTCGTCGGTGGCGGCGATCGGGCCGGCGCCGACCGGTGGGCGCGCCGACGAGACGCAGCCGTTCACGGCCGGCAAGCTCGGGATCGCCTACATGAACTCCAAGCACGAGGCCGAGGCCGAGGTGCTCCGTGCCGCCGCGCGCGGCCTCGACGCGGTCATCGTCAACCCGACCTTCGTGCTCGGGCCCGGCGGCGGCCGCGCCAGCTCGATGGGCCTGATTCGCCGGTTCCTGCTGCGGCGGATCCCCGCCTACGTCGACGGCGGCCTCAACATCGTCGACGTCCGCGACGTCGCCGATGGGCATCTGCTCGCCGACGCCAAGGCCGAGACCGGTGAGCGCTACATCCTCGGCGGCCGCAACTTCACGCTGCAACGCCTCTTCGCCGACCTCTCTCGCATGTCCGGCGTCCCCGCCCCGCAGCTGAAGCTGCCGGCGCAGGTCGCCGCGGCGGGCGCTCGCGTCTCCGAGCAGCTCGGGCTCCCGCTCGGGCTCGCCGTCGATGAGACGCGGTCGGCCGCGCTCTGGTGGACCTACTCCTCGGCGAAGGCGAAGCGTGAGCTCGGGTTCTCACCGCGCCCGCACGAGGAGACGCTCGAGGACGCACTCGATGCGGTGAGCGAGGAACTCGGCGACCGCGTCGGGGGCGATCCCGGGGCAGCCGACTCCGCCCTGTCGATCGCCGGCCGCATCTCCCGCCTCGCGGGGAGGATCCCGCGCCCGTGAGCGAGGCGAAGCGCTCCGGAGCGAAGCCTTCCATCCTGCTGCTGCGCTGCCCGACCCCGACCAACCACCTGTGCCCGTGCGGCGCCGTCGAGCGGCGGTTGCGCAGATTCGACCTCGACCACCGGGTAGAGCGCGTTCCCTACCGGCGCGGGGACGCCCGCCCCGAGGTGGTCGAGTTGACGGGCCAGAAGCGGGTGCCGGTGCTGGTCGACGGCGACGAGGTGATCCACGACTCCAAGCGCATCCTCGAGTACCTCAATTGGCGCTACGGCGACGACGCGGGCGAGGAGGAGTGACTCCGCCGGGACCCCGCCGTGAGGGGGCTATACTTTCTGAAGTCATGGAGACACCTGAGTCAGCAATCAAGATCAGCGACGTCGCCGCCGAGAAGCTCAAGGAGCTGCTCGCGAGCCAGGAGGAGCAGGATCAAGCGCTTCGCGTCGCCGTCCGCGGTGGCGGCTGCTCCGGCTTCCAGTACGCCCTCGCGCTCGACAAGCGTAAGGAGGACGACCACGTCTTCGAGCACAACGGCGTCTCCGTCCTCGTCGACAAGGTCTCGATGCAGTTCGTATTCGGCTCCGAGGTTGACTACGTCGAGGGCCTGCAGGGTGCCGGCTTCGCGGTTAACAACCCGAACGTCGTCGCCGCCTGCGGTTGCGGGAGCAGCTTCCAGGTGAAGGAAGACTCCCCGGCTGCGGGCGCCACCGCTTAGGGCTTCGCGGCCGGCTGGCGGGGAGCGAGCTGCCACTGGGCGCGGCTCGAGGCCGACGGCATTCGGCCGTTCGAAACCCCACGAGCCAGCTGCCGGGTCGTGCGAGTGCGCGACCCCCGTGCGCGAATGGGTGCGAGGCCGCCGCGAAGGAACGGTTGCGCGACCGCGCGAATCGGTGAGATCGACGAACGGGACGTCCTACGTCCCAAATGTTGATCTCACGCGCCGATCGCGCGATGGACGGCCCCAGAAGGGACGCCAGGGACGCCGCCGTCGCCGCCACGCCGCGGCGACCGATGGCCGAGCGGTCGCCTGGTCGCCCTAGGTCTCGATCTGCATCGGGGGCGACTGCGCGGGTAGGCCCGCCTCGGTCGCGTTCGCCGGCATCTGCGTCTCGGCCGTCTCCGGCTGGGGAACGCCGAGGGCGTCGGCAAGCTCGCCGCTCTCGAACATCTCCTCGACGATGTCGCAGCCGCCGACCAGCTCGCCGTCGATGTAGACCTGCGGGAAGGTCTGCCAGTCGGAGATCTCGGCGGTTACCTCGCGGAGCGGGCCCATCACCGGGAGCACGTCGATGGCGCCGTACTCGACGCCCATCTGCTCGAGCACCGCGACGGTGCGCATCGAGAAGCCGCAGCGCGGCATGTCGGGCGTGCCCTTCATGAGCAGCAGCACCTTGTTGGCGGAGATCGCCTGCTCGAGCTGCTCGCGGAGCTCCGGGTTCGCTGCCATTTCGCCTGCCTCCTGGGAAGTCGTGGACGGGATCGTCCAGACAGGTTAGGCAATGGCTACGTTGGGACTTCGATCGGCGCCGGGCGGCCGAACAGATACCCCTGGCCGCAGTCGACGCCGAGGTCGCGGAGGGGCTCGATCAGGGCGGGGTTCTCGACCCCCTCGGCGACGGTCCTGATCCCGAGGCCGCGGGCGATGACCACGAGCGATTCGACGATGCGAGCGTCGGCGTTGGACTCGAGCATGCCGCGGACGAACTGCATGTCGATCTTGAGCTCGGTGAACGGGAGGTGGCGGAGGTAGGTGAGCGAGCCGAAGCCGGTGCCGACGTCGTCGAGCGAGAGGCCGCAGCCGAGGGCCTGGACGCGCGAGGTGAAGTCGCGCAGCGACTCGATCGCCGGGGTGGCGGCGGTCTCGGTCAGCTCGAACGTGAGCAGCGACGGGTCGGCGCCGGTGGTCTGCAGGCTCGAGGCGACCATCTCGGTCAGCGCGTGGTCCCCGATCGAGCTGGCCGAGATGTTGGCGCTGACCCGGCGCCCCGAGGCGACCAGCTCCAGCGCCCGCTTGACGACCCAGTGGTCGAGGCCGCGGACCAGTCCGAAGCGCTCGGCGGTCGGAACGAACTCCCCGGCCGTGATCGGGCGCTGGGTGACAGGGTCGAGCATCCGCACCAGCAGCTCCTCGGTCCAGGGCACTCCGGTCGCCATGTCGACGATCGGCTGCGAGTAGAGGACGAGGCGCTCCTCCTCGATCGCCTTGCGCACGTGCCCGACCCACTCGAGCCTCCCCCGGTCCTCGCCGGTGAAGACCGTGGCCCGGTCCCGCCCCGCCGCCTTCGACTGGTGCAGGGCGATGTCGGCGGCCGTGAGCAGGTCCGTCGTACTGACGCCCATGTCGCGCTCGACGAGCGCGATGCCGGCGCTGGCGGTCAGCGCCGCGGCCCCGGGCCGCGAGCGGACCGCGGAGAGCAGCCCGCCGGCGGTCTCGAGCGCCTGCGCCTCGCCGATCCCCGGCACGAGCAGCGCGAAGTCGTCGCCCTCGAGCCGCGCGAACACGTGCGATGAGTCGATCTGCTCAGCGAGGATCGCGGCGACGTCGGCGATCATCCGGTCGCCGGTGCTCCGCCCGAGCGTGTCGTTGACCCGCTTCAGGTGGTCGATGTCGACGACGATCAGCGCGCCGCGACCCGCCGGCAGGGTGCCTCCCTCGATGCGGGCGTCGGCGGCGGCCTCGAAGCCGCGCCGGTTGAGTAGGCCGGTCAGGTCGTCATGGTCGGCGAGGTAGCGGAGCCGCTCTTCAGCCGCCTTCTGCTCGCTGACGTCGGCAATCAGGCCGTCGACGAGAACCGCTCCACCCTCGTCCCGCTGGCCGATCGAGGCGCGGTCGCGCACCCAGATCATCTGCCCGTCCCGCTTGCGGAATCGGTACTCGACGTCGAGCGGCTCGAGCGCGGAAGCGCAGCGCATCTCCTCGGCGATCACCCGCTCGACGTCGTCGGGGTGAATCCCCTTCTCCCAGATCGACGGGTCCGCGGTCCACTCCTCGACCGTGTAGCCGAGGACCTCCTCGACCTGCGGGGAGATGAAGACCCATCCGCCGCCGGCCCCGAGGCCGGCCCGGTAGGTGATCGAGGGCAGGCGCTCGATCAGAGTGCGAACCCGGCGCTCGGCCGCCTCGAGGGAATCGCTGACCCGCGTCCGCTCGATAGCAGCGCCGAGCAGCTGCCCGAGCGACTCGATCAGCGAGATATCGCTGAGCTCGAAGCGCCGCAGCGTGTCGGAGCTGAGCACGAACGACCCAAACGGGTTCTGGCCACCCCCGATGCGGATGGACATGGCGCTCTGGATGGCGTGGGTGCCGGGCGGCTCGACCGGGCTGAACCGGCCCTCGCGGCGGAAGTCCTCGACCACGAGCGCGCCCTGTCCGCGCAGCACCGTGTAGCCGGGCTGGCTCGAGGCGTCGAGCGGGATCCTCGCGGGCGTCGCGTCCTCTGGCCAGCCGGTGCTGGCGCGCAGGTCCAGTGCCGCGTCGTCCTCGGCGACGGCCCAGATCTCGCAGCGCGTCGGGCCGACTTCCTCGGCCGCGAGGCCGACGGCGCGGCGCAGGAGATCGTCGAGCGGCAGACCCTCGAGCGCGACCTGCCCGAGGTCGAGCACCGCGGAACGCCGGCGCGCGTCGGCATGCAGCTCACGCTCACGCTCGCTGCGCTCGCTGGCGTCGCGGAGGTAGACGGCGAGGAGCGGGAACTGATCGCCACCGAGTACGGCGGTCGTGATGTCCACGGGGATCTCGCGGCCGTCGGCGCGGTGCGCGTTCAGCTCGATCTCACGCTGGGCGACGGCGGGACCGGTATCGCTGAGCTGGCGCTGCAGGACGCTGCGGACCGCAGCCTGCAGATGCTCGGGGAAGACGAGGGAGGCGAGGTCATTGCCGATCGCAGCGGTTCGCTCGATGCCGAACATGCGCGCGGCGGCCGGGTTCCAGGCGACGACGGTCCCCTCCGGATCGAGCACGGCGATGCCGTCGGGGGCGCCGGCGATGAGCGCCGCGCCGGCACCGTCGAGCTGCACCGCCCCGCGGTCGCCGGAGCGGCGCTCGCCGGCGAGGCGGAGCAGGCCCTCCGCGCGACGCGCATGCTGATCTTCGAGTGAAGCCATCGGATTGTCAGGATCGGACGAGGGACCCTCCCGGGGCCCACGATCGCCCATCGACAGATGGCGCGCGGAGCCTTAGCCCTGCAAGTGGCCCTCGGCCCGCCGGTACTAGGTGGAGCGCGGGACGCTCGTCGTGATCGAAAGCGCGTGGATCGCGCCGTCGTCGAAGCGCTCCTTGACCGCGGCGCGGACGAGGCGATGCTGGTCGAGGCGCTTGAGGCCCTCGAACTGCGGCGCCGAGACGATCGCCCGCAGGTGATCGCCGCCGCCGGTCTCGTCGAGGACCTCGACTTCCGCCCCCGGCAGGGCGGTCTCGATCATGCCGCGTAGCTCGGCCAGGTCAGCCATCGCCGCCGCCCTTCGCGTGGTGGAGCATCTCCTCGATCTTGGTCAGCTTGATGCGGGGGCGGCCGTGCGGTTCGCCGCGCTCCTGCTCGATCGCGTCGATCGCGCGCCAGCCGTCGAACTCGACGTGGTCGACCCCGCGCTCCTCGAGCAGCGCGTGCAGCGTTCCCCCGTCGCCCGAGGGCTTGGGAAGGGTGCCTGCCGCGGCGTCCTCGAGCAACAGCTCGACCGTCTCCTGCGCGTCCTTCTTGTTGGTGCCGATGACGCCGCTCGGTCCGCGCTTGATCCACCCGACCACGTACTGGCCCGGCAGGTGGTGGCCGTTGTCGTCGACGACGCGGCCGCCGACGTTCGGGATGACGCCGCGCTGGGCGTCGTGGGGGACGCCGTCGATCCCGGTTCCCAGGTAGCCGATCGAGCGCAGCACCATCCCGCATTCGATCCGCTCGGTCTCGCCGGTGCCGCGGGCCCGGACCGCCCCGGCGTCGTCGGTGAAGAGCTCGTTGATCTCCACGTCGATCCACTCGACCTTGCCGTCGCCCCCGATCGCCTCGGGGCTGCGGAGGAACCGCAGCTCGACCCGCTTCGGCTTGCCTTCGGCCTCGCGCGCGGCGAACTCGGAGAACGACTCGTGGTTCTTGCGGTTGGTGATGTCGGCGTCGTCGGATTCGAGGAAGGCCGCGCTGGCCTCGTCGAGCTCGACGGCCGCCGGATCGACGATCACGTCGGCCTGCGTGAGCTCACCCAGCTCCCGGACCTCGGGGTTCGTGAAAGCCGCCTGAGCGGGGCCGCGGCGGCCGAGGATCACGACCTCGCTGACGCCGGAATCGGCGAGCGCGTCGATCGCGTGATGGGCGGTGTCGGTCGTCTCGAGCTCATCGCGGGGGAGGACCAGCATGCGGGCGACGTCGGCTGCCACGTTGCCGTTGCCGATGACGACGACGCGCTCGCAGGAGAGGTCGAACTCGTGATCGGCGTAGTCGGGGTGGCCGTTGTACCAGGCGACGAAATCGGTGGCGGCGTGCGAGCCGGGCAGGTCCTCGCCGGCGATCCCGAGCTGCCTGTCGGCGCCTGCGCCGTAAGCCCAGATCACCGCGTGGTAGGCGTCCGCGAGCTCGGCGGCGCTGACGTCGCGGCCGATGGTGACGTGGCCGAAGAAGCGGTAGGCCTCGTGGCCCGCCGTCTTCTCGTAGCGGCGGATCACGTTCTTGATCTTCGGATGGTCGGGGGCGACGCCGGCGCGGACGAGGCCGTAGGGGGTGGGGAGCCGGTCGATCATGTCGACCTCGATCGTGAGCTCGGGATGGGAGAGCAGTGCCTCGGCCGCGTAGAAGCCCGCGGGGCCCGAGCCGACGATCGCGACGCGCACGGGGTTGTCTGGTGTGCCTGGGGCGGACATGGGTGAGGCTTCCCGGGTCCCGGTCAGACGAGCGCCGGCGCGCTGCGCGAGGTGGCGGAGCCGTCGAGCGCGTCGAGGGCCTGACCCACCGACATCGCGACGCAGGTGAAGATCGGGATGTCCCGCAGCGTCCAGGCGCTCGATTCGGTGCCGCGCAGCTCCTGTACGAGGTCGAGGAAGTCACCGGGTTCGTCGCACTCGAAGCTGACGACGAACTCCTGGTCGTCGATCCCGAACGAGTACGCGGTGTTGATCGTGATCTGCGGGTAGCGGCGGCCGGTCTCGATGTGGTCGCGCATGATCCGCCCACGCTCCTCGCGGTCGAGTCCGTACCACTCGCGCTTCTTCTCCATCGGGTAGATGAAGGCGTACTTGCGCTCGGAGACGAGCAGCTGCTGGCGCGCCGACTCCTGCGAGTAGGGCGAGGGCTTGGTCATCGCCAGGTAGGAGTAGGGGGTGCTCGCCCACTTCATCAGGCC
>JAGQUO010000095.1 GCA_020438445.1 Solirubrobacterales bacterium
CACCGGGAGGAACGGCTCGATCCGGTCCGAGACGGCGATCGGCCCGGCTCCCGGCCCGCCGCCGCCGTTCGGCTGGCTGTACGACTTGTGGAGGTTGACGTGGACGATGTCGAAGCCCATGTCGCCGGGCCGCGAGTGCCCCATGATCGCGTTCAGGTTCGCGCCGTCGTAGTAGAGCGTGCCACCGGCATCGCGGACGAGGCCGGTGATCTCGGCGATGTTGCGGTCGAACAGCCCGAGCGTGTTCGGGTTCGTGAGCATCAGGCATGCGACCCGCTCGTCGGCCTTGTCGCGGAGATCGTCCAGGTCGACTCCCCCCTCGGCGTTCGTCGCGACCTTGACGACCTCGTAACCGGCCATCGTCACCGACGCCGGATTGGTGCCATGGGCGGTGTCGGGGGTCAGCACCCGGGTCCGTGCCTCGGACTCGCCGGCGGCGGCATGGAAGGCCCTCGTGAGGAGGAGTCCCGCGAGCTCCCCGTGCGAGCCGGCCGACGGCTGCAGGCTCACGTGCGGCAGGCCGCAGATCTCGCTCAGTGCCCGCTCGAGCGACCACATCAGCTCCAGCGCGCCCTGCGCCCGGTCCGGACGCTGGGCCGGGTGGAGCCGCGCGTGCCCGGGCAGCGCCGCGACCCGCTCGTTCAGGCGCGGGTTGTGCTTCATCGTGCAGGACCCGAGCGGATAGATGCCCGAGTCGAGATCGAAGTTGCGCCTCGAGAGCCGGTTGTAGTGACGGACGATCTCCGGCTCGGAGACCTCGGGAAGGCGAGCCGGCCGATCACGCAGGAGCCGCTTCGGGACCAGCTCCTCGAGCGGCACCTCGCCGCCGGGAACGCCCGACTCGGGGATCGAGGCGGCACGGCGGCCGGGAACCGACCGCTCGTAGATCGTCGTCGCGCGGTCGCGCTGCATCGGGGTCGGCACCGCGGCGGTCGCGGGCGGGCCGGTCGCCTCCGTGCTCATGCTGTCACCTCCTCGCGCGCGGCGGGCGCCGCGCGGGCGACCGCCTCGCCGAGGACCTCCGCGAGCCGATCGATCTGCTCGACCGTGCGCTGCTCGGTGATCGCGACGAGGAGGCCGTTGCCGTACTCCTCGCCGAGCGGCACACCGGCGGCGATCCCGGCTGCGGCGCAGTCCCTGAGGACCTGCTCGGTCGAGCCGTCGAAGCCGATCGCGAACTCGCGGACGACGGGCTGCTCGTGCAGCAGCGAGACGCCGGCGATGCCGTCGAGGCGCTCGCGGGCGTAGTGGGTGCGGCGCACCAGCAGCTCGCCGAGCTCGACCAGCCCGCGGCGGCCGAGCCAGCTCAGATAGATCATCCCCCCGAGCGCATTCAGGGCCTGGGCGGTGCAGATGTTGTGGGTGGCCTTCTCGCGGCGGATGTGCTGCTCCCGGGTCTGCAGGGCGAGGACGAACCCGCGACGGCCGTCAACGTCCGTCGTCTCTCCCGCGATCCGGCCCGGCATCCGGCGGATCTGAGCCTCGGTGGCGCAGAAGAACCCGAAGGAGGGGCCGCCGTAGTCGAGGCGGTTGCCGAGTGGCTGGCCCTCGCCGACGGCGATGTCGACGCCGCATTCCCCGGGTGTGCGGAGGATCCCGAGGGCGATCGGGTCACAGGCGGCGATCAGCAGGGCGCCGGCCTCGTGGGCGATGGCGGCGATCGGCTCGAGGTCCTCGATCGCGCCGAGGAAGTTCGGGTACTGGACGATGACGGCGGCGGTCGACTCGTCCACCGCGGCGGCCAGCGCATCGAGGTCGGTGAGCCCGCCGGCGAGCGGCACCGTCTCCACCTCCGCCGGGTAGCCGGCCGAGTAGGTGGCAAGCGTCTCGCGGGACTCCGGGTTGACGCCCCCGGAGACGACGAACCGCCGCCGCTTCGTCGCGCCGATCGCCAGGTAGCCGGCGGCGGCGACCGTCGAGGGCCCCTCGTAGAGGCCGGCGCTCGAGAGCGGCAGCCCGGTCAGCTCGGTCATCGCCGTCTGGAACTCGAACATGGCCTGCAGGCCGCCCTGGGAGATCTCCGGCTGATAGGGCGTGTACGGGGTCAGGAACTCTGATCGGGAGACGATCGCGTCGACGATCGCCGGGGCGTAGTGGTCGTACATGCCGGCACCGAGGAAGCAGATCTCGGACTCGGCGTCGGCATTGCGGGATGCGAGCTCGCGCAGGCGGTCGTAGACCTCCGCCTCGGTCCTCCCGCCGGGGAGCTCGAGATCGCGGTCGAGGCGGACTCCGGCGGGCACGTCGAAGAGCTCCTCGATCGAGGAGACGCCGATGGCCGCGAGCATCTCGCGGCGCTCGTCGTCGGTGACGGAGGTGTAGCCGCTCACCGGCGAGAGGTTAGAGAACCGCCTAGTCGGAGATGAGGTCCTTGTAGGCGGCGACGTCGAGCAGGTCGTCGACCTCCGACCGGTCGCTGAGGCGGACCTTGACCATCCAGCCGCCTCCGTAGGGGTCGGTGTTGATGAGCTCGGGGTTGGTGCCCGCCTCTGCGTTCACCTCGAGGATCTCGCCGCTGAGCGGGGCGATGACGTCCGAGACCGCCTTCACGGACTCGACCTCGGTGTAGGGCTCGTCCTTGGCGACCGTGGCGCCGACCTCGGGGGGGTCGAAGAAGACGACGTCGCCGAGCGAGTCCTGCGCGAACCAGGTGATGCCGAAGGTGGCCTGATCGCCCTCGACCCGCGCCCAGTCGTGCTCCGGGTGATAGCGCAGCTCCTCTGGGTAGCTCTCCTCGGTGGCCATCTGTTCCTTCCTCCGATCGGTGTCAGTTGCTCTTGGCGTAAAGCGGCTTCTTGCGGATCTCGGCGGAGCGGCGGCGGCCGCGGACGTCGATCTCGACCTCCGTACCCGGCTCGGCGAGGCCGGAGCGAACGTATCCCATTCCGATCCCGAACCCCAGCGACGGCGAGAAGGTCCCGCTGGTGACGGTCCCGACCGGTTCCTCGCCGAGGAGGATCGGATTCCCCTGGCGCGGGATGCCCCTGCCGGTGATCGCGAAGGCGGCCAGGCGCTCGGCCGTCCCCTCGGCCCGTGCCGCGGCGACCGCCTCGGATCCCGCGAAGCCGGTCTCCTCCCGGCAGCACCAGCCGAGGCCGGCTTCGATCGGGTTGCGGTCGGGACCCATGTCGTTGCCGTGCAGGTGGAAGCAGACCTCGAGCCGCAGCGTGTCGCGGGCACCGAGGCCACAGGGCGTGACTCCGGCCTCTCGCAGCGCCCGCCAGACCCCGGCGGCGCCGTCGTTGCCGAGGATGATCTCGACCCCGTCCTCTCCGGTGTAGCCGGTGCCGCAGACCAGAGCGGGCGCGCCCGCCACCTCGAGGCTCGCGGTGTGCATCCGCGAGGGCAGCTCCCCGTCGGTGACGGCGGTGACCGCGTCTCGGGCCGCGGGGCCCTGGACGGCGATCATCGAGTGCTCGGGCGCGAGATCGGCCACCGCGACGTCGAAGCCTCCGGCGAGCGTGCGCAGGCGGGCGAGGTCGCCTTCGTGGTTGGCGGCGTTGGAGACGGTCAGGTAGCTGCCGTCGGCGAACAGGTAGCTGAAGAGGTCGTCGAGGATGCCGCCGTCGTCGGCGCAGAGGCACGAGTACTGCGCACCGCCGGCTGCGAGCTTCGAGACGTCGTTGCTCACGGCGAACTGCAGGAAGCGCTCGGCATCGGGACCCGAGGTCCCGATCTGTCCCATGTGGGAGACGTCGAACATCCCCGCTCGCTCGCGGACGGCCGCGTGCTCGGCCGCGACGCCCTCGTACTGGACCGGCATCTCCCAGCCCGCGAACGGGACCATCCGCCCGCCGGCGGCGACGTGCTCGTCGTAGAGCGGGGTCCGGCGGAGCTCGTCTGCGGTCACGCGCGGCAGGCTAGCGCGGAGCCCCGCGATTCCCGGTGGCGGGTCGCGGTCTAAGGTGCGGCCGATGCGTCTGATCCACGAGAACCCGAGCCCGGACGACGAACTCGGCAGGCCCTGGAGCCGCCCTTTGGCGGGCACTCTCGACCGCCTCGTCGTCGAATCCGATCTGCTCGCCGACAACCCGCTCGGCGATCCCGCTCGCCGGCCGCTCTATGTGCTCCGGCCGCCGGGAGTCGAGCTCGACCACCCGCGCCCGCTGCCCGCGATCTTCGTGATCCAGGGCTACACCGGGCAGCTCGACATGTGGACGAGCCGGAGCGCATTCGAGCCGACCTTCGTCGAGCGGATGGACGCGATGCTGGCCTCGGAGGAGTGCCCGGACGCGATCGTCGTCATGGTCGACTGCTGGACGTCGTACGGCGGCTCGCAGTTCCTCGATTCCACCGGCACGGGCCGCTATCAGTCCTACCTCTGCGACGAGGTCGTCCCGTTCATCGACGAGCGCTACCCGACCGCCGGCGACCGCGACCACCGCGGGATCACCGGCAAGTCGTCGGGCGGCTACGGGGCGATGGTCGTTCCGATGATGCGGCCGGACGTCTTCTCCGCCCTGGCGTCCCACGCCGGCGACTCGCTCTTCGAGCTCTCGATGCCGCCGAGCATCGCCGCGACGATCCGGACCCTGCGGGACCGCTACGAATCCTCCTACGACGTCTTCTTCGAGCGGCTGCCCGAGGCCGACCCGTTCGACTTCGGGCACCACGGCGGCCCGCTCGAGATGTACGGCTACGCGGCCTGCTATTCACCCGACCCCGATCGCCCGGGCAAGGCCCTCGTGCCCTTCGACCCGGTCAGCGGCCGGATGATCCCCGACGTCTGGGACCTCTGGCTCGAACACGACCCGGTCGTCATGGCGCCCGGGCACGCCGACGCGCTGCGCTCGATGCGGCGGATCCACCTCGACGCCGGCAAGGGCGACGAGTACTTCCTCGACCTCGGCGCCCAGGCCTTCGCGGGGCAGCTCGACAGGCTCGGCGTCGATCACTCGCTCGAGCTCTTCGAGGGCAAGCACGGCGGCATCACCTATCGCTATCCGGGCGCGATCCGCGAGCTGATCCTGGCGCTGGCGGACCAGTGAGCCGAATCCGGTCGCACCGGGCGGGATTGCGACCGGATATGGGCGTGATCCCGCCCGATGGCCGGGTTCCCGCCGAGCTGCGAGCCCTCAGTCCCGCAGGAAGGGAGGGATGTCGATGTCGTCGTCGGAGACCTCGAGCGAGCGGATCTCGCGGTCGCTCGGCGGCTGGACCCCGCGGCGGCGGCTGCGGCGGCGGACCTCGGCGGGGCGGCGGGCGAGCATCTCGAAGCCCTCGAACCCGGTCGCGATGACCGTGACGCGGAGCTCGTCGCCCATCGTGTTGTCGACGACGGCCCCGAAGATGATGTTGGCGCCCTTGTCGGCGGTGCTGGAGACGACCTCGGCCGCCTCGTTGACCTCGAACAGGCCCATGTCCTCGCCGCCGGTGATGTTGAGGAGCATGCCCGTGGCGCCGTCGATGGCCGACTCGAGCAGCGGCGAGGAGATCGCCTCCTTGGCGGCGTCGACGGCGCGGGTCTCGCCGGCGGAGGTCCCGATGCCCATCAGGGCCGAGCCGGCGTCGGTCATGATCGCGCGGACGTCGGCGAAGTCGAGGTTGATGAGTCCGGGGACGGTGATCAGGTCGGTGATCCCCTGCACGCCCTGGCGAAGGATGTCGTCCGCCTTCCGGAACGCCTCGCTGATCGGCTCGCGCCGCTCGACGATGTTGAGCAGCTTCTCGTTCGGGACGATGATCAGCGTGTCGACCTCGTTGCGCAGCTTCTCGATGCCGTCCAGAGCCTGCTGCATGCGCTTGGCGCCCTCGAACTCGAAGGGCTTGGTGACGACGCCGACCGTGAGCGCGCCGATCTCCTGCTTCGCGATCTCGGCGATCACGGGGGCGGCGCCG
This sequence comes from Solirubrobacterales bacterium, assembly GCA_020438445.1. Taxonomy (GTDB): domain Bacteria; phylum Actinomycetota; class Thermoleophilia; order Solirubrobacterales; family 70-9; genus RHKX01. Next base: position 5,839 of record JAGQUO010000095.1, read on the forward strand.
GTGCCGGTGCCGCCACCCTCCCCGGCGGTCACGAAGACCATGTCGGCGCCCTTCAGGGCCTCCTTGATGTCGTCACGGCTCTCGGCCGCCGCTCCGGCTCCGACCTCGGGCTGGCCGCCGGCGCCGAGGCCGCGGGTCAGCTCCTGGCCGATCGCGAGCTTGACGTCGGCATCGCAGGAGCGCAGCGCCTGGGCATCGGTGTTGACGGCGAGGAACTCGACACCCTTGAGGCCTGCGTCGACCATGCGGGAGACCGCATTGGTGCCGCCGCCGCCGGCGCCGACCACCTTGATCACTGCCAGGTAACTGGAAGCCTCCATCTGAGCTTCACTCGCCTTTCTTCAGTCCGTCCGGAGCTTGAGTGATAGTTGAGAGTTTGCGCGCTCGCTGCGCGCAAACTGCAGCCAAAGTAAGCGACAGCCCCGCGGCTGTCAACGCAACCCTAGACCCTCTGCAAGATCGCTGTCTCAAGCACTGGTTGAGGCTTTTCGATCCCTCAGGCGAGAGTCGAGGGTCGGAAAAGGCTATCCGACGACCGGTCTCGACGGCACCGAGAGATCGATGTAGGTGGCGCTGGTCAGCTTCGGATCGGCGAGGACCGCAGCCGCCGCCCGCCACTTCTGGTCGGCGTTGCCGGGAGCGCCGAACCGGAGCTCGATGCCACCGTTCAGCCTCGCCACGACGCCGTGCTGATCGTCGACGGCGAGCTTCTCGACCTGGGGCGCCAGCGGCGCCGGGACGGCGCCGATCACCCTGGCGGCGGCGAGCTCCCGGCCCTCCGCACGGCTGCCGTCGGCGTCGCCGCCGGCGATCTCGGGCATGCCGTCGGGCTGCTCGACCCCGGTCGCGAGGACGGTCCCGTCGCCCGCGAGCAGCGTCCCGCCCTCCGCATCGACCCAGCCCGCCGGTGGGCGACTCTGGACGTCGATGGTGACGCCGTGGGGAAAGTCGGTGTCGATCTTCAGCGCGACCACCGAGGGATCGTCGGCGACGGCGCCCTCGATCGCAGCGCGGTCGAGATGCAGCGTGCTCAGCCCGGTCGCGGCGGCCGCGAGCTGCTCCTCGACGCCGGGGCCGATACCGGTGCCCGTCACCTTCACGTCCTCGATCTCGACCAGCGACGAGTCCCGGAACCAGAGCATGTATCCGGCCAGCAGCGCCCCGAGGACGAGGACGACGACGATCAGCCGGTTCCTGATCCGCGACCACTTCGGCAGCGCCAGCGACGGGCGCCGGGTCAGCCGGGATGCCCGCGCGGCCATCAGCCGTCCTCCTCCAGGTCCCAACCCACCGGCCACTCGACCTCACCGAGGACCTGGACCTCGGGCTCGAGGACGACGCCGGTGAGCTCGTGGACGCGCCGGCGTCCCTCCGCCATCAGGGCGAGGATGTCGGCGGTCGTCGCGGTTCCGTCGTTGTCCACGAAGTTCGCGTGCTTCTCGGAGAAGCTCGCTCCGCCCACGCGCAGCCCGCGGCAGCCGGCGGCGTCGAGCAGCTGCCCCGACGACCGGCCCTCGGCCCGCGGGTCATCGGGATTCTTGAAGGTCGATCCGAAGGTCTTGATCCCGGACGGCTGGGCCTCCCGCCGCTTCGTCCGCATCCCGGCGAGCGTCGCCTTCACGGCGGCGGGGTCCGCCGGCTCGAGCGAGAACTGCGCACGGGCGACGACCTCGCCGTCGCGCAGGTTCGAGCGTCGGTAGGAGAAGCCGAGCTCATCGGGCGTCCGCCGCCCGGTTCCGCTCGCGGTGCAGATCGTGACCCAGTCGAGAGTGCGGGCGAGCTCGCCGCCGTAGGCATTCGCGTTCATCCGCACCGCCCCGCCGACGGTCCCCGGGATGTTGACCCCGAACTCGAGGCCGCTGAGGCCCCAACCGGCCGACTTGGCGGCTGCCGACGGCAGCCGGACGCCGGCGCCACAGAGCAGCCTGTCACCGTCCCGCTGGATCCGCGCGAGATCGCCGTCGAGCTTGAGCGCCAGGCCGTTGAATCCGTCATCCGATACGAGCAGGTTCGATCCGGAGCCCACCACTCCTACCCGGGCTCCCTCGCGAGCGGCGAAGGCGAGCAGCTCGACCAGCCGCTCCTCGGTGCCGGCGCGAGCGAACATGGCAGCCCGCCCGCCGGCCCTGACCGTGGTCAGTCGCGACAGGTCGAAGTCCCGCTCGATCTCCTCGGGGGCTCCCGTCATCGGTCCTCCACGAGGCGCTCGCCGAGCTTGAAGACGTCACCCGCACCGATCGTCACCAGCAGGTCGCCCTCCTCCAGCCGGGGGGCCAGGAACCGCTCGGCCGTCTCGAGATCGACGAGCCACTCGACGCGCCTGCCCGGGGCCGCATCGGCTGCCGCGTTCGCGACGTCGAGGCCACTCACCCCGGCCAGCTCCCCGACCGGCTGCTCGCGGGCGGGATAGACGTCCAGCACCGCGATCTCGTCGGCGCCCGCCAGCGCGCGGCCGAAGCGCGACGCGAGCGCCTTCGTCCGCGAGTAGAGGTGCGGCTGGAAGACCGCGATCAGGCGCCGGTGCGGCAACTCCCGGAGCGCCGCCAGCGACGCCGCCACCTCGGTCGGGTGATGAGCGTAATCGTCGTAGAGGACCGCGCCGGCCCGGGTGCCCTTACGTTCGAGCCGGCGTGCCATCCCCGGGAAGGATTCGAGGGCCGCGATCAGCTCCTCGACCCGCGGCAGGCGCTCGTCGAGCTCGAGCGCACAGGTCATCGCGCCGATCGCCGCGGTCGCGTCGGCGACGTTGTGGAGGCCGGGAACCGACAACCTGACCTCCCGCTCGCCCAGCTCCTCGGAGACGATCCGAAAGCTGCAGCCGCCCGCCGTCGGGGTCACGTCGGTCGCCAGCAGCGCCGCCGCCGGCCCGGGGCCGCCGGCCCGTGGCGTGACGGCGAACCCGAGGATCCGCCCCGCGCCGTCCAGCGTCGCGAACCGCGGTTCGGCCGGCCGCACCAGCGCGGAGGCCGGCGCGGCGAAGCGGGCGAACGCGTCCACCAGCTCGGCCTCGCCGCCCCAGTGCGAGTGGTGGTCGAGCTCGACGTTGGTGACGACGGCCACCTCCGGCTCGAGCCTGAGGAAGCTGCCGTCGCTCTCGTCGGCTTCGGCGACGATCCAGTCGGAGGACCCCCAGTCGGCGTTGGCCGGCGCACCCCCGGGGCCGGCCCCGGGGAGCTCGCCGCCGAGCAGGAAGGACGGGTCCCCTCCGGCCCGAGCGAGCGCGTGGGCGATCATCCCGGCGGTGGTCGTCTTGCCATGGGCGCCGGCGACGGCGATCAGGCGCTTGCGGGAGCAGATGCGGGCGAGCAGGTCGCTGCGGTGGATGACCACCTGGCCGCGCTCGCGGGCGCGGACGAGCTCGACGTTGTCGTCGGGGATCGCCGTCGAGACGACGATCTCGGCGTCGGGTGGCACCGAGTCGGCATCGTGGCCGACGCGCGGCTCGATTCCCGCGGCACGAAGCCGGTCGAGATAGACGGACTCCGAGCGATCGGATCCGGTCACCCGGTGGCCGAGACGGTCGCAGACCAGGGCGAGGCCGCTCATCCCCGCTCCGCCGATCGCGATGAAGTGCAGCGGCGCTCGGTCCTCCACGATCAACCACCTCCCTCGGCCGCCGCCGCGAGGATCTCTGCCGCGACCCGCTCGGCGGCGTCCGGTCGCGCGAGCAACCGGGAGGCCGCCGCCATCTCGTGCAGCCGCGCCCGGTCCGACAGCAGCGGCTCGACCTCCTGCAGCAGCCGCTCGGCGTCGAGATCGCCGTCCTCGACGATCGTCGCCGCCCCGGCCTCCGCCATCCAGCGGGCGTTCGCATGCTGATGGCGTGCCGACGCGTACGGATAGGGAACGAGGACGGCGGGGCGACCGGCCGCTGTCAGCTCGAACACGGAGCCGCCGGAGCGCGAGAGCACGAGGTCGCCGGCGGCCAGCGCATCCCCCAGATCCGGCAGGTACTCGAGCAGCGTGTAGCGCGAAGCACCCCCGAGCTCCGGCGCGAGCTCCGGGTAATCGCGGGAGCCGGCGATGTGGAGCACGTGGAAGGGCCTGTCGGCGGCGGGCCCGCCCGGCCCGAACGCGGCGGCGGCCGCGCGGTTGATCCGCAGCGCACCGAGGCTGCCGCCGAAGATCAGCAGACAGGGCACCTCGGGATCGATCCCGAAGCGCTCGCGAGCGGCGCCGCGATCGGCAGCCGCGATCGCGGCCGGGACCGGGCGCCCGGTGACGAGGTAGCGCGGGCCCTCGCGGCCCGCGATCGGAAACGCCAGACAGACGCGCCGCGCGCGCGGCGCGAGCAGGCGATTCGCGAGGCCGAGGTGGCTGTCGGCCTCGGTCAGCACCAGTGGCAGGCCGCTCGCCGCCGCGGCGACGC
>JAGQUO010000096.1 GCA_020438445.1 Solirubrobacterales bacterium
CCTGCGCCTCGTCGTCGAACCGCTGGACGGTGATGACCGGGCCGAAGATCTCCGACTGGATCATCTCGTCGTCCTGGCGCACGTTCGCGACGACCGTCGGCTCGACGAAGTACCCGGGCAGGTCGGGAGTGCCGCCGCCGGCGACGACCTCGGTGTGGTCGGGCCGGCGCTCCAGGAACCCCTTGACGCGCTCGCGCTGGCGCTCCGAGTTGACCGGGCCGAGGGTCGTGCCCTCGTCGAACGTGTCGCCGGTGACGTAGTTGGAGCCGGCCTGTTCGGCGAGCCCGGAGACGACGTCGTCGTACACGCCCGGGGCCGCCAGCACGCGAGTGGCCGCGGTGCAGTCCTGGCCCGCGTTGTAGTAGCCGCAGGCTGCGATCGTCTCCAGCGCAGCATCGAGGTCCGCATCATCGAAGACGATCACCGGGGCCTTGCCGCCGAGCTCCAGGTGGACGCGCTTGAGCGAGTCCGCAGCGGCCCTGGCGATCCACTTCCCCGTCTCCGGCGAGCCCGTCAGCGAGACCATGTCGACCTCGGGATGGGTCACGAGCTCGGAGCCGGCGGGCTGACCGAGGCCGCCGATGACGTTGAGGACGCCGGGCGGGAACACGTCGGCCGCGAGCTCGGCCAGCTTGAGGGTGGCGATCGGCGTCGTCTCGGCCGGCTTCAGCACTGTTGTGCAACCCGCTGCCAGCGCCGGGCCGATCTTCCACACGGCCATCATCAGCGGGTAGTTCCACGGCGCGATCTGGCCGACGACGCCGGCGGGCTCGCGGCGGATGATCGACGTCTTGTTCTCGACGTACTCGCCGGAGGCACTTCCGGGGAGGACGCGCGCCGCGCCGCCGAAGAACCGGAGCTGATCCGCCATCGCCGGGATCTCGTCGTCCTTGAAGACGTTGCGCGGCTTGCCGGCGTCGGTCGCCTCGAGATCGGACAGCAGGTCGGCGTTCTCCTCGACGATGTCGGCCAGCGCGAACAGGGCCGCCGCCCGATCGGCGGGAGTCGTTCGCGCCCAGCCGTCGAATGCCCGCCGGGCCGCCTGAACCGCCCGATCCACGTCCTCGGCCGTGGACAGGGGCGCCTCCGCGAAGACCTCGCCGGTCGCCGGGTTGACGACCTCGTCGGTCGCGCCGTCGGCGGCGTCGGCGAGCTCGCCGTCGATGAAGTTGCGGACCTTCGTCTTCTCTGCGGTGGCCATGGGCCGTCTCCTCCTCGCTTCCCTTCTCAGCCGATCCCGAGCGCTTCCTTGACCGGCACGTAATCGGCGCCGACGCCCTCGGCGACTCCCGGATGGGTGACGTTGCCGGCGGCGACGTTCACCCCGGGCCAGAGGCCGGGGTCCTTGGCGAGCGCACCCTCGACGCCGTTGTCGGCGAGCGAGAGGACGTACGGCAGCGTCGCGTTCGTCAGTGCCTGCGTCGATGTGATCGGGACCGCGCCCGGCATGTTCGCCACGCAGTAGTGCGTGATCCCGTCGACCTCGTACACCGGCTCGCTGTGCGTCGTCGGCTTCGACGTCTCGAAGCAGCCGCCCTGGTCGATCGCGACGTCGACGAGGACTGCGTTCCGCTTCATCAGACCGAGCTGCTCGCGCTTGATCACGTGCGGTGCCCGGGCGCCCTGGACGAGGACCGCGCCGATCACGAGATCCATCATCGGCAGCATCGTCTCGATCGAGAGCGTCGAGCTGTAGACGGTCGACAGCGAGCCGCCGAACTGGAGGTCGGCGCGACGCAGGGCGTCGATGTTGAGATCGAACAGGAACACGTCGGCGGCCATCCCGACCGCGATCTGGGCGGCGTTGATGCCGACGGCGCCGGCGCCGATGACCATCACGTTCGCCGCCGCGACCCCCGGAACCCCGCCGAGGAGGATGCCGCGGCCGCCCATCGGCTTCTCGAGGAAGAACGCACCGGACTGGGTCGCGAGCCGGCCGGCGATCTCGCTCATCGGCGCCAGCAGCGGCAGCGCGCCGTTGGAGTCCTCGACCGTCTCGTACGCGATGCAGGTCGCCCCGGACTCGCAGAGGCCTTTGGTCAGATCCGGAGCCGGCGCGAGATGGAGGTACGTGAAGAGGGTCTGCTCCGGCCGCAGCATCCCGACCTCGACCGGCTGCGGCTCCTTGACGCCGAGGACCATCTCCGCCTCGGCGAAGACCTCCTCCGCGGTCTCGACGATCCGCGCGCCCTGTCCGGCGTAGTCGGAATCGGCGATCGCGCTGCCCTCCCCCGCCCCCTTCTGGATCATCACCTCGTGACCGTGCTCGGCGAGCTCGCGGGCGCCGACGGCGGTCAGCGCGACGCGGTACTCCTCCTCCTTGATCTCGGTGGGGACTCCAACCTTCATCTCTCTCCTCTTTCTGGTCGTTGTCTGCTGGTTTCGGGGACTATCGCACCAGCTCACGGGCGCGCAGCGCGAGCCAGAGCTCGATGCGGTCCTGGGCCTGGCCGAGGTCGCGGCCGGTCAGCTCCTCGATCCTGCGGATCCGGTAGCGGAGAGTATGGCGGTGGCAGTAGAGATCGCGGGCGGCCCGCTCCCATTGCCCGTTGCGCTCGATGAACGCCTCGAGCGAGCGCAGGAGCTCGGGCCCGTACTCGCCCTCCCCCTCCGAGATCGGCCCGAGCAGGTTGTCGGCGTAGGTGCGGAGCGCCTCGTCGTCCTGCAGCGAGAGCAGCAGGGTGAAGGCTCCGAGATCCCGATGCGAGGCCACCTCCGGGGCGTTGCCGTTCGCCATCGCGGTCGCCTCGAGCGCGCAGCGCGCCTCGTGGAAGGCCCGCCGCAGCGCCCCGACCTGGACCGGTCGGCTGGCGGCGGCACGGACGGTCCGTCCCGAGGCGGCGAGCGCCGACCGCCCTTCGCGCGCGAGCTCGATCGGATCGCGGTCGCCCGAGTCGACGATCGCGCAGAGCAGCGGCCTGCCTGCGGCGGCGTTGACGGCGACCAGGGCCGGCGCCCGGAGCGAATCGGCGAGCACGACCGCATCGTCGGCGGACTCGTCGAGCTCGAACAGGAGGACGGCGACGCGACCTTCGATCCCGAACGGCTGCAGGCGGCCCCGCAGGTCCTCGTCGCCGAGCTGGCCTCCCAGCGCTTCGGCGAGGACGTCGCCGGCCAGGCGGCGCTCGGTCTCGCGAACCGCCCGCTCGCGCATCAGCTCGAGCGCGACGACCATCGCCGCCTGGCGCGCGAGCAGACGCTCGAGGTCGCCGATCTCGCCGCGGCGGCGAGCGAGGACCAGCCAATGACGGCGACCGCCGTGTCCGCCCACGGGCACCGGCACCGCGATCGCGCGACCCGCCAGGGTGCCGCGCTCGGCGACGAACATCGCCTGCCGGCCGGCCTCCGCCCGCTCGTTCACCTCGACCCTGATGTCCGAGACCGCCTGCTGGGAGATGCCGCGCTCCTGCGGGTGCCGCGCGAGCTCGATCCCGCGATCGTCGATCAGCAGCGAAGCGCCCGACACCGAGTCGGCGATCGCCCGCATCACCTCCGGCAGCCCGCGCTCGGCGAGGACCAGCCCCTCGAGGAGCGCATGGACCTCGACGCTCCGCTCCAGCGCCTCGTAACCCTCCTCGATCAGCCGCGTCGACGCCCAGCGGGTGATCGCGATGAACGGCAGCTCGAACGGGAGCTCGAAGATCGGCAGCGCCCTCGAGCCGGCCTCGTCGACCATCGCCGGCGGGAGCTCGGCATGGTCGAGCCCGACCGCGACGCCGAGCGCGGCGGCCCCGGCGTCGGCCAGCGATCGGACGAACCGGCGCTGCTTGGCCGCGGTCTTCAGGTTGATCGCGTTGGTCAGCAGCAGCTCGCCGCCCGACAGGAACGGGGTCGGGTCGTCGAGCTCGCTGATGTGGACCCAGCGGATCTGGTTGTCGGCGGCACCGTCGACGGCGAGCTCGAGGCCGAATTCGTCGAGGAGGCTGCCGACGGTGAGCATGATGCCGGGGGCCGTCCCGGGGCGGGCGGCTACTCGGACTGGATCTTGTCCCAGGCCTCTTCGAGGACCTCGCGGAGGACCGTCCCGATCTCCTGGAACTGCTCGGTGTCGCAGATCAGCGGCGGGGCGAGCTGGATGACGGGGTCGCCGCGGTCGTCGGCGCGGCAGATCAGCCCGCGCCGGTAGAGCTCGCCGGAGAGGAAGCCGCGCAGCAGCCACTCCTGCTCGTCGGCGTCGAAGCCGCCGAGCGTCTCGCGGTCCTTGACCAGCTCGATCGCGTGGAAGTAGCCCGCGCCGCGGACGTCGCCGACGATCGGGATGTCGCGCAGGTCCTCGAGCGTCTGCCGGAACTCGCCCTCCTTGGCGCGGACGTGCCCGCAGAGGTCCTCTTCCGCGAAGGCGTCCAGGTTCCGCAGGCCGACCGCCGCGGCGACCGGGTGGCCGCCGAAGGTCGAGCCGTGCGCGAAGGACGCCGTGCCCTTGGAGAACGGCTCGTAGATCTCCTCGGAGGCGATCATCGCCCCCATCGGTATGTAGGCGCCGGTAAGCGCCTTCGCCGTCGTGATCATGTCCGGCTGGAAGTCGTAGCGCTGGGCGCCGAAGTAATGACCGAGCCGGCCCCAAGAGCAGATCACCTCGTCGGAGATCAGCAGAACGCCGAACTCGTCGCAGATCTCGCGGACCCGCTGGAAGTAGCCGTCCTGGGGTGGGATGCATCCGCCCGCGTTCTGGAGCGGCTCGAGGATCACCGCCGCGACCGTGTCGGGCCCCTCGAAGATGATCCGGTCGCGCAGCCGCTCGGCCGCCCAGAGGTTGTCGCGGTCCGCCGGCCAGCGCAGGTGGTTGGTGTTCGGCGCGTGCGAACCGCCGGGCATCGAGGGCTCGAACGGAACCTTGAGCGCGGTGATGCCGGTCGCGGTGAGCGCCCCCATCGTGGTGCCGTGGTAGGCGACCTCGCGCGAGATGATCTTGTGACGCTGCCCGCGGCCGTGGACCCGGTGCCACGCCCGCGCGATCTTGATCGCCGACTCGACCGCCTCCGAGCCGGAGTTGGTGAAGAAGACGTGGTCGAGGTCGCCCGGGGTCAGCTCCGCGATCCGCTCGGCGAGCTCGATCGAACGGGGGTGTGCGTAGCTCCAGTTCGTGAAGAAGTCGAGCTCCTTGATCTGGGCGGCGGCCGCCTCCGCGTACTCGACGCGGCCGTGGCCGGCGTTGCAGCAGAACAGGGCGCTGAGCCCGTCGAGGTAGCGCTTGCCGTGGTCGTCCCAGACGTAGGGGCCCTCACCGCGGGTGATGACGGGGATCTCGTGATCGTCGTCGTAGCCGCCCATCCGCGAGAAGTGCATCCACAGGTGCTTCCGCGCGGTCTCCTGCAGGTTCGTGCCCGCCTCGGGCTTGTTCGGGTGAACGTCCTGGGGGGTGCTGACAGCCACGATCCCCACTCTCCTTCCGGGTCGACTCGACGCTTTGCACAAAGGTAGAACGTCGATTTGGAGGACACAACCGAGATTTGGTTCAAGCCCCTTCGCGGCGATTGTACGCTTCGTACAACGACCGGCCCTCCGTTTGGGGCAATGCGCGGAACTTTCCCGATCCCCCTTTCGGCCCCCGGCCGAAGTAGGTTAGGTTTCAGGAGGGCAGAAATTCCGGACCTGTGAGGAGGAGTTACGGAAGCAGCAGCCACATCCAGCGGCGATGCCGGTTCCGGCGGCGTGAGCCTGAGAGGCATCACGAAGCGGTTCGGCGAGTTCACGGCGGTCGACGACATCGACCTCGACATCAAGGAGGGTGAGTTCTTCACTCTGCTCGGCCCGAGCGGCTGCGGCAAGACGACGACCCTGCGGATGATCGCCGGCTTCGAGGAGCCCAACGCGGGGCAGATCCTCGTCGCCGGCAGCGACGTGGCCGGGCTCCCGGCTCACAAGCGGCCGACCAACACCGTCTTCCAGAGCTACGCCCTGTTCCCGCACCTGACCGTTCGCGACAACGTCGCCTACGGGCTCAAGCGCAAGCGGGTCGGCAAGGACGAGATCTCCAAGCGGGTCGACGAGGAGTTGCAGCGGGTCGGGCTCGCGGCCGAGGCCAACCGGAAGCCGAACCAGCTGTCCGGCGGTCAGCAGCAGCGGGTCGCGCTGGCGCGCGCGGTCGTGAACCTGCCGAAGGTCCTGCTGCTCGACGAGCCGCTCGGCGCTCTCGACCTGAAGCTCCGCAAGGGCCTGCAGCTCGAGCTCAAGCGGATCCAGCAGGAGATCGGCATCACCTTCGTCTACGTCACCCACGACCAGGAGGAGGCGCTGACGATGTCGGACCGGATCGCGGTCATGAACCGCGGCATCGTCGAGCAGGTCGCCGAGCCGGTCGAGGTCTACGAGCGGCCGGCGACGACGTTCGTCGCCGGCTTCATCGGCGTCTCGAACCTGATGCCCGGCGTGGTCCGCTCGCTCTCCGGCGACAAGGCCGAGGTCGAGCTCGAGGCCGGCGTCACCGTGAGCGCCGAGGCCAACGGCCTGGCCACCGGCGAGCAGTGCCACGCCGTCGTCCGTCCCGAGAAGCTCTTCGTCGCGAAGAAGGGCGAGGTCGCACCGCAGCAGGGGGCCGACGCCCAGAGCGTCGACGGCGTCGTCGCCAGCTCCGTGTACCTGGGCACGGCCACCCAGCTCGTCGTCGAGCTCCGCGGCGGCTCGCGGATGACGGTGCTGTGCCCGAACACCGACGAGTCGGAGCGGCAGTCGCTTCCGGGCGGCGGCGCCGAGGTGTCGCTCTCCTGGACCCCCGAGCACATCCACCTCGTCCGCGAGTCCGACAGCGAGCGCGCGACGGCGGACCACGAGGCCCTGGGGATGGATCGATCCGCGGCGGCCTGATCGCAGGCGCTCGAGTCTTTGGAAAGAGAAACGGAACCGATAGGCACTAGCCGAGGAGGCAGTAAGACGATGAATGGGGCAAGGGGCTGGATGAGGTCGCTCGCGGCCATGGCCGTGCTGGCGGCAGCCGTGCTGCTCGCCGCGTGCGGTGGTGGCGGCGGCGGGATCGAGGGCGGCGGCGACACGGGCGACGTCTCGACGGCCGCGGCCGAGGGCAAGGCCACGGGCAGCCTGACGATCTCGAACTGGCCGTTCTACATCGACAACAACACCGTGCCCGACTTCGAGAAGGACACGGGCCTCAGCGTCAAGTACATCGAGGACGTCAACGACAACACCGAGTTCTTCGGGAAGATGCAGCCGCTGCTCGACAAGGGCGAGTCCGGCGGCCGCTCGATCATCGTCGTCACCGACTGGATGGCGAAGAAGATGCACGACCTCGGGTACGTGCAGAACTTCGACCAGGAGGCGGTCAAGCCGGCGATGGACAACCTCGTCCCGAGCCTGCAGAGCCCGTCCTTCGACCCGAACCGCGACTTCTCGCTGCCGTGGCAGAGCGGCATGACCGGTCTCGTGGTCAACAAGGCCCAGGCTCCCGACGTGAAGTCGATCAACGACCTGTTCGACCCCAAGTACAAGGGCCAGGTCGAGATGCTGACCGAGATGCGCGACACCGTTCCGCTGGTGATGAAGGCCGACGGCATCGACCCGGCCGACGCGACCAAGCAGGACTGGCTCGACGCCATCGACAAGATCAAGCAGGCCGCCGACGACGGCCAGATCCGCCGCTTCACCGGCAACAACTACACCAACGACCTCGCCAACGGCGACGCGGTCGCGGTGATCGGCTGGTCCGGTGATGCGGTCCAGCTGCAGGCCGACGATCCGGACATCCAGTTCGTGATGCCGACCGAGGGCTGCATGCTCTGGTCGGACAACATGCTGATCCCGGTCGGCGCTCCGAACCCGACGGCCGCCTACGAGTGGATGAACTACGTCTACGACCCGAAGAACCAGGCGCAGATCACCGAGTACAACAGCTACTTCTCGCCGGTCGACGGCGTCAAGGAAGTGCTGGAGCAGCAGAACTCGGACGTCGCCGACAGCCCGCTCGTGTTCCCGACCGAGGAGTACACGAAGGACTGCTCGACCCAGGTCGATCCTCCGGGGAGCCCCGAGGACGTCTCCGAGGTCGAGCAGGCGTTCCAGGCGGTGGTCACCGGCTGATGATCGAAGGTGGACGGCGGCGGCTGAGCTGAACTGATGAACGACGAGTCGAAACCGCTCAGTCGCCGCCTGGTCCCCTATTGGCTGATGGGGCCCGGCCTGATCTGGCTGGTCCTCTTCTTCGTCATCCCGCTCTACTTCATGCTCCGGCTCTCGCTCGAGTCGGGCACGCTGGAGACCGGCTTCGAGTTCACCTGGGACTGGGCCAACTACTCGGACGGCTGGGACCGCTACAGCGAGCAGTTCTTCCGCTCGTTCCTGTACGCGGGCACGGCCACGGTGATCGCGCTGATCATCGCCTACCCGCTCGCGTACGCGATCGCGTTCAGGGGCGGGCGCTGGAAGAACGCCCTCCTGTTCGCCGTGGTGGCGCCCTTCTTCACCACGTACCTGATCCGGACGATCGCCTGGACGACCATCCTCTCCGACGACGGAGTCGTGGTCGACGTCCTCAAGACCTTCGGCATCCTCGGGGAGAACGGCAAGGTGCTGGCGACGCCGAGCGCGGTGATCGCCGGCATCACCTACAACTTCCTGCCGTTCATGGTGCTGCCGATCTACGCCAGCCTCGAGCGGCTGGACCCCCGGCTGATCGAGGCCGCGAAGGACCTGTACTCGTCCTCCCGGGCCGCCTTCGTGAAGGTGACGCTGCCGCTGTCGGCTCCGGGCATCGTCGCGGGCACGCTACTCACCTTCATCCCGGCGGCCGGCGACTACATCAACGCCACCTTCCTCGGATCGACCAACACGTCGATGGTGGGCAACGCGATCCAGTCGCTGTACCTGAGCCTGCGCGACTATCCGACCGCTGCGGCGATGTCGTTCATTCTGATGGCGGTGATCCTGATCATCGTCCTGATCTACATCAGGTTCGCCGGCTCGGAGGCGCTGATGGGTGACGAGGAGGAGGCCACATGACCCGCGCCTGGGGCTGGCTCCGCTATCACGCCGTCTCGATCTGGGCGGCGCTCGCGATCGCCTACCTACTGATCCCGATCGCGCTGATCGCGGTCTTCTCGTTCAACGACCCCGAGGGCAAGTTCAACTACACCTGGAGCGGGTTCACGACCAAGTACTGGGGCGACGCCTTCGCGATCCCCGACCTCAACGACGCCTTCCTCACCAGCCTGAGGCTCGCCGCGCTGGCGACGATCATCGCGACGATCCTCGGCACGATGATCGCGATCGCCCTCGTCCGCCACCAGTTCCACGGCAGGCGCGCCGCCAACTTCCTGATCGTGATCCCGATGGCGACGCCCGAGGTGGTCATCGGCGCATCGCTGTTGTCGATGTTCCTGATCTACGGGATCTCGCTCGGCTTCTTCAGCCTGCTTCTCGCGCACGTGATGTTCTCGATCTCGTTCGTGGTCATCGTCGTGCGCTCGCGTCTGATCGGCTTCGACCGAAGACTCGAGGAGGCCGCCCGCGATCTCGGCGCCACGCCGTTGACGACGTTCCGGACCGTGACGCTGCCGCTCCTCACGCCCGGACTGGTCGGGGCGGCACTGCTCGCGTTCGCGCTCTCGATCGACGACTTCGTCATCTCGAACTTCACCTCCGGGACGACCGTCACCTTCCCGCTCTACATCTTCGGTGCCGCGCAGCGCGGCATCCCGGTGCAGGTGTACGTGATCGCGACGATGCTCTTCGTCGTCACCGTGGCGGCGATGGTCTTCGTCACCTGGCAGCAGCGGCGCGCCGAGAAGATGGCCGAGGTCAGAGCCGACGACGACGAGACCGGTCTCAGCGCCCTCGCCTCGGGCAAGGAGCCGATCAGCCCCGCCGGCTCGGCCGCGTGAGCGTCGCTCACCTGCTCATCGGCGGCAAGGCGGTCGCCGGGGCCGGCGAGCCGATCGCGGTCGAGAACCCTTACACGACGGAGACGGTCGCAACCGTCGCGTCGGCCTCGCCCGAGCAGCTCGATGCGGCCGTCGCCGCCGCCCGCGAGGCGTTCGAGTCCTGGTCGCGCACCCCGGCGCTGGAGCGGGGCGAGATGCTCCACGAGGTGGCACGGCGGCTGCGCGAGAGCGGTGAGGAGCTGGCCCGGACGATGACGTCGGAGGGCGGTAAGCCGCTGATCGAGAACCGGGACGAGATCGAGTGGTGCGCCGCGGCTTTCGACTACTACGCGGAGATCGGCCGCGACAGCGCCGGCCGCGTGATCCCGCCGATC
>JAGQUO010000097.1 GCA_020438445.1 Solirubrobacterales bacterium
CGTTCATCTCGTTCAGGCGCTTGGCCAGGCGTTCGGCGCCGCGACGGTTGTTGACGAAGATGATCGTCGAGGTGTGCTCGCGCACCAGCTTCAGCAGCTCCGGGTAGATCGCGGGCCAGATGCCGCGCGAGGGCGAGTCGCCGGACACGGCACCGGGAGCCGAGGGATCCGGGCCGGGCAGCTCGACCCCGTCTCCGTTGCCGCCGCCGGCCCCGACGGGAACGCCGGGATCCGCCATGTCGGCCACCGGCACGACGATCTCGAGGTCCATCTCCTTGCGGACGCCCGCGTCGACGATCCGGCATTCGCGCCCGGGACCGGCGAGGAACCCGGCGATCCGCTCCAGCGGCCGCTGGGTCGCCGAGAGGCCGATCCGCTGGATCGGCCGCTCGCGGCCGCCGCCGTCGTTCGCGTTGACGGCGACGTTACGCTCGAGCCGCTCCAGCGTCAGCGCCATGTGAGCGCCGCGCTTGGTCGGCGCCACGGCGTGGATCTCGTCGACGATCAGAGCCTCGACGTCGGTGAGGATGTCGCGCGCCTGGGAGGTGAGCATCAGATACAGCGACTCGGGCGTGGTGATGAGGATGTCCGGGGGCCTGCGGAGCATCGCCTGACGCTCCCGCTGCGGCGTGTCGCCGGTGCGCAGGCCGATCGTGAGGTCCGCGCCGATCCCGGCCAGCGGTGCCCGCAGGTTGCGCTCGACGTCGTAGGAGAGGGCCTTGAGCGGCGATACGTAGACCAGCGACACCGACGAGGTGCTCCGCGGCGCATCGGCTTCCTGCGGCTCGCCCGCCGCGGTCTCCTCGCGGCCGAGCTCCTTCTCGCGCGCGAGCCGGTCGATGCCCCAGAGGAACGCGGTGAGGGTCTTGCCCGAGCCCGTCGGCGCGCAGATCAGCGTGTTGGCACCGGTCGCGATCGCCGGCCAGCCCTGCTCCTGAGCGGGCGTGGGCGCCTCGAACGAGCGCTCGAACCACGCGCGAGTGCGCTCGCTGAACCCCTCCAGAGGGTCCGTCTTCTCACTCTGTTCAGTCGCCGTGGCCAATCGATCGACTCTAGCGATCCCGTCCCACGGGCCCCCGCGAGCGCTACTCGCGCGGGCCGGGCGTGTTCCGGCACGGTGGAGGCAGCGCTATGGGAGGCTTTGAACGGATGCGGGCAGCGACGGCAGCGGCAGCGCTCGCCGCGGGAGCGGTGCTCCTCGCCCTGCTCGGTCCCGGCTCGGGGGCAGCCGATCCCGCGCCGGCACAGGCGGCGCGGACAGCGCAGGGGCAGCCGAACGTCGTCGTGATCATGAGCGACGACCAGACCGTGGACGAGATGCGGTTCATGCCGGCCACCGAGCGGCTGATCGGCGGCGCCGGCGCGACCTTCACCGACAGCGTCGTCAACTGGCCGCTCTGCTGCCCCGCCCGCGCGACGTTCCTGACGGGCCAGTACGCCCACAACCACCGGGTCCGCGGGAACGCGCCGCCGCAGGGCGGGTTCGAGCAGCTGAACATCGACCGGACGCTTCCGGTCTGGCTCCAGCGCGCCGGCTACTGGACCGGCTACGTCGGGAAGTTCCTGAACGGCTACGAGAGCAGCGACGTCGGCGTCCCACCGGGCTGGTCGGACTGGCACGGCTCGAAGCTGACCTACTGGTACTACGGCTACAAGCTGCTCGAGGCCGGGCGGACCGTCACCTACGGCTCCGCCGACGAGGACCCCGACGACCCCCGGGACCCCGGCAGCTACTCGACCGACGTCTTCACCGACAAGGCGGTCGACGCGATCGCCGCGCGGGCCCCGTCGGAGCAGCCGTTCTTCCTCTCGGTCAACTACCTGGCCCCGCACGAGGGCGCGCCGAACGGCGGCCGCTGCGGCGGCGCGGCGAAGCCGGCCCCGCGCCATGCCGGCCTGCTCGACGAGGAGCCGCTCCCCCTGCCCCCGAGCTTCAACGAGGAGGACGTGGCCGACAAGCCGCGGCAGATCCGCAAGCTCGAGCCGATGACGCCGGAGCAGATCGAGCACACCACGACGGTCTACCGCTGCCGTGCCGAGTCGCTGCTGGCGATCGACGAGGGCGTCGAGCGGATCGTCGAGCAGCTCCGCGACACCGGCGAGCTCCGGAACACGATCGTCGTCTACACCTCCGACAACGGGTTCTTCCACGGCGAGCACCGGCTCAGCGGCGGCAAGAACAGGGTCTACGAGGAGGCGGTCCGGGTGCCGCTGCTGATGCGGGGGCCGGGGATCCCGCGCGGGACCGAGGTCGGCGATCAGGTCGTCAACGCCGACCTCGCGCCGACGATCGTCGACGCTGCCGGCGCGAAGGCGGGGCTGCCGCCCGACGGCGTCTCCCTGCTTCCGTTCGCCGGACATCCCGATCGCCTGCACGGCCGCGAGGTGCTGATCGAACAGGACACGCCCGAGCTCGACAACGGCAACCCGCGCGGCACCGAGTATCAGGCGGTCAGGACCAACCGCTACAAGTTCGTGCGCTACTGGGACGACCAGGTCGAGCTCTACGACCTCCGGCGCGATCCCTACGAGCTCGACAACCTCAGACGGGACCCGGACTACGGGGCCGTGAAACGCGCGCTCTCCGAGCGACTCGAGAGGATCGGCGACTGCGCCGGCAAGTCGTGCCGGACGAAGCCGGCGATGAAGCTGAAGCTCTCCGACCCGGTTCGCCGCGACGGGGTCCGCTGTCACAAGCCGGGCGACCTCACGGCACGGGTGAAGCGACCGGGCGAGGACCCCTCCGACTCACTCGTCCGCGCCTCCTTCCGCGTCGACGGGAGCCCCAGCGGGACCGTCCGCTCGGCGCCGTTCGCGCGCAAGCTCAACTCGCGACTCCTGCGCGAGCGTCGCAAGCCGCTGATCGAGGTCGACGCCGAGTTGCTCGACGGCCGGATCCTCACGCTCCACGAGCGGGTGCGCGCCTGCCGCTGAGCCCGGCGGCGCCCGAAGCGGGGCTAGGAGCCGTAGGCGAAGGGAAGGCCGTCCGCCACCTCGGCGAGGCGGGGCGCCGACTTGTCGCGCTCGCTGAGGAGCGGATCGTCGACCGGCCAGTCGACGCCGACGTCGGGATCGTTCCAGGCGATCTCGGATTCGGTCTCGGGGTCGTACAGCGAAGTGAGCTTGTAGGCGACGTCGGCGACCTCGCTGAGGACCTGGAAGCCGTGGGCGAAGCCGACCGGGACCCAGAGCTGGCGATGGCGCTCGTCGTCGAGGATGTGCCCCTCCCACCGCCCGTAGGTCGGCGAGCCGCGGCGGAGGTCGACGGCGACGTCGTAGATCGCGCCCCGCGGGCAGCGGACGAGCTTGCCCTGCCCGGGCTCGGTCTGGAAGTGCATGCCGCGGAGCGTCCCGCGCTGGGTCGAGCGCGAGTGGTTCTCCTGGACGAACTCCTCGTCGATCCCGAGCTCTCGCCAGCGCTCCGTCTGGAAGCTCTCGATCAGGAACCCGCGGGAGTCGCCGTGGACGGTCGGCTCGATCGCGACGAGCCCGTCGAGCCTGGTCTCGACGACGGCGGTCACGACCCGAGCTTCGTCCCGTACTGGCGCTCGTAGTACTCGCGATACTCGCCCGACCGGATCGGCTCCCACCAGTCGCGGTTGTCGCGGTACCAGGCGACCGTCCGCTCGATCCCCTCGTCGAAGTGGACGCGGGCCCTCCACCCGAGTCCCTCGGTCCGATCGGCCGAGAGCGAGTAGCGGCGGTCGTGCCCGAGCCGGTCGCCGACGTGGTCGATCAGCGACTCGTCCCGGCCGGTGAGCTCGAGGATGCGCTTGACGACCTCGATGTTGGGAAGCTCCTCAGGACCGCCGACGTTGTAGACCTCGCCCGCCTCGCCGCGCTCGAGGACGACGTCGATCGCGCTCGCGAAGTCCTCGGTGAAGAGCCAGTTGCGGACCTGCATCCCGTCGCCGTAGACGGGCAGCCGGTCACCGGCCATGGCGTTCAGCACCATCAGCGGGATCAGCTTCTCCGGGTGCTGGTAGGGCCCGTAGTTGTTCGAGGCGCGGACGATCAGCGCATCGACTCCGTAGGTCTTCTGGAACGCTCCGACCAGCAGGTCGCCGCCGGCCTTGGAGGCGGAGTAGGGCGACGAGGGGTCGATCGGGGAGCTCTCCGTGAACGACCCCTCCTCGATCGAGCCGTAGACCTCGTCGGTCGAGATCTGCAGGTGCCGGATGCCGGCGTCACGGGCGGCCTCGAGGAGGACGAAGGTCCCGAAGACGTCGGTCTGGATGAATGCGTCAGGTTCGGCGATCGAGCGGTCGACGTGCGACTCGGCCGCGAAGTTGACGACCGCGTCGCAGCCGTCGACCGCCCGGGCGACGGCTTCGCGATCGGCGATGTCCGCCTCCGCGAACTCGATCTGCGACGGGGGAGCGTCGGCGAGGTTCTCGCGCCGCCCGGCGTACGTGAGCTTGTCGAGGACGACGATCTCGTCGTCCGGCCGCTCGGCGAGGTGCCGGCGAACGTAGGTCGAGCCGATGAACCCGGCTCCACCGGTCACTAGAAGTCTCACGGCGCGGTCAGCTCCCTGTCGTCGAGATAACGGCGCAGGGCATGCTGCCAGGGCTGGAGCAGGATCGCATCCTCGCGCGAGTGCCCGAGCACCGAGTAGGCGGGCCGCTTCGCCTTGCGAGCCATCATCTCGGTCGTCGCCGACATCACCCGCGTCTCCATGTGGGCCTGGTCGAAGATCTCGGTCGCGAACTCGAACCACGTGCATTCGCCCCCGCCGACCATGTGGTGGATCCCATGGGCGTCGGTGCCGACGAGCTGGACCATCCCCTCGGCGAGGTCGGCGGTCGCGGTCGGACAGCCGCGCTGGTCGCTGACCACCAGGACCTCCGGCTGCTCGGCGCCGATCCGCAGCATCGTCTCGACGAAGTTGCCGCCGCCGAGCCCGAAGAGCCACGAGGTGCGGACGATGAAGTGCTTGGGGTTGGCGGCGGCGACCGAGACCTCGCCGCCGAGCTTCGAGCGCCCGTAGGCGTTGATCGGGTCGGGCATGTCGTCCTCCAGGTACGGGGTGCCCTTGGTGCCGTCGAAGACGTAGTCGCTGGAGGGGTAGAGGACGCTCGCGCCGACCCGGGCGGCGCCGGCGGCGAGCAGCGCCGCGCCGGTGTCGTTGATCGCCATCGCGCCGCGCTCGTCGTCCTCGGCGCCGTCGACGGCCGACCAGGCGGCGCAGTTGATGACCGCCTCCGGCCTGACCTCGGCGATCGCCCGGTCGATCGACGCGGGATCGGTCACGTCGAGGTCGGTCCGCGTCATCGCGGCGACGTCGTGGCCGCGCCGCCGCGCCGCGGCTGCGACGTCCTGGCCGAGCATCCCAGCGGCCCCGGCGACGAGGACCCTCATGCGAGCGTGATCTCGGAGCGGTCGCCGACCAGCATTCGCAGGGTCTTCGGCAACCCCTCGGCACGGAGGATGCGGACGTTGCGGCCGAGCAGGCTCGCCTCCATCCGCGAAGGCAGGTGACTGACGCTCGCCCCCGCCAGGAGGATCGAGTGCTCGACCTCGGAGCCGATCACCTCGCAGCCCGGCGCGATCGCGGAATAGGGGCCGATGTAGGAGTCGACGAGGCGGCTGCCGGCGCCGATGACCGCCGGCCCGCGGACCGTGCAGCGCTCCAGCGTCGCCCCCTCCTCGATCACGACCCGTCCCTCGATCTTGCAGTCGATCGCCTCGCCGTCGACGCGCGGCTCGATGTCCTCGAGGACCAGCCGGTTCGCCTCGAGCATGTCGGCGAGCTGGCCGGTGTCCTTCCACCATCCCTTGACCCGGTGCTGCTCGACCGTGTGCCCGGTGTCGATCAGCTTCTGGATCGTGTCGGTGATCTCGAGCTCCCCGCGGGCCGACGGCTCGATCGAGCGGGCCGCCTCGAAGACGACCGGCTTGAACATGTAGACCCCGACCAGCGCGAGGTCGGAAGGCGGGTCGGCCGGCTTCTCGACGAGCCGGACGATGCGCTCGCCGTCGAGCTCGGCGACGCCGTAGTGCTCGGGCTCCAGCACCTGGGTGAGGAGGATCAGCGCGTCGGGCTCGTTGCGGCGGAACGCCTCGACCAGCCCGGTGATGCCGTCGCGCAGCAGGTTGTCGCCGAGGTACATGACGAAGGGGTCCTCGCCGAGGAACTCCTCCGCCGTGAGCACCGCGTGGGCGAGGCCGAGCGGCTCCGCCTGGGGGATGTAGGTGATGCTCGCGCCGAGCGCGGAGCCGTCACCGACGGCCTCGCGGATCTCGTCGCCGGTCTCGGGGGCGATCACGATCCCGACCTCGGTGACGCCGGCCTCGACGAGGGCCTCGATGCCGTAGAAGAGGACCGGCTTGTTGGCGACCGGCACGAGTTGCTTCGCCGAGGTGTGCGTGATCGGGCGCAGCCGGGTGCCGGCGCCGCCCGAGAGGATCAGGCCCTTCAGCTTTTCCATGCGGCGCAGGCTAGCGCCGCGAACCGGGTGGCGTCAGCCCTCGGAGGTCGCCCGCAAGTACGTGAGCACGGCCAGCACCCGGCGGTGGTCGTCGCCGCCCTGGGGCAGGTCGAGCTTCCCGAAGATGCTCGAGATGTGCTTCTCGACGGCTCCCTGCGTCACCACCATGGCCTTCGCGATCCCGGCGTTGGTGCGGCCCTCGGCCATCAGCTCGAGCACCTCCCGCTCCTTCGGCGTGAGCGAGCCGATCCCGGTCTCCGAGCCCGCGGGCTCGGACCCGCGGACGAGCGTGCTCACGACCTCGCGGTCGAGCACGGTGCCGCCCTCGGCGACCCGCTCGACCGCGTCGACGAAGGTCCGCACCTCGGCGACGCGCTCCTTCAGCAGGTAGCCGACGCCACCGCTTCCGACCTCGAGCAGCTCGGTCGTGTAGGCGGGCTCGACGTACTGGGAGAGGACGAGGACCCCGAGGCCCGGGTGCCTCCGCCGCGCCTCCAGAGCGGCACGCAGCCCCTCGTCCGTGAACGTCGGGGGAAGGCGGACGTCGACGATCGCGACGTCGGGATGGTGAGCGCCGACCGCGCTCAGGAAGCTCTGCGCGTCCTCGGCCTGAGCGACCACCTCGATCCCCTGCTCGCGCAGGAGCGCGACGATCCCCTCGCGCAGGAGCGCCTGATCCTCGACCAGCGCTACTCGCACGGGAGCTCGGCGGTCACGGTCGTGCCGCCGCCGGTTGGGCTCTCGATGGTCAGCTCGCCGTCGACGGCCTCGACCCTGCCACGGAGGCCGGACAGCCCGCTGCCGGCGGGATCGGCGCCGCCGGGACCGTCGTCGGCGACGACCAGCCGGAGGACGTCGCCGTGCCGCGAGACCCGGAGCGTCGCCGGCGTGCCGGCGTGCTTGGCCGCGTTGGTCAACGCCTCGGCGGCGACGAAGTAGGCGACCGTCTCGATCGCGGGCGCCAGGCGCTCCCCCGCGTCGATCTCGACGTCGACCGGGATCGCGGAGCGTCCCGCCAGCGCTTCGAGCGCGGGCCCGAGCCCGCGGTCGGCGAGGACGGGGGGAGCGATCCCGCGCGCGAGATCGCGGAGCTCGGCGATCGCCGCACCCGCCTCCTCGCGGGCGGCGCGGACCAGCTCGCGGTCCTCGGGACGGTCGGCGAGGCGCTCCTCGGCGCGCCCCAGCTGCATGCTCAGAGCGACGAGCCTCGCCTGCGCGCCGTCGTGCAGGTCGCGCTCGATCCGGCGCAGCTCCTCGGCCTGGACGTCGAGGGCGCCGCGGCGGGTCCGGGTCAGCTCGACGACCCGCTCCTCGAGCTCGTGCTCGCCGCGGTCCTCAGCTCGGCGGAGGATGACCGCGTGGAGGACGACCGCCGCGATCAGGACGACGATCGTGACCAGCGGCCAGAAGGGCCCACCGCCGGCGGCGATCCAGATCATCACGAGGATCGCGATGACCCAGGCGGTGAGGCCCGCGTGGACGGCGAGGGCGAGGCGCCGGCCCTCCTGCTCCTCGGTCACGCGCGGCAGGATCCAGAACAGCGAGATCGGGACGAGCCCGGCGAACCAGACCCAGATCGGCCAGTAGGAGCCGAAGCCGGTGCCGGCCCAGATCACCGTGCAGGCGAAGCCGGCGACGGCGGTCGCCGGGACGAGCAACGAGAGCGCCGCCTCCCGGTGACGGGAGACGGCGCTCGCGAATGCCTGCTCAGCGATCATGGACCGGCCTCAGGGCCGCCTCGCGACCCCGGCCGATGATCGCACGGCGCCCGCGGGTCCGGCGAACTCGCCAGCGGCGCTCACCGAGCAGTGCCACCGCCGCCGGCAGGGCCACCCCGCGGACCAGGGTCGCGTCGATCAGGATCGCCGCGCCGAGCCCGACGCCGAGCTGCTTCATCTCCGGCAGCCTCAGCATCGCGAACAGCGTGAACACGGCGACCATCACGACCGCGGCGCTGGTCACGGCACCGGCCGTCGCGCCGACGCCCTCGGCGACTGAGGCCCGGGGATCGAGCCCATTCCGGCGCGCTTCCCGGATCCGCTCGAGCACGATGACCGTGTAGTCCATCGACAGCCCGAACAGGATCACGAACAGGAACAGCGGCACCCACGGGACGACCGCCCCGTTGCTCGTGAACCCGAGCATGTCCTCGCCGAAGCCGTGCTGGAACACGATCGTCAGCACCCCGTAGGCCGCCGCCACCGAGAGCAGGTTCAGCCCGATCACCGACAGCGCCAGCCACGGCGAGCCGAACGCCGCGACCAGCAGGACGAACGCCAGGGCGAGGACGATGCCGACGACGATCGGCATCGAGTCGTGCAGCGCCGTCGTGAAGTCGGCGCTCTCCGCCGCCTCGCCGGTCACCAGCACCGTGCCGGCCTTGGTGCCGTCCCCGAGCTCCGAGCGGAGATCGCCGACCACGGTGGTCGCGTCGTCACGGCTCATCTCCGGCATCGGCACCGAGACGGCGGCGGTCTCCCCCGCCTTCCCGATCTGGACCACCGGCTCCCCGGCGCCGCCGGTGATCGCCGCTGCCCGCTCGCCCAGGTCGTGGAGCTCAGCCCGGCTGGAGGGCGACCCGAGGTGCTCGCCCTCGACCACCAGGACCGCGTCCGCCGGGGCGCCCGGGAAGAGACCCTCGATGTGGCGCAGGGCGACCACCTCGGGGATGTCGTCCGGCAGGTCGTCGGCAGTCGTCTCGCCCAGGTGCATGCCGGCCGCGGGGACGGCGAGCGAGGCGAGCACGAACACCGACGCGATCAGCGACGCGGCCGGTCGGGCGGCCACGGTGCCCGCCAGGCGCGCCCAGAAGCCGCGGCCCTCGCGACGGCGGATCCGGCCGGCGAACGGCAGCCGGCCGCGGTCGATCCGATCGCCGAGCAGCGTCAGCACCGCGGGCAGCACCGTGATCGAGCCGATCACCGCCATCAGGACGACGACCATGGTCCCGAGCGCGATCGAGCTGAACACCGCCAGGCCCGTGACCAGGAGGCCCGCCAGGGCAACGATCACGGTCAGACCGGATACGACCACCGCGCGGCCGACCGTAGCCGCGGCGGCATCGAGGGCGGCCACGGGTCCCCTCCCGAGTCGCCGTTCCTCGCGCTCGCGCCGGATGTAGAACAGCGAGTAGTCGACGCCCACGGCCAGCCCGATCAGGACGATCAGCGAGGCGGTGGTGCCGCTGTCGGGAGCGACCTGCGACACGAGTCCGGCAGCGCCGAGCGCGCCCGCCACCGCGGTGATCCCGAGGATCAGCGGCACCGACGCGGCGACGAGCGCCCCGAACGCGACCACGAGGATCACGAAGATCAACGGCAGCGAGAACATCTCGGCCCGTCCGAGGTCCTCGGCGACGACATCGTCGACGGCGTTCTCGAGCGAGGCCGAGCCGGCCTGCTCGAAGGTCGCGCCGCGGTGGGCCTCGGCGACGGCATCGACCCGGCGCGCAACCGCATCCGCCTT
>JAGQUO010000008.1 GCA_020438445.1 Solirubrobacterales bacterium
GCTGTGGCGCGCCTGCTCGAGGTCTCCGATCCGCCCGAAGACACGACCGAACGTCAGGTGGGCGCGGCTGGCGATGGCGGATTGCCCCAGGGCTTCCGCGAGCCGCTGGGCCTTCTCCGCCGCATAGATCGCGAGCATGTTGTCGCCGGTTTCGACGTAGAGCGAGGCCGCCTCCTCGTAGAGCTCGACCAGCTCGCGGCAGGGTTCGGCGTCCTTGAGCAGATCGATCCCCCGCTGCAGGTGCGCAATCGACGATTCCCGGTCCGCCTTGTGCCAGAGCCCCGCGCCGATCTTCCTGTGCAGGCCCCCCGCTCGGGCTGAATCGCCGGAGCCCTCCTGGAACTCGAGCGCCAGCGTCCAGTCCTCGATGGCTGCATCGACGTGACCGGCGCGGAACGCCGTATCGCCGCGGCTTTCCTCGATCCGGGCCTTTGCATCGGGATCGAGCCCGCCGGCGAACCGCAGTGCGTTTCCGTAATGCACCAGGGCCTCGGCGTTCGAATACAGGGACGCTGCGGCATCAGCGGCAGTCTCAGACGCCTGTGCAGAGGCCCGACGCATGCCCCGCAGCTCGTCAGCCGGGAAGTCCGCCTGCTCGGCGAGCTCAGCGGCCTTCAGGCGATGTTCTGCCAGGAGGGCGGCAACGCCGCCTCGATTCTCACCGAGGCGACCTTCGATGATGTCCGCGAGCTCGGAGTGCCGGCGGGCGCGGACGGCGCGGGGCAGCGTGCTGTACGCCACGTCGCGGACGAGCGCGTGCTTGAACGCGAACTCACGCTCGCCGACGACGCGGCTCGCCGGCGTGGGAACGATCATGTCCTTGTTCACCAGCGCGTCCAGCGAGCCCTCGATCGCCCCGCCGACGAGGTCCCCGACGACCCTGTCCCAGAAGGTCTGCCCGACCACCGAGGCCGCCTGGAGCAACCGCCGCTCGTCGGATCCGAGTGCGTCGAGGCGTGCTGCGAGCACCGCATGAACGCTGTCGGGCAGCCCCTCGACATCGGCGCTTCGCTCCTCTCGGAGCCGATTGACCATCTCCTCGGCGAACAGCGGGTTGCCACCGGAACGATTGGCCACCTCGGCGGCCAGCTGATCGCCGCCCGGCTGACCGGCCAGGAGCGACTGGACGAGGCTCTCAGCCTCCTCGGTGGCCAGCGGATCCAGCGAGAGCGTCGTCGCATTCCGCCTGCCGCCGCCCCATGTCGGCCTTCGCTCGAGCAGCTCGTCGCGAGCGAGACAGATGATCAGCACCGGCCCGCTCCCCCACGCAGCCAGGTGCTCGATCAGATCGAGCAAGCCCTCGTCGGCCCAGTGCACGTCCTCGAACGCCACGACGATCGGGCTTCTCGCGCTGAGGAGCTGCAGCACGAGGCGGGTGGCGGCGAAGATCTGATCGCGGACCTGCTGGGGATCCTCGTCCGCGGCTTCGACCGGCTCGTCGATTCCGGCGACGCGCGCGATCAGCGCCGCCGCACGGGCGACGTCGATCGGCTCGCGCGTCCCCTCCGCGAGCTCCTCGATTCCGGTGGCCAGCCTGTCCGCCCCGACTGCCGAAGGCTCGGCGCGCGAGACACCGAACCGCTCGCGCAGAATCTCGCCCAGTGCCGCATAGGTCGTGGACGTCCCGTAGGCGGGAGAGTGACCCACCAGCGTCTCCACCTGCTCAGCGCGGCCTTCGAGGGAGATCGCCAGCTCCGCCAGCAATCGCGATTTTCCGACCCCGGCCTGCCCGAACACGGTGACGAGGTAGGGGCGAGACTCCCGGACGGAGCGCTCGAACAGCGATACGAGGAGAGCGAGCTCCTCATCCCGCCCGAGGAAGGGACCGCTGCCCCGCCTGGAGGCGTCCGTCGCATCTGGATCCGCCGGCCGCACCGCCTCCCAAGCCGGGATGGGATGCGACTTGCCCTTGAGCCTCAACGGCTCGAGGGCGCGGTATTCGATCGACGCCGCCGTCGACCGCCACGTCGACCCGCCGACGGTCACCGCCCCCACCGCGCCCGCCGCCTGAAGGCGGGCCGCCACGTTCACCGTGTCACCGATGACCGTGTACCGGTCGCCCACCGCGCCGGCCAGCACCTCCCCGGAGTTGATGCCGACGCGAAGTGCCAGTTCGACGCCTTCGGACGCCGCGCGGTCCCCGATGTCGGCATTGATCTCGCTCATCGCCGCCTGCATCGCGAGCCCGGCTCGAACTGCCCGCTCGGGATCATCCTCATGAGCGATGGGCGCGCCGAATATCGCCATCACGTTGTCACCGATCAGCTTGTCGATATGTCCACCGCGATCGGTCACCTCACGGCTCAGGCGATTCAGGGCCCGGTCGATCAGTGACTTGGTGACTTCGGGGTCGAGCCGCTCGGCGATGGCCGTGTACCCGGACAGGTCGGCGAACAGAACCGTCGCCCGCCGCCGTTCCTCCGGCAGATCGTGCTCGATCTCGGGCGGTGTCTCACCTTCGCCGGATCGCCGGCCGAGGGCAGCCCCACACTCGCCGCAGAAGCTGGCACCGGGCAATCCGGGAGCGCCACAGTCGGGACAGGTGGCCGTCTGATCAGCACCGCAGCTGACGCAGAACCGCATCGCGGCCGGGTTCTCGGCTCCACATTCGATGCATTTCAGCGTCCTCATCCCCCCTCCTCGGCGGACGGTACGCCATCAGGGTACGCCTGAGGGGTGGCCGGCGATCGCCGTGAGCGCACCTACTCCGAAATCCCGGCGGCCTCGAGGGCTTCGGCGGGCTCGTGGTAGGCGCGGATGTAAGCGAGTTGGCCGTCCATCACCTGCACGACGTAGCCCCACAGATGGTCGAATGGGATGCCACTGCCCGTTGCGCGGCCCTGGAACCGGACGAGAGCCACCTGACGCTCTCCGGCATCGAAGACGTCCTCGACCGTCACGGTGGTCGTCTTGTCGTCCCCCATGGCCTCCAGGTAGTCCAGCCAACATCGGACAACCGCTTCCCGTCCCGCATAGGAGGCCGCTCCGGGAAACCGCGGATCCTCGACGTACTCGATCTCCGGATGCCAGTAGGTCTTCGCGGTCTCCTGCAGGGCGCGATTGGCGAAAGCCTGCCGCACGATCTCGACGTCCCCCTCCGACATCGCCTACTCCGACAACCCGGCGGCTTCGAGGGCTTCGGCCAGATCCCAATGGACCACGAGCTCGATCAGGAGCCCGGCTTCGATCCGGTATGCGGCGGCGAAGTCGAAGTCGGCGCCCAGCCCGCTGCTCGCACCGCGAGTCGGAAGACGGAACTTCATCACCACCCAGTCACCGGATTCGCCCACGACCTCGACGTTCTCGAAACCCAGCTCTCCCCAGGCACCGAACGCGCTCCTGAACTCCTTCGTGACCGCTTCGAGGCCGATGAAGGGTCCCGGCTCGGGCCAGCCCGCCGGAACGTACAGGCGGGTGTCGGGGTGCCAGAGCTCGGCCCACTCGTCGAGACTCTCGGCGCTGAACCGACGTATCGACTCCAACACCAACTCCACGTTCTGATCCGACATCGCCTGCTCCGAGGGCTGATTGGGAAGGACCGACTCCCTGGCGAGAATAGATGCCCGCTCGTGCCCACGGTTCGGTCAATGCCGCTCGCCGCCTCCCTGACTCCCGCCGGGGAAGCCGGAGCCGCGAGGGGTGAGCGACGGGACTCGAACCCGCGACCGCCTGGACCACAACCAGGAGCTCTACCAACTGAGCTACGCCCACCGCGAGGAAGCGAAATCTAGCGCGGGCGCCCGCCCGCGGCGCCTCGGCCTGCGGCCGGATGGCGGCTAGGAGGCGTTGAGCGCGGCCGCCCCGCGGATCAATTCGGTGAACGCCTTCTCGTCGAGCACGTCACCCTCGCGCATGTCGATCGCCCGCCTCGCGTTTCCGTCGAGGCTCGCGTTGAAGACGCCCGCCGGATCGTCGAGCGAGGCCCCCTTCGCGAACGTGAGCTTGACCTTGTCCTTGTAGGTCTCACCCGTGCAGATGATGCCGTCGCACGACCAGACGGGCACGCCCCGCATGTCGTTGGAGGGCTTTCGCCACTTGACCTCTTCGACGATCTCGGGCCCGGCTTCGAGGATGAGCCGGCGGGCCCGGGCGAGCACCTCGCCGCGCCAGCCGCCGGTCTCCTCGATCGCCGCGTCGATCTCCTTCGATGCCGTCTCGAACCCCGGTTCTCCTGCCATGGGCCGATCGTAGCGCCGCCCCGAACCCGGCGGCGGCATCCGGCCTGATCAGCGGTCCTGTCGTCCGTGCTCCCGCATCATCCAGACACCGACGGTGACCGCTGCCGCGGCTCCGATCAGATCGGCTCCTCCAGCCGCGATGTACGTGGAGGCCGGGCTGTCCTGATAGTCCGCCCAGAGGTTGCTGAGAGCACCGACGGCGAAATAGACGAGCACCGCGGCGACGAAGAACATCACTCCAGCGAGGAAGCCGAGCACCGCGGGAGGGTAACCCCTGCGGAGCGCCCCGGGCAGGACTCGAACCTGCGACATCCGGCTTAGAAGGCCGGCGCTCTATCCAGCTGAGCTACCGGGGCGTGTCCCGGGCTTTCGGCTTGCCGATGTCGATTCCTCGCTTCGGGTCGCCGTCGCCCCGAGGGTCGTTAGCGGCGTCAATCTCACGACTTCTGCCCATTCGTGCCCTCGAGCGCCCTATCGAACGCTTCAAGGTGGGCATCGGAAAGGCGTTCACGCCGCTTCACCGCCCTAGCGTAGACCGTGTGCGGGAAGGTCGGATCGGCCCATCCTCCCTCCTCCGCTATGCAGACCGGATCGTCGTGAAGGGCCGCCCGGAATGCTGGCGAAGGTGCGCCGGAGCGAGTGCGGGCTGACCCTCGAATTGACCTTCTCGATGCCCGCCCTCTCCAGCTTCTTATTCGCCCGTTTGATCGCTGTCTTGAGACGAGGCCGCACGTTGTCGGACCTCTGGGCGTCTCGGGAGTCCACCGTTGTAGCCGCGGGTCGCGAGTACCGGGTCCGAGGCTGCCGTAGCGTCGCTGTGGGCCTTGTGAGACTTGAGGTCGTCAAGGAGTCCCCAGGGAGATCAACGACCCTCTGAGCCCCCGCATCGGTCTTGGACGAGCTGACGAAGATCGTCCCGTTCGCGAGATTCACGTCGCCCCAATCGAGCGCGAAGGCTCCCCCACCCGCAGCCCGGCACCGGCGAGGGTCGCCAGGATCGCCCCGTGTCCCACGGACGCCCTTCGAGCAACGCCATTGGCTGTTCCGGTTCGGTTCCTTGACCCGTCGCCGGCCCCCTTTGAAGCTGCCGGGTTGCGGAGGATCAGGTCGTTTGTCGCAGAGGACTACGCGGGGGCGGCTGAGGTTGCTCAGGAGGCACCTATGGCCCTCCGGTTTCTTAGTTCTGAGGGTCCGGCTTCTTTCGCGACGAGGCTCTAGGGCGGTCGCAAACAACTCCAGCGTTGGGCACCGGGCGGCCCCCCTGGCATGCTGAAGCGTCTCGGGCGATACTGGACGGGCGATGTCCGAGGAGAACGTGAACGCCGCCATGACGCCCCCGGAACGGGAGCTCATCGCCAACCTCCAGCGCATGTTCGATGCCTACAATCGAGGCGATTTCGACCTTGTAGGCGAGTTCGTCGATCCCGATGTAGAGCTGGTGACCATTGATCGTCTCACCGAACTGCGCGGAGTCGACGAGTTCCGGGCATGGCTTGAGCCAACGACCGTAGATACCGTCGCGGCCGAGTTGGAGCAGTTTGAGGTCGCGGGTAACAACGTGCTTGTGCGTCACTTCAATCGAGGCCGTGGCTTGAGGAGCGGTATCAGCCATGAGATTCACTTCTGGGCCGTCTGGACGTTCAACGAGGCAGGCCTTGTGACCCGGTGCGTAGGTTTCCGCGACGACCAGGAAGCCAACGCCCGCGAAGCCGCCGGGCTGTCGGAGTAGGCGATGTCGGAAGCGAATGTCGAGATCGTGCGCTGGCTGTACGAGGAGGGACATGCCAAGCGAACCGTCGATGCGCCCGGCGCTGAGGATCGGGTCGCCCCCGACTACGTCTTTCATTCTCGGCCCGACTTTCCGAGCCGCCCCGCCTATCGCCTCGATCAGCTGCCCGAGTTCTGGGCCGACCTCGACGCGACCTTCGACGACTACAGCCTCACACCGCTGAGCTACGAGCCGATCGGCCCGGCTCACGTCCTGGTCACCATGGAGCAGGCCGCCCGGCTCAGGGGCAGCGATCAGCGGCTCTCCGAGCTCGTCTACATGCTCTGGCATCTGACCGACGGGAAGGCGAAGGAGACCTGGACCTCGACGGTCAGGGAGCAGGTCCTCGAAGTCGCGGGCCTGTCGGAATAGGAGATGTCGGCGGAGAACGTGGATCGGGCGGAACGTGCCTACGCGGCCTTCAACGAGGGAGACGTGCCGTCAGTCGTCGAGCACTTCGACCCCGACATCGCATGGAGTGCCTCCGACGTCTTCTTCGACGAGCCGAGGGCCTATCGCGGCCGTTCGGAGTGGACGGAGGCGTTCCTCCGAGAGCTCATGGAGCTCTTCGAGGACTACCGGGCCGATCCCGAGGAGATCATCGATGCCGACGACCACCTGGTGGCGATCGTTCGAGTCGGGGGGCACGGGAGAAGCAGCGGCGCGATGGTGACGGCGCGGGTTGCTCATGTGATCGAGTTCAGAGACGGCCGGATCTCGAGCTTCACCGAGTTCAAGGACGTCGACGAGGCTCTCCGGGCCGCTGGGATGTCGGAGTAGGCGACGCCGAGCAGATACCCATCGCCGGCACACGGCGCACCCTCGGGCGATCACCCGGGTGCGGCGCCCGCCTGCGGACTCGGTAATGCTGCGGGGGTGAGCGAGGGGACGATCAGTGAGCGGATCGAGGAGATCTGCAGCCACCACAGGCGACTGCCGGGAACCGACGCGGAGCGACGGCTGACGAACGCGTTGGCGGCTGAGCTCGAGGGGGCCGGCCGGGCCTGCGAGATCGAGCCCGCCTGGGTCCATCCGCAGTGGCCCGTCGTTCATCTGCTGCATTGCCTGCTGGCGATCGCCGGCAGCATCGTCGCGGTCGGCGAGCCCGTCGTCGGCTTCGCGCTCGTCCTCGTCGCCGCGACGTCGGCGTACCTCGACCTGTCGGCCCGCTGGTATCTGATCCGACGGCTCCTGTTCCGTCGCGCCTCCCAGAACCTCGTCGCGGCGGAGAGCGGTGACGAGGGCCTCCCGACCGTCCACCTGGTCGCCAACGTCGACGCGCCGCGGACCGGCGCCGTCTATACGGGCATCTGGATCCGGCTCTACGAGTTCGCGGCCCGCCGGCTGCCGGTCGTCTCCTCCCCAACCAGGCTCTGGTTCTGGTCGATCGCATTCCTGCTCGTACCGGTCGGCGCGCGGATGGCGGGGCTCGACGCGCCGTGGCTCGACGTCGTCCAGCTCGTCCCGACGCTGGCTCTCATCGCCGCCTGCTTCGCGCTCGGCGAGATCGCCCTCTCCCCCGCCTCGCCGGGTGCCAACGCCAACGCGTCCGGGGTCGCCGCGGTGCTCGAGACGGCGCGCCTGCTCGACGCCGACCGGCCCGAGAACCTGCGGATCGGCATCGTCCTCTGCGGAGGCGGGGAGACGACGATGCAGGGCTTCCGCTCGTTCCTGCGCTCCCACCGGGCCGAGCTCGATCGGGCCACGGCGCGATTCGTCTCGTTCGAGTCGGTTGGTCGGGGGCAACCCCGCTTCGCCCTCTCCGGCGGTGCCGCGGTGAGCCTGCCGCTCGACACCGAGCTCGCAGAGCTCTGTGCGGCGGTCGCCGCCGCCCGTGACGACGAGGACGGGTTCGACGCCGAGCCGATCCGCGATACGCGGCCGACCGCCGGTGCGGTCGCTCGCGCCTACCGCTACCGGGCGATCGCGATCACCTGCCGGGAGGCGGGCCGGGCGCTGCCGGCGGGCCACCATACGCCCGCCGACGTTCCCGACGGCGTCGATCCGGCGGCCGTCGCCCGGGCGGCGCAGCTCGCCGCCGACGCGATCCGGCTGCTGGACCGGGACGCGGGCCGGGTGGCTAGGGGCGGAGCCGAACCGGCAGCGACTTCAGCTGGTTGACGAACTGCGTCGCCGCCGCCTGCGGCCGGCCGTCGAGCGCGATTCCGGGATAGCGCTTCAGCGTCTCCTCGATCAGAATCCGCAGCTCGAGGCGGGCGAGC
Source organism: Solirubrobacterales bacterium (assembly GCA_020438445.1). Classification (GTDB taxonomy): domain Bacteria; phylum Actinomycetota; class Thermoleophilia; order Solirubrobacterales; family 70-9; genus RHKX01. The sequence continues at coordinate 8,169 of JAGQUO010000008.1, forward strand.
GCGGTCCCGAGGCAGAAATGGCGGCCGCCGGCGCCGAAGGCCTGGTGCTCGGCCCTGCGGGTCAGGTCGAACGTGTCGGCGTCCTCGTAGCGGGTCTCGTCGCGATTGGAGGAGACGTACCACATGACGACCTTCTCGCCCTCGCGGATCGCCTGCCCGCCGAGCTCGGTGTCCTCGGTCGCAGTCCGCCGAAAATGAGCGAACGCCGGGTACATGCGCAGCGCCTCCTCGACGGCGTCGGGCACGAGCGCAGGATCGTCGACCAGCATCTGCTTCTGATCGGGGTTCTCGAGCAGCGCCCTCATGCCGCTGCAGTAGGTGGCCTTGGTCGAGTCGTTGCCGGCGGCGACGAGCAGGAAGAAGCCCATCACGATCTCGTGATCCTCGAGCCGCTCGCCGTCGATCTCGGCGTGCACGAGGACGCTGGTCAGGTCGTCGGTCGGGTTCTCGCGGCGATCGGTGATCAGCTCGTTGCAGCGTTCGAAGATCTCGGGGATGTCCCGCTCCATGATCTGCTCCGGCCCGCCCGGGTTCAGGTCGGGGTCGTTCGCGGCCAGGATCGAGTTCATCAGCCGCGCCCAGTCGGCGTCGTCCTCGGCCGGGACGCCCATGAAGCTGTGGATCACGCGTGAGACGACCGGCTGAGCCACGTCGGTGACGAGGTCGCAGGTCTCACGGTCGCCGAGTCCGTCGAGCACGTCGATCGTGATCGCCCGGATCGCCTCCTCGTGGTCGGCGATCCGCTTCGGCGTGAAGCCGCGCTGGAACAGCGCCTTGAGGCGGTCGTGCTTCGGCGGGTCCATGCCGATGAACATCGCCTGCTGGAGCTCGAGTGGCAGGATCGAGTGGGTCAGGGCCGTGATCCCGTAGCCCGAGGAGTAGGTCCGCCAGTCGCGGCTGACCGTGTGGACGTCGTCGGCGGTCGTGACCGACCAGAATCCGTCCTCGTCGGGGTACTGCTGGATCGAGTCGCTCCAGTGGACGGGACACTCCGAGCGGAGGCGCTTGAAGAGCTCGTAGGGCGCACCGTCCTGCCAGTAGTCGTCGTCGGCCACCCGGAGCTCATCGATCGGTGTGTCGAGCGCTCCCGCCTCCGCTGCGGTGGTCGCGGCCGTCTGCTCGTTCGCCATCTGTCGCTCTCCTCCGGGCGTGGTCTCGGACTGGCCGACCAGCCAGTGGCCGGATGAGGGAATCTACCTGCTGGAACCAGGCGGCCCGAGTCGCGAGGCGAGCGACGTCCGCCGAGAAAGAGGAGAGCCATGCCAGACCACGATTTCTCCGACCTCAGCGCGCTGTTTCTCAACTGCACGCTGAAGCGGTCGCCGACGCCGTCCAACACCCAGGCGCTGATGGACAACTCGATCGCGATCATGGAAGCCAACGGCGTCGCCGTCGGGACCGTCCGGATCGCCGATCGCGACATCCCGCCGGGAGTCGACGAGGACATGACCGAGCACGGCTTCGACCGCGACGAATGGCCCGAGATCCAGCAGCGGGTCTTCGACGCCGACATCCTCCTCATCGGGACTCCGATCTGGCTCGGCGAGAAGTCGAGCCTGTGCACACGGGTGATCGAGCGCCTCTACGGGTACTCGGGCAACCTCAACGAGCAGGGCCAGTGGGTCTATTACGGACGGGTCGCCGGCGTCCTCGTCACCGGCAACGAAGACGGGATCAAGCACGTGGCGATGAACACCCTCTACTCGCTGCAGCACCTCGGCTACACGATCCCGCCCCAGGCAGATGCGGGCTGGATCGGCGAGGCAGGACCCGGGCCGAGCTACTCGGATCCTGGAAGCGGCGGCCCCGAGAACGAGTTCACCCAGCGGAACACCACGTTCATGACCTGGAATCTCATGCACCTGGCGGCGCTGCTGAAACGCGCCGGCGGCATTCCGGCATACGGCAACCAGCGCAGTCAGTGGGACGCGGGCGCCCGCTTCGACCACCCGAATCCGGAGTACCGCTGAGGCGGGATCAGGCCGGCGTGATCGGGTTGTGGCGCTCAGTGAAGCGGCGGTCCTTGCCGGCGGCCTCCGCATAGCGGCGGATCAGCTCCTCCCGGAGATCGTCGGGCTCGATGACCGAGTCGACGATCAGCTCAGACGCCAGATGGAGGATGTCGATGTCCTCCGCGTATTCGGCGCGCTTGGCCGCGACGAACTCGGCGCGCTCCTCCTCGTCCTCGATCGCCTGGATCTGGTTGTAGTAGACCGCGTTGATGGCGGCCTCGGGCCCCATCACCGCGATCTGGGCGCCGGGAAGGGCGATGCAGGCATCGGGCTCGAACGCGGGCCCGGCCATCGCGTAGAGGCCGGCGCCGTAGGCCTTGCGGACGACGACCGAGATCTTCGGGACGGTCGCGGAGCTGACCGCGCTGACCATCTTCGCGCCGTGGCGGATGATGCCCTGCCGCTCGACCGCCTTGCCGATCATGAACCCCGGCACGTCGGCGAGGAACAGGAGCGGGACGTTGAAGGCATTGCAGGTGCTGATGAACCGGGCGGCCTTGTCGGATGAGTCGACGAAGAGCACGCCCCCCTTCTGCTTCGGCTGGTTGGCGACGATGCCGACCGCGCGGCCGTCGAGCCGCGCATAGCCGACCACGAGCTCCTTCGCCCAGCGCGCGTGGATCTCGAGGAACGTCCCCGCATCGCAGACCCCCTCGACCAGCCGGCGGATGTCGAACGGCGTCTTCTCGTCGCCGGGCACGACCGCCGACGGCAGCGCCTCCGGGTCGGGCTCGCCGGGCGCGGCGGCAGGCGGCTCCTCCCGGAAGCTCGTCGGCATGAAGGCCAGGTACTGCTTGGCGATGCCGATCGCCTCCTCGTCCGTCTTGGCGAGGAAGTGTCCGCATCCGGATACGCCCGTGTGCATGCGCGCGCCGCCCATCTCCTCGAGCGACACCTGCTCGCCGATGACCATCTCCGCCATCCGCGGCGAGCCGAGGTACATCGAGGCGTTGCCGTCGCGCATGACGACGACGTCGCAGAACGCCGGGATGTAGGCGCCGCCCGCCGCGGACGGGCCAAAGAGGACGCAGACCTGCGGGACGCGGCCCGACATCTTCACCTCGTTGTGGAAGATCCGCCCGGCACCGCGCCGGCCCGGGAACATCTGGACCTGGTCGGTGATCCGAGCGCCGGCGGAGTCGACGAGGTAGATCATCGGCAGCTCGAGGCTCAAGGCCCGCTCCTGGATCCGGATGATCTTCTCGACCGTCTTCGCCCCCCAGGATCCGGCCTTCACCGTCGGATCGTTGGCCATCAGCGCGACCCGGCGCCCGCCGATCGTACCGAGCCCGGTGACGACGCCGTCGGCCCCGAGGCCGTCCTTCTCCCAGTTGGCGAGCTGGGCCTCCTCGGAGAAGCTCCCGGCATCGAGCAGCAGTGCCACCCGCTCGCGAACCGGCAGCTTGCCCTGCTCGGCCGTCTTCTCGTGATGGCGGGCGGGGCCCCCCGCCAGCGCTGCCTCGCGCGCCTCCCCGAGCCCGGTCCGGTCGGCTGTCTCGTCCATCAGAGGAGCTCGGTCAGCTTCGAGTCGTCGGTGGAAGGGTCCTCGACCGAATCGACGGACCGCCGGCGCCGCTCGCGCTCCTCGGTGTCGGGGCCGGGCCGCTCGTCGGTGTCCGGCTCCGCGCCGGGCTGCTCGACGACTTCGGAGACGGTCGTCGGTGCCTCGTCCGGCTCGACGTCCTCCTCCCCGGCAACCTCGGCCTCCTCCTCAGCGAGGATCTCGGGGGATTCGACGGCGGCCTCGACCCGCGCCGGCAGATCGAGGTCGCGCTCGCCGGGCCCCTCGATGGCCAGGCGCATCTCGGCGTCGAGCTGTTCGAGGTTCGCGACCACGTCGCGGCGTTTGCGGACAAGCCCGGCGATCTCCTGTTCGATGCCGCGCGTCCGCTCGGCGGCCTCGGCCTCCGCTTGCCGGAGCTTCTCGTCGGCCTCGTCGACCTTCGCCTTCGCTTCGGCGGCAGCGGTCTCTGCGGTCACGCGAGCGTGCTCGTCGGCGGCCTTCCGGGTCTCCTCGGAGTAGGCATCGGCATCGGAGCGCGTCTTCGCGGCCGCCTCATCGGCCTCGCGGCGTTCCCTCTCGGCGTATTGGTCGGCTTCGGCGCGAATTCGCTTCGCCTCCGCCTCCGCCTCCTGCTTCAGCCCGTCGGCGCTCTCCTGGGCGCTGGCGAGGATCGCCCCGGTGCGATCCCCGACCTCGGCCATCGCCCGCTGGACCACGGCGCGGCGCGCCTCGTCGTCCCCGCCGGTCTCGAGCCAGTCGGCGAGCTCGGCGAGATAGGCGTCGACGGCGCGGTGGTCGTAGCCGCCGCGCCGCTCGGTCGGGAACTTGACGGTCTTCAGCTCTTCGATTCGGTCGGAAGCCATCGGTTCAGGATAGATAAGTGCGCGCGGCAGATCAGCGCGCGACTCGCGAGGCTCCGCCCCGCCGCATCACGGCCGCGGCGGGCTACAGCCCGAGCTCGGTCGGGACCGGCTGGTCGCCGGAATAGTCGTAGAACCCCTTCCCGGACTTCCGGCCGTACCAGCCGGCGGCGACCATCTTCCGCAGCGTCGGCGGGGCCGCGAAACGCCGTTCGCGGTACTCGTCGAACATCACGGTGCCGATCGAGGCGAGCGTGTCGAGGCCGACGAAGTCCGCGAGGGTCAGCGGGCCCATCGGGTGGTTCGCGCCTGCCTTCATCGCCACGTCGATCTCCTCGATCGAGCCGACGCCCTCCTCGTAGGCGCGGATCGCGTCGAGCATGTACGGAACCAGCAGGCGGTTGACGATGAAGCCGGTCTTGTCCTTGGCGTGGACCATCGTCTTGCCGAGCTTCTCGCCGACCTCGAATCCGAGCTTGAGCGCGTCCTCGGAGGTCGTGACCGTCTGGACGACCTCGAGCAGCGGCATGACCTGGGCGGGGTTGAAGAAATGGAGCCCGAGAAAGCGTTCGGGGCGTGACGTGCTCGCCGCCTGGTCGATCACCGCCAGCGAGGAGGTGTTGGTCGCGAAGTGGGCCTCCTCCTTGACGATCCCGTCGACCACCTCCCACATCTCCAGCTTCAAGCCGAGGTCCTCGGTGATCGCCTCGATCACCAGGTCGCAGCCCCCGAGAGCGGCGTAGTCGGTGGTGGCCTCGATCCGGCCGCGGACGGCGTCCGCCTCCTCGCCCTCCATCCGGCCCTTGTCGACCGCGCGCGACAGCTGCTTCTCGATCTTGCCCATGCAGCCGGCGACCTTCTCGTCGTCGACCTCCCGCATGACGACGTCCCACCCGGCCTGGGCGCAGATCTGGGTGATCCCGTGACCCATCAGGCCACCGCCGACGACTCCAACCTTGCTGATTGCCATGTTCTCCTCGGATTCTCGGATTCTCGGGTCGCTGACCCTACCTGCGCCCGGGCGAAGCGGTCAGGCGCTCGGCTGGGTGAGGCCCAGCTCTTCGAAGCGCTTGCCCATCGCGGCGGCCATCGCGTCGACGGCGCTCTTGGGGCGCAACATCACCTTGAGCTCGGTGATCAGGCCGTCGTCGCCGAACGTGAGCAGGTCGAGCCCGTCCATCCACCGGTCACCGACCCGCGTCCTGAAGATGAGCGCCGCGGTCGGCTCGTCGGGCCCCTCGATGACGTGCACGTACTCGAAGTCCTCGAACAGCTTCATGGGACCCTCGGTGAGGATCAGGACGACGAGGTCGCGGCCGTCGTAGGAGCGGAACGAGACCGGGCTGAAGAACTTCACGTCGGGGTCGAGGGCCGCCTCGAGCTTCTCCTTCGAGAGCGAGTGGACGGCATCGATGAACGCGTCTGATCTCATGCCCGACAGCCTATTCAGTCGAGGAACTTGGCCGCGAGGCGCTCGATCGTGCCGCGGGTCCGCGTCGTGGCGGTCGGCAAGGCCTTCTCGATCGCCCGCAGGTCGAGGTCCGAGTCGCTCATCCCGCCGCTCGGCAGCCAGAAGAGCTCGCGAGCGCCGAAGGCGAGGCGATCCTGGTCGGTCGCGTGCCCGAGCACCCGCTTGCGAGCGGCCGCGGTCGGCTTCGCCGCGAGCAGCATCACCTGGAGCTTGCCCTTGGACCCCTTCACGTCCTCGGCGGGAAACGGCTCGGCGACGACGAGCTCCTCGAGCTCGGGCCGGCTCCGGAGCACGGTGGGAACGGGATATCCGAGACCCGCTTCGAGCTCGGACTCGATCAGCTTCGTCAGCGCGGACTCGGACTCGTTCGACGACTCGAAGACGACGTTCCCCGCTGCCTGGAAGGTCTGCGGGGAGTCGAGCCCGATCCGCTCGAACTCAGCCCGGAGATCGTCGTTGGTGATCCGGCGATTGCCGAGGTTCATCCCCCTGAGGAACGCGGCGTAGATCAACCGCCGGCACCGCCCCAGTCGACCGGTCCGGCCGTCAGCAGATGAGCGCCGAGCGGGCGCCCGAGGACGGACTGGACCTCCCGGGAGGCTGCGAGCAATCCCTCGAGGTCGATTCCGGTCTCGATCCCCATCTCGTGCAGGAGCGAGACGAGGTCCTCGGAGGCGATGTTCCCGGTCGATCCGGCAGGGACCGGACAGCCCCCGAGCTCGCCGAAGCTCGACTCGAACGAGTCGATCCCCTGGCCGAGCGCGGCCACGGCGTTGGCGATGCCCTGCCCCCGCGTGTTGTGGAAGTGGGCGGTCAACTCGGGTCCCTCATCGCCGCCGAGCAAGGCGGTCATCCGCTCGTAGAAGCCGTCGACCTGGAGCGGGTTGGCCATCCCGGTGGTGTCGCCGAAGCCGATTTCGGTGCAGCCGGCGGCGATCAGGCGCTCGGCGATCGCCTGCACCCGCTCAGGCGGGACCTCGCCCTCGTAGGGGCAACCGAAGCTCGTCGCGATCACGCCCTCGCAGCGAAGGCCCTCGGCCCGCGCCGTCTCCAGCACCCGCTCGAGCCCCACCAGGGACTCTTCGATCGAGCGGTTGACGTTCCTGCGGTTGTGGGTCTCGGAGGCCGAGAGGAAGACGCTGATCTCGTCGAAGCGGTCGCGGTGACGAAGCGCGTTCTCGAGCCCGCGCTCGTTCGGGATCAGGACCGAGAAGGAGACGCCCTCGGGACGCTCGAGCGCCCCGAGCACCTCGGGACCGTCGGCGAGTTGGGGGATCACATCGGCGCGGACGAACGAGGTGACCTCGATCCGCTCGAGGCCGGCGGCGATCAGCATCTCGATCAGCCGCACCTTGTCGGCGGTGGCGATCACCTCGGGCTCGTTCTGAAAGCCGTCGCGCGGGCCGACCTCGCGGATCCGAGCGCTGTCGGGGTAGGCGGGCATCAGGACTCGGGGACGTTGACCACGCGGCGCTGATGGGTACCGACCCCGATCGTCCGATCGCCCTCGGCGACCTCGACGTCGAAGAAGAGCTTGCGGCCGTCGGCGATGTCGGTCAGCTTCGCTCGCACGATGCAGCGCGCCCCCTCGGCGGCGCCGGCGACGTGCTTGACGCAGACCTCGAACCCGACGGTGGCGTTCCCCTCGGGCAGCGCCTCGTAGGCGAGCACCGCACAGGTCCGCTCCATCATCGCGATCATTCCAGGGGTCGACAGAACCGCCGCTCCGAGCGTCCCGCCGACGTCGGTGAGAAGCGGACCGGTCACCTCGAACTCGTCACTGCGCTCGGCGCCCGGCTCGAGCGGGGGCGCCCCGGGCCCGCCGCGCTCAGGTTCGGGCATGTCCTGGGAGTCGGCGGGTCCGCTCATCGGGAGGCAGCATAGACTCGCGCCCGATGAGCACCGACAACGCAGCCGCGGGCGACGGCGAGAAGCTCCCTCCGGTCCCGATCATCGGCGGCACCGGGGCGCTCGGATACGGGCTCGCGGTCCGCTGGGCCAAGGCCGGCATCGAAGTCGTGATCGGCTCGCGCGACCCCGGCCGCGCCGAAGAGGCCGCGGAGAAGGTCCGCGGCACCGTGCCCGGGGCATCGGTCTCGGGACTCGGTAACGGCGAAGCCGCCGGCCGGGGTCCGGTCGTCTTCCTGACGGTGCCGTTCCGGGCGCAGTCGGAGACCCTGAACAACCTTCGCGAGGCGCTCGCGCCGGAGCAGATCCTGGTCGACTGCACCGTGCCGCTGGCCGCGGCCGTCAGCGGCAAGGCCACGCGCTCGCTCGGCGTCTGGCAGGGATCCGCGGCCGAGCAGGCGCAGGAGATGGTGCCCGAGGGGGTCGCGGTCGTCTCGGCACTTCACACCGTCGGCGCCCCGACGCTCGCCGACCCCGGCGCTTCGCTGGGTGAGGACGTACTGGTCTGCGGGGACAAGAAGCGTCACAAGGCCCCGGTGGCACGGCTGATCGAGCGGATCGAGGGCCTGCGCGCGGTCAACGCCGGGCCGCTGGAGATGGCTCGGATCGCCGAGCAGCTGACGCCGCTGCTGATCTCCGTCAACGTTCGCTACAAGGCGCACGCCGGGCTCAGGCTGGTCAACCTGCCCGAGACGGATCCCTGGGCGTGAGCGTAGTCGCACTCGCCGGCGGGACCGGCGGAGCGAAGCTCGCCGCCGGCCTGCAGGAGGTCGTGGGCGATGGGCTCACGGTCATCGCGAACACCGGCGACGACGTCGAGGCCCTCGGGGTCCACGTCTCCCCCGATCCCGACCTCTGCACCTACTGGCTCACGGGCCTGATCGACGAGGAGCGGGGGTGGGGGATCCGCGGCGACGCCTTCACCGTCTTCGAGCGACTGGTCGAGCTCGGTGCACCGGATTGGTTCGGGCTGTCGGACCGGGACCTGGCGACGTGCCTCGAGCGCCGGCGCCGCCTCGACGCAGGCGAGCGCCTGACGCCGATCGCATCCGGCCTCGCCTTCGCACTCGGTGCGGAGGCGACCGTCCTGCCGATGTGCGACGAGCCGGTCCGGACGAGGGTGCGGACCGACGCCGGGTGGCGCGAGTTCCAGCAGTACCTGATCCAGGATGGTGCCGGGCCGGCGATCGAGGAGGTCGACTTCGCGGGGATCTCGGATGCACGGCCGTCGCCGGAGGCGGAGGCCGCGATCGAGGGTGCGGAGGCGATCGTCATCGGCCCCTCCAACCCGGTGATCTCGATCGGGCCGATCCTTGCGGTTCCGGGGATGAGCGCGCTGCTCGCCGCCGCCGAAGCGCCCGTCGTCGCCGTCAGCCCCTTCGTCGCCGGCGAGGTGATCAAGGGTCCCACGGACAAGTTCATGCGAGCGATCGGCCGCGAGCCGTCGGCGGCCGGCGTCGCCTCCGCGTACCGCGGGGTGATCGACGGGCTCGTCGTCGACGCCGCCGACCCCGATCCGGATCCGGACGAGGACGGCGTCGCGACGACGCGTCTCGACACGCTGATGAGCGATGCGCCCGCGCGGCGGCGCGTGGCCGAGGCGACGCTCGGCTTCGCGACGTCGCTGCGAGACTGAGGCAGAACAGATGCGCGCCACCGCAATCGTCCCCGTCAAGCACTTCGACCGCGCCAAGAGCCGGCTGTCGGAGAGTGCGGCCGCGGCTCACCGGCCGGAGCTGGCGAAGGCCATGCTCTCCGACGTCCTGCTCGGGTTGCGGGAATCACGCCTGGTCAACCGGATCGTCGTCGTCACCGGCGAGCCCGAGGCTCGCGAGGTCGCCGAGCGGGGTGGCGCCGAGCTCATCGACGATCCCGACGACGTCGGCCATTCCGAGGCGGCGATGATCGGCATCGCCGACGCAATGGCGCGCGGCACCGAGTGCGTCGCCCTCGTGCCCGGAGACACGCCGCTGCTCGACGGGGTCGAGCTCGACCGCGAGCTCGATGCCCAGGCTCCGGGAGTGGCCGTCATCCCCGATCATCACGGCACCGGCACGAACGGCCTGATCCTCTCCCCTCCCGACGTGATCGAGCCGTCCTTCGGCCCGGACAGCCGCGCCCGCCACCTGGAGCTCGCCCGCGCCGCGGGTGCGCGATGCCGGATTGCGACGGTCCGCTCGATGGCGCTCGACCTCGACACCGGCGACGACCTCCGAGAGCTCCTCGCATCGCTCGATTTCGACCCCGCGCGCGCCCCCGCCACCGCGGCGGCGCTCGAGGAGCTCGGCATCGACGCGACGTGAGCGGGCCGATCACGGTCCTGCCGATCTCCGGAATCCCGGAGATCGAGGCGGGGGCGGACCTCGGGAGGGCGATCGCCTCCGCTGCGGAGCCGACGGACGGGGACATCTTCGTCGTCGCCCAGAAGGTCGTGTCGAAAGCCGAGGGACGCGGTCGCCGTCTCGCGGACGTCGAGCCCTCCCCGCGCGCGATCGAGCTCGGCCACGACCTCGACAAGGACCCGCGCCTGGTCGAGCTGATCCTCGCCGAATCGGTACGGATCGTGCGCGATGAACGGGTCCTCATCGTCGAGACCGCCGGCGGTCTGATCTGCGCCAACGCCGGCATTGACTCCTCGAACGTGGGGGCCGCCGGAGAGGTCCTGCTGCTCCCCGAGGACCCCGACGCCTCCGCGCAGCGTCTGCGGGCCGAGATCGGGGCGGCGGCGGGTGGCCGGGTCGGCGTCGTCATCAGCGACAGCTTCGGCCGCCCCTGGCGAGTCGGTCAGACCGACGTCGCGATCGGCTGCGCGGGCGTCCGTCCGGTGGACGACTGGCGCGGCCGTCCCGATCGCGACGGACGGGAGCTCGCCGCCACCGAGATCGCCGTAGCGGATCAGCTCGCCGGGGCCGCGGACCTCAGCCGCGACAAGGCGGCCGGGGTGCCGGCCGTCCTGATCCGCGGCCGGCCCGACCTGGTGACGGCCGAGGACGGACCGGGCGCCCGCTCCCTGCAGCGCCCGCGCGATCAGGACCTGTTCCGCTGAGGAACCGATCCCGGCGCCGGCGGCCGGTCGTTCAGTAGGTCTCGAGCACCTCGTAGAGAGTCGATCGCTGCGCCGGCGTCCGCCCCGCGGCCCGGGCGGCGCCGATCAGATCCTCCGGCTCGAGCCGGGAACCGTGCTGAGAGCCGGCCATGCGGGAGATGCTCTCCTCCATCAGCGTGCCGCCGAGGTCGTTCACCCCCCAGCGGAGTGCCTCGGTCGCGGCGCCGAGGCCCATCTTCACCCAGCTCGCCTGCAGGTTCGTGATCGTGCGCCCGAGCGCGAGCCGGAAGACGGCCGTGTGCTTGAGGTTCTCGGCGTCGGAGATCTCCTCGATGCCGTGGGTCCGCCCGAGCATCGTGTGGTAGGGGATGAAGCTGAGCGGCACGAACTCGGTGATCCCCCCGGTCCGCTCCTGGACGGCGCGGACCACCCGCATGTGCTCGGCCAACTCTTCCGGCGTCTCGATGTGACCGAACATGACGGTCGACGTGGAGCGGAGCCCGGCGCGGTGCGACGCCTCGATGATCTCCACCCAGCGGGCGGCGGGGAGCTTGTTCGGCGAGATCCGGTTCCGGACACCGTCTTCGAGCACCTCCGCGGCCGTGCCCGGAGTCGAGCCGAGTCCGCAGTCGCGCAGGTAGGCGAAGACGTAGTCGGGGTCCCTGCCCGAGCGCTCGCACATGAAGTGGACCTCCATCGGCGAGTAGGCATGGAGGTGGATCTCCGGTGCGACCTCCTTGGCCCGGCGCAGCCACGCGCCGTAGTGCTCGAGCGTGTAGTCCGGATGGATGCCGCCCTGCATGCAGATCTCGGTGGCCCCGAACTCGACCGCCTCGCGGATCCGCTCGGCGAACTCACCGGGCTCGATCTCGTAGGCGTCGGGGCTGCGGCTCGTCTGCCCGAACCCGCAGAACGCGCATCCGACGGTGCACACGTTCGTGAAGTTGATGTTGCGGTTGACCACGAACGTCGCAACGTCACCGGAGAGCTCGGCGCGGAGCTCGTCCGCCGCCGCACGGATCTCCGCGACCGCCTCGGGCCGCGTCTCGCGGAACAGCGCGACCAGCTCCTCGCTCGTCAGCTCGTGACCGTCGCGGCCGCGCTCGACGGCTCGGCGGACCGGATCGCCGGAGCCGAGCGCCGGACCGCCGCCGTTCCCGTTCGCGGACGCGGCGGCGAAGCCCGGCCGCCGAGGCAGGAACGTCGGGTACCGGGCCGCGAGGACGTCGAGGACCCCGGGGTCGACCCACTCGTCGTTCATGTACTGCGGGTAGACGCAGAGGCGCTCGGTCAGCGCGTAACCGAGCGGGCGCAGGCGCTTACGGACCTGGAGCGGGCTCGGGAACGGGTGCTCCGGCGAGATGTGATCGCCGTTGGCCGAGAGCCCGCCGAGGTCGGTGGCGCCGGCGTCGACGAGGTCGATCCACCAGTCGGAGAGGTTCGGCGGGACCTGGATCCCGACCTCCGGCATCAAGCGCCTGCACTCGGCGACCAGGCGCTTCATGTCCTCCAGGGAGACCGGCTCCGCCCACGCCGGCCAATCGATCGTGGATTCGCCGGCGTCGTGCCCGGGGTCGGTCGCCCACCGCTTCTCGCTCGCGTCCGCCGCGATGTCGGCCACCTCGGCGCCGTAGTAGCGAGGATGGGCGACGAAGTTCTGGAGGATCACCTCCTGGATGTGGCCGTGGCGCCGCTGGATCTCCGCGATCGCCTCGAGCGACGCGACGCGCTCCTCCTCGGTCTCGCCGATGCCGACGAGGATGCCGCTGGTGAACGGGATCTTCAGCTCGCCGGCCGCCTCGATGGCCTCGATCCTCACCCGCGGATTCTTGGTCGGCGAGCCGGCGTGGACGGTCTCCATCAGCCGCTCAGCCGCCGACTCCAGCATCAGTCCCTGCGAAGCGGTGACGGTGCGGAGGCGGGCATAGTCCTCCCGGCTCGCGACGCCGACGTTCGTGTGGGGGAGCAGCCCCCGTTCGAGCGCCTGCTCGCAGGCCCAGCGCACGTAGGAGGTGAAGTCCTCGTGCCCCCACCCGCGGAGCCGTTCCGCCACCAGCGGATTCACCTCGGGCCGCTCCCCGGTGAGCACGAGCAGCTCCTTGACGTTCCGGCGCGAGGCCGCATCGAGCCGTTCGAGGACCTCCTCGGGCGGATGCACGTGTGCCTGGTGGGTCGCGAACGCGCAGTACTTGCAGTAGCAGCGGCACGTCCGCGAGAGCGACAGCGTCAGGTTCCGGGAGAAGGTGACGCGACGCATGCTCGGCACGCTAACGAACCGGGGCGCTCCGCCCGGAGCGCCCCGTCCTGACGATTTGCCGGTGGCCTACTTCTGCGGACGGCCGCCCGGGCCCGTCGTCGGGCCGGTGGCCTTCTCGAGCTCCTCGTCCGGCTCGCCCGCGGTGATCACGAACTTGTAGATCAGCGCGGCGATCAGCGCGCCGAGCAGCGGGCCGACGATGTACGGCCAGACTCCGCCCCAATCGTTGCTGACGAGCGCCGGGCCGAACCAGCGGGCCGGGTTGAAGCAGCCGCCGGTGAGCGGGCCGAAGATGAAAACGCAGAACGCGAAGGTGAGGCCGATCGTCAGCGGGCCCCATTCGTTGCGGGCGCGCTTGTTCATCGCGACGGCGACGACGCCGAGGACGATGAGCAGCGCGCCGATGCCCTCGCAGATCATGCCGGCGAAGTCGCTGCCGAGCATCGGGCTGATGTCGCCCGCGCCCCAGTTGACGGCGCGGCCCTCGTCGAGCAGGAGGCCCTTGACGGCGAGCGCGCCGAGCACGGCACCCGAGAGCTGCGCGAGCACGTAGACGACCGCGTCGATCGGGTCGATCCGTCGCAGGAAGGCGGCGGCGGTGGTGACCGCGGGGTTGAAATGCCCGCCGCTGACGGCCCCGAAGGCCATGATCAGGGCGAAGAGCACGAGGCCCTGGGTGAAGCCGACGACCGCGAAGTCCGAGCCGAACTGAGCCGAGCCCCCGGCCGCGACGTAAAGGCTGATCACGGTCCCGATTACGAACACGAGGAAGAACGTCCCGATCAGTTCCGCGATGTATGCGGCCAATCCTCGATCCTGCACTCTCAAACCTCCTGATGGCGATCTCGCGCCGCCGGCGCGAATGGGCGGCGCCAGTCTAGTACCAGGGCCGCACGCACCCGCGGGTTGGCGCCCTCAGCCGCTCTCGCCGAGCAGGCGGGCGACGAGCTCCGGCAGCTCGCGCGCCATCCGCGAGCGGGGCACCACCAGGTCCACCCCGGCCTCCTCTGCACGCCGCCTGGTGTCGACGTCGACGTGCGAGTAGAACCCGAGGGAGGGCGGGCCCGCCGCCGCCACCGCCGCCGGGTCGGCGAGCTCGAGGTCGGCGACGATCGCGTCGAACCGGCCCGGGTCGTCGCCGAGCTGGCCGCGAACCACGACCTCGTGGCCGGCGGCCCTCAGCGGTGCCTCGACCCTGCTCGCGAGCATCAGGTCGGTGACGAGCGCCAGGATCGTGGCCACGGCTCAGATCGAGCGGCGGCGGCGGTACTCGGCGCGGACGCTCTCGGGTCGCCCCCACATCTGGTGGATCTCGGCCCGGCCCTCGTTGAGGCCACGGACGACGAGCTCGCCCTCGATGCCCTGGCGGTCGAGCATCTCCAGCACCCAGGCGACGGTCTCCGGCGCCGCCGCATGACCGAATCCGTGGGCGACGTTGATCCGCCAGTGCCAATCGGCCTCCGAGTAGGGCTGGGCGTTGATCTGCGTCATCGGGACCGACGCGTCGACGTAGCGGGTCTCGTCGGCGAGCCGGAGATCGAGTTGCATGTCGGTCCAGTCGCGTGGAAGCGACCCGACGATCTCCTGGAAAGAGTCCGAAAGCGCCACGGCCGCAAGCCTACCGGCGCCGCTAGCCGGAGAAGAGCTGCACCAGCAGGAAGACGTTGAGGGCGATGATCATCGCGGCGAGCACCGAGGCGACGGCGGTCAGCCAGCCGGGGTTGACGAGCGCGCCCATGACGTCCCTGCGGCGGGCGATGATCAGCAGCGGGATCAGCGCGAAGGGGATCCCGAACGAGAGCACGACCTGGCTGATCACCAGCGCCCTGGTCGGATCGAGGCCGATCGCGAGCACGATCAGCGCCGGCGCGAGAGTGATCGCCCGCCTCAGGGTGAGCGGGATCCGCCGCCGGATGAACCCCTGCATGACGATCTGACCGGCCATGGTCCCGACCGAGGTCGACGCGAGCCCGGAAGCGAGCAGCGCCACACCGAAGATCGTCGCCGCGTTGTCCGAGACCGTCTGCTGCAGGCCCTCGTAGGCGCCCTCGATCGAATCGATCCCGGTCAGCCCGCCGGCGTTGAAGAGGCCCGCCGCGACCACGACCATCGACATGTTCACGATCCCCGCCAGCGTCATCGCGATCACCACGTCGACCTTCTCGAAGTTGAGGATCCGCCGGCGCTCCTCGGGGCTGCGGCCGACGACCCGGCTCTGCGTCAGCGCCGAATGCAGGTAGACGACGTGAGGCATGACCGTGGCCCCGAGGATCCCGGTCGCGAGCAGGACGCTCTCGGTCCCGTCGAAGCCGGGGATGAACAGCCCCTCGGCGATCCCCTTCGGGTCGGGGTTCGACTGGGTGACCTCGAAGACGAACGCCGCGATGACGATCCCGAGGAACCCGACGATCACCGCCTCGAGCTTGCGGACGCCCCGCTGCTGCATCGCGAGGATCGCGAACGAGCCGGCGCCGGCGATCAGTCCGGCCCAGAACAGCGGGATCCCGAACAGCAGGTACAGGCCGAGCGCGGCACCGATCACCTCGGCGATGTCGGTGGCCATCGCGACGACCTCGGCCTGCAGCCAGAGCCCGAAGGACGTCTTGCGGGAGAACTGGTCGCGGCAGAGCTCGGGCAGGTTGCGGCCGGTCGCGATGCCGAGCTTCGCCGACTGGGTCTGAACCAGCATTCCGATCAGGTTGGCCGCGAGGACCACCCACAGGAGCATGTAGCCGAACTGGGCGCCCGAGGCGATGTTCGTCGCGAAGTTGCCGGGGTCGATGTAGGCGATCGACGCGATGAAGGCCGGGCCGAGGAACGGCCAGAGCCTGCGCAGGCCACGCCGCTCCCCCTCGAGCGACCGGCGGGCTGCATCGGCGACCAGAGCCTCGCCGGGCAGGACGATGTCCGCGTCGGAAACCGCCTCGTCGCGGCGCTCCTCGGGGGGCGCCTGCGCCTGTGCGCTCACGCGCCCTCCCCGACCACGACCAGCATCCGTGCCGCCAGATCGGGCCCGATCGGCGTCTCGCCGCCCTCCGTCGCAACGAGGACGGCGCCCCCGAACGGCTCCCGGCGGACGACGCGCAGCGCCGCGCCGGGCCTGATCCCCTCGGTGTCGAGGAAGCGGAGCATCTCCGGGCGTCCGTCGGAGACGCGGGAGAACCTGCCCTCCATTCCCGCTTCGAGCTCGAGCAGCGGCACCCCGGGCACGGGGTCGGAGATCGTCAGGTCGCGGCTCGGGATCGGGTCGCCGTGGGGATCCCGCTCGGGGTTTCCGAGCGCAGCCGCGATCCGTTCCTCCAGCTCCTCGCTGATGTAGTGCTCGAGCACCTCCGCCTCGTCGTGGACCTGGTCCCACGGCATCCCGAGCGCCTCGGCGAGAAACGACTCCAGGAGGCGATGGTGGCGGATCACCTCGAGCGCCATGCGCTCGCCCGGATCGGTCAGCTCGACCCCGCGGTAGGGCTCGTAGCGGACGAGGCCGAGCTCGGCCATCCGCTTGCACATGGCGGTGACGGTCCCGGGCGAGACTCCGAGCCGTTCGGCGAGAGCGGTCGTGCCGACCGGACCGGGCTCCCGCCCGGCGAGAGCGTGGATCGCCTTCGCGTAGTCCTCGATCGCCTCGGTCGCGCTGGCGCGACGGTCGCGGCCGTGGCTCCCCGGTGTCGCGAGCGGCTCAGGCACTGATCAGAAGCCCGGTGGCGTACATGACCAGAGCACCCAGGATCAGACCGCCGTAGACCGTCCCGTCAGGCTGTCCGGAGGACGAGCGGACCCCGGGCCAGATCTGGACGATGACCTGGGCGATCGCACCGATGCCGAGCCCGAAGAGGACGCTGACCAGGCTCGGATTGAAGATCGAAGCGCCGATCCAGGCACCGAGCACCGCCGGGGCGCCGGCAACGAGCCCGAGTGCCGACAGCCGCCGCACGGAAACCCGCGATTCGGCCAGGGGCGCCACGATGGCAAGGCCCTCGGTGGTGTTGTGGATCGCGAACCCGACGACCAGGAACGACCCGAGCGCCAGCGCGCCCGCGGTGTAGGCCGATCCGATCAGGATCCCCTCTCCGAGGTTGTGCAGCCCGATCCCGATCGCGACGAGCATCGCCAGCTGGAAGCCCGGGGCTCCGCGCGCGCCCGCCCGCCGGCGCCGGGAACGCATGCCGGCGTCCGCCCACGCCAGCAGGAGATAGGAGACCACCGCACCGAGCAGCACCAGAGCGGTCCCACCGAGCGCCTGTGGTCCCGCGCCCGCAACCTCCAGGCCCTCGAGCAGGGCGTCGACCCCGAGGAAGGCGAGAAGGCCGACCGTGAACGCGAGCAGGCCCCTGACCAGATGCGGGCCGGACCGGCGCAGCAGCGGAAGCCAGAGCATCCCGATCGCGACCGGGATGACGCCGACGTAGATGCCGAGCAGGGCCATCAACCCGAGGAAGCCGGGATCGACCGCCGGTGACTCCGCGGCGGCGTCGATGGCCGCCTCGACCGTCGCCCCGGAGGAGGTCAACAGGAACACCTCGTACGCCTCGCCCTCGATCCACGGGTAGGGAATCGTCAGGGTCGCCGACCCGAGACGGCCGATCTCACCGCCGCCACTGAACGGGTAGTAGGCGTCGTTGACCGAAACCTGCTCGACCGAGACCGGGTCGGGACCCTCGTTGCGGACCGTCAGGGCGATCTCGCCCGGTTCCATCTGGGTCCGCTCGACCGCCAGCTCTTCGACCGGCGCTCCGTTGCGGTCGCCGAGCCCGGGCGCACCGACGGTGACCAGCAATGCAACCGCCAGAGCGAGCAACGCCAACGGCGCGGCCCCCAGCAGCCACGCCGGCGCTCGCGGCGGTGCAACGTCCCGGCCCGTTCCCGCCTCCACGTCAGCTCACCTCGAAGAATCCGGTCCAGCCGAGCTCCGCGAACTCGGTCTTGTGGCCGTGGAACATGTATCGCCCCGGCTTCGGGAACCGCATCTCGAGGATGCATCGCTGCGCCTGCCCCTGGACGACGATGTCGGTGAACTCGGTCGGCTCGAGCGAGGTCCCGGTCGGGTAGTGGTGGAAGAAGTTGCCGTGGAGGTGGAAGGAGTTGACCGGGTCGTACTCGACCAGGTTGGCGAGGTAGATCCGCACCAGTTCGTTCCGGCGGATCCGGATCGGCTGGTCCTGGTAGGCGAATCCGACGGTGTTGACCGCGTATACCTCGTTGCCGAAGTCGAAGTTCGTGTCGAAGGCGTTCATGACCATCACCATCTCGTCGGCATCGGCCCGTCCGTCCTTCGGGTCGATGATGAAGGCCCCGTAGAGGCCCTTCGCGATGTGAGCCGCGAGGGGCGCGACGTGGCAGTGGTACAGGTGCATCCCGAACGGCTCGGCATCGAACTCGTAGTCGAAGCTCTCGCCGGGCTCGATCTGACCGCCGCCGCGTGACTCTCCGATCCCCGGCATCCCGTCCATGAACGCGGAGTGGACGCCGTGGAAATGCATCGTGTGTGGATGGGAGGAGGCGTTGACGAACCTGATCCGCAACCTCTCCCCCTCCCTGCACCTCAGGGTGGGTCCCGGGACGCGGCCGTTGTAGGTCCAGGCGGCATAGTGAACGCCGGGTGCGACCTCGATCTCCTTGTCCTGGGCGACCACGTCCCACTCGCGGAGCACCCGGCCGCCCGGAAGGCGCCGCGTCCGCCCCCAGTCGAAGCTCCTGAGGAGCTCGGCTGGATCGAAGCCGTTGAACGAGTGGTCGACCGTGCCGGAGCCGGCGAATGCCGCGTGGTCGGCGTGGGACGCATGCCCTTCGCCCGCCGACGCGGGATGTTGCTCGGACGCTTCGGCGCTGCCCCCGCCCCCGTGAAGACCCTCGTGCGGGACCAGCTCGTGAAGGACCGGCAGCGCCATTCCCGCCAGCGCTCCGCCGGCGAGCAGGCGGCGCCGGTTCATCCGCCCTCCGAACGTCTTTGGGTCCGCCATCGCGAAAAAGTTTGACATATCCAACTTTGGGACGCCACCCGCATCGGCCGAGGCGGGGAGCCGACGGCGCCCGAGGGCAATCGCCGGCAACCCGCCCGGGCCGGCCGGCGGCGGCTCCTACAATCGGCCCCGTGGACGCCACCCTCGAGATCGACGCGCAGTACCGGGCCATCCGCGAGGAGGCCGGCCTCCTCGACCGCTCACGACGGCCCCGGATCCTCGTCACGGGCAGCGAGGCGGCGGAGTTCCTGCAGGGCCAGGTGACCAACGACGTCGAGGCGCTGGAGCCGGGTGCGGGCTGTTACGCGGCGCTGCTCGACCGCAAGGGCAAGATCCGGGCGGACATGCGGATCCTCCGCCTGAGCGCGGACGAGTTCCTGATCGACACCGAGCCGGAGACCGGCGATCCGTTGCGCGGGCACCTGTCGATGTACAAGGTCGGCCGCGACGCCGAAGTCGCCACCGACGACTCCGGCGATGCCCTGATCTCGCTGCTCGGCCCCCGCGCGGTCGCCCTCACCGGCGAGCGGGCGCCCGGCGCCGAGCATTGCCACGACGAGCGGCTCGTGGCCGGTGCGAGGTGTCGCGCGATCGCCACCGACGCCGGGATCGACCTGCTCGTCCCCGCTGACGCGGCCGAAGCGGTCGTCTCTCACCTGCTCGGGGAAGGCGCGCAGCCGATCGGCGAAGAAGCCGCCGAGATCGCCCGGGTCGAGTCCGGCCGGCCTCGGGTCGGTCGTGAGATCGGTCCGCAGACGATGCCCGCCGAGGCCGCCATCGCGGACCGCGCCGTCAGCTTCACCAAGGGCTGCTACATCGGCCAGGAGACGGTCGCCAGGCTCCACTACAAGGGCAAGCCGAACCGCCACCTGCGCCGCCTCCGTCCCGCCTCGCCGGTCTCCGCCGGCGATCCGGTCCGCGCGGGCGACCGTGACCTCGGCGTCGTCGGGACCGCCGTGATCTCACCCGCGGAGGGCCCGCTGGCGCTGGCGATCCTTCGGCGCGAAGCCGAGCCGGGCGCCGAGGTCGAGGTCGGCGACGGGATCGCCGCCGTGGTCGAGACGATCGGCGACTGAGGCGCCCCGGCGACCGTCGCCGGGTCTTCGGGTAGATTCAAGCGCGGATGAGAGGGAGATCTGCCGCAGCAGGGCTCGTGGTCGCCGCTGTCCTCGCCGCCGGATGCGGGGCCGAGGACCACCCGAACGAGCCGAGGCCGCCGGTGCCGGCCGAGCTGAGCGCCAAGGTCGACGACCGCAAGGTCGTGGTGGTTCCCGACCGGATCGGTGCCGGGCTCGCCGTCGTGACGGTCTCCAACCAGTCGGCCGACGACGTCCAGGTCGCGTTCGACGGGCCCACCGATGCGAAATCCGACGAAATCCCCGCCGGGAGCGTCGGACAGGTCCAGTTCGAGCTCGAGACCGGGGAGTACCGAATCGACGCCGGAGTCCCCACGATCTCGTCGGGAACGATGTCGGTCGGTCCGGAACGCCCCAGCGCCCAGAACGAGCTGCTGCTCCCCTGAGCGGGCGATGGCGCCCGACCAGCCCCGCGAGCAGTTCGGCGACCACTACCGCTCGATCTACCTCGCCGGGGCCGGCGGCGAGCGGCCCACCCTCCCGGTCGATTGGCGCGAGCTCGAGGCGCGGGCGGTCGAGGCGCTGGACGAACGGGCCGCGGGATACGTCGCAGGCTCGGCGGGAACCGGGGGTACCGACCGGGCCAACCGGCGTGCGCTCGATGCCCGCCGGATCGTCCCGGTGATGCTGCGCGACGTCGCGG
Source organism: Solirubrobacterales bacterium (assembly GCA_020438445.1). Taxonomy (GTDB): domain Bacteria; phylum Actinomycetota; class Thermoleophilia; order Solirubrobacterales; family 70-9; genus RHKX01. The sequence continues at coordinate 28,963 of JAGQUO010000008.1, forward strand.
TTCGCGACCTCCGGATCTCGCCATTCGGCAAGGAGTGGCCGGCCCCGGTCGGGCTGGCGCCGATCGGCGTCCAGACCATCGTCCACCCCGACGGCGAGCTCGCGAGCGCGAGAGCTGCCGCGCGGGTCGGCGTGCCGCTGATCGCCGGGACCGCCGCCGGTCACACGCTCGAGGCGATCGCAGCGGAGCTCGGGACTTCCCCGCGCCTCTTCCAGCTCTACTGGCCGAACGATCCGGAGCTGTGCGAGAGCTTCGTCGGACGCGCCGAGGCCGCCGGCTACGAGGCGATCGTCGTCACCGTCGACAACGCTTTTCCGGGCTGGAAGCCCCGCGATCTCCAGAACGCGTATCTGCCCGCCATCGAGGGGATCGGCCTCGCCAACTTCTTCGCGGATCCCGTCTTCCGCACGGGGCTGGAGCGCGCGCCGGAGGAGGATCCCGGCCCGGCGATCGGCAAGTTCATCGGGGTCTTCGGCAATCCGAGCCTGACCTGGGACGACCTCGATTGGCTCCGGTCCCGAACCTCGCTCCCGATCCTGCTCAAGGGCATCCTGCATCCGGACGACGCCCGCGAGGCGCGGGAGCGCGGCGTCGAGGGCGTGATCGTCTCCAACCACGGCGGCCGCCAGGTCGACGGTGCCGTCGCCGCCTTCGATGCGCTTCCCGACGTCGTCGCCGCGGTCGGCGACGAACTGACCGTCCAGTTCGACAGCGGCATCCGCTCCGGTGCCGATGCGTTCAAGGCCCTGGCGGCCGGCGCTGACGCGGTCTTCGTCGGGCGTCCCTACCTGTGGGGGATGGCGCTCGAGGGCGCGGAGGGAGCCGAGAAGGTCCTTCGCTGGATCCTCGCCGAGCTCGACCTGACGATGGGCCTCGCCGGCAGGCCCTCGCTCGCGGACCTCGACGAGAGCGCGCTCCGTCCCTAGCCCGGGGAGCCCTGGCCCGCGGAACGTCGGTCCTCGACCCGGCTGCCGGCGTCCGCCTCGGCGACGAGAGCGTCGATCCGCTCGAGCTTCGCGCCGACGGCATCGACCATCTCGTTGAGGCCGGACTTCGCTTTGTCCGAGCTGGTCTTGATGCTGGTCAGCGTCGATCTGATCGCCTGCGCCTGCCGCAGGCAGGACGTCGCCTCCTCGGCGACCGCCCGGACCTCGGCGCCGTCCACGGTCAACTCCCGGTCCCGCGCCATCGAGACGCGGGCGGCCGCGAGCCGGTACGCGACCGCGAGCGGGAGCGCGCCCGGCTCGTCGCGGTCGACCGCGACGATCAGCTTGTTGCCCTCGTACTCGCGGAGCTGCTCGCGACCGGCGGGGACCCGCTCCTCGCCGGCGACGACGAGCACTCCGTAGGAGGCGGCCCGAGCCGCCATCGCTTCGTTCAGCTCCTGCCAGGCGACGTTCTTGGAGAGCTTCTTGTCCTTGACCTCGAACACCACCCGGCCGAGCGCCGGCCCGTCGGCGGCGCCGAGCTCGACCAGGACGTCACCCTTCTTGCCGCCGCCCTCGGCACTCTCGGCGCCGGTGTGCGTCGCGCAGTCGCCGCGCGCCGCGGCGATCTCGGAGACGGCCTCGAAGACCCCCTCCTCGAACGTGAAGCCCTTCCGCGTCCCGGCCTCCTCGGCCTCGGCCACCCGCTGGTCTCCCTCGCTGCGCTCGAGCTGGACGCTGACCCGCTCGGTCAGCTCCCGCACCTGCGCGTGCAGGGCGCGGTTCTCCTTGCTGGTGCTCTCCCGCAGGGTCGCCAGCTCCTTGCGATGGCGCTCCTCGGCCTCCAGCATCAGCTTCGCGGAGCGGAGCTGGACGGCGACCAGGGGGTTGCTCGCGTCCTCGGTCGTCAGCATCTTCTGCAGCTCCTGCTGCTGATGCTGGATCGCCGTGACCAGCATCTGCTTGATCTCGCCCTGGACCGAGTCGGCGCGATCGGTGTCGAAGTTCTCGGCGATGTGCTGGGCGATCTCGGCGCTGCCGGACTCGAGCGTCTCGCTGAGGTCCTCGTGGAGTTTCCCGACCCGTTCCTCGAAGACGCGCTGCACGTAATCGACGTTCGTCGCCGTTCCCTCGGTGTCGATCACCCGGGTGCCGATCTCGATCGCCTTCGTGACGGTCTCGGCCGGCGGGCTTCCGGCCTCGGCGCGCTCGCGGACCACCTTCGCAGCGCGCTCGTCCGCGACGGTCAGGCCGTCGATGACGATCCGGTCGCCGATCGCGCGAACCGAGCCGGAATCGTCCTCCAGCGGGAGCTGGCCGGGGCCTTCGAAATGCTGTCTCGGGGAGGCTTCCATCGGACTCCCCAAGGTAGTCGCGCCCCCGGATGCCTTCCTGACAGTGAGCGACCTCACACTCGAGTAGCTGCACACGTGCAATCGTTGCACTCGTGCAAGTATCCCCGCGAACCACCGACTCCGCCGCCGCAACCGGCGATCTCGTCCACGCGCTGATGCGGACCATCATGCTCACGCCCGAGGACGACCACTTCAGGGTCATCGAGGAGAACGATCTGACCGTCTCCCAGGTCCGGGCGCTCGTGATGCTCGCCTGCAAGGACCCCGAGCCGATCGCCGGCGGTCGCATCGCCGAGCGGATCGGGGCCTCCGCGGCCGCCGTCAGCCGGGCGCTCGACGGCCTCGTCCAGAAGGGCTTCGTCGCCCGCCGCGAGTCGGCGGAGGACCGCCGCGTCCGCCTGTTCTCGATCACGGCACCCGGACGCGAGCTCGCCGAGGACCTGGTGGCCCTCCGCCGCGCGCAGATCGACCGCTTCCTGAACACGTTGACCGCAGAGCAGCGCCACCGCGTCCGCGAGGCACTCGCGCCGCTCGCCGCCGCCGGGCTGATCCCGGCGGATCCGACCGAGAACGAGGAGACCCCTTGACCCAGCGCTTCGGACACCTGATCACCGACGAGAACGCCAAGTGGTGGACGCTGGCGGCGATGTGCTTCGCCCTGTTCATGATCATGCTCGACAACACGGTCATGAACGTGGCACTTCCGTCCATCCAGAAGGACCTCGGTGCCTCGATCTCCTCGCTCGAGTGGGTGGTGAACGGCTACAGCCTCTCGTTCGCGGTTCTGCTCGCCACCGGCGGTCGCCTCGGCGACATCCTCGGCCGGCGGCGGATGTTCATGACCGGTGTCGTGCTGTTCGCGCTCTCCTCGGCCACCGCCGGGCTCGCGCCGTCGACCGGCGCGCTCGTCGCGAGCCGCGTCACCCAGGGGGTCGGCGCCGCGCTGATGATGCCGGCGACGCTCTCGATCATCACCAACGCCTTCCCCCCGTCCGAGCGCGGCCGCGCGATCGGCACCTGGGCCGGGGTCTCGGCGCTCGCGCTCGCGCTCGGGCCGCTGCTCGGCGGCTTCCTGACCGAGCACGTCTCCTGGCGCGCGATCTTCTACCTCAACATCCCCGTGGCCGCGGGGGCGATCGTCACGGCGCTCTTCGCAGTCCGCGAGTCGCGCGACGAGACCGTCGGCCGGGAGATCGACTGGGCCGGCACCGCGGTCCTCACGGCCGGTCTCACCGCGGGGGTGCTCGCCCTGATCGAGGGCAACAGCTGGGGCTGGGGATCGGAGCGGATCATCGGCCTGATCGCCGCGTCGATCGTCCTCCTGCTCGCCTTCGGCTGGGTCGAGGGCCGGGTTCGCGCCCCGATCGTCCAGTTCGAGTTCCTGCGGAACCGGAACTTCTTCGGTGCCCTGACCGTCGCTTTCATCATCTCGTTCGCGATGCTCGGGATGTTCTTCTTCATGGCCCTCTACATCCAGAACATCCTCGGCTACTCGCCGCTGGAGGCGGGCGTCAGGTTCCTCCCGACCACGCTCGTGATCATGGTCGTGGCGCCGATCGCGGGCCGGATGACCGACCGGATCGGCCCGCGCCTGCCGATCGTCGCCGGGCTCACGCTCGTCGCCGCCTCGCTGTTCCTGCAGGCACAGATCTCCGACACCTCGGGATACGGCTCGCTGCTCGTGCCGTTCATCCTCATGGGCTTCGGGATCGGACTGACCATGTCGCCGATGTCGACGGCCGCGATGAACGCCGTCGACGTCGCCAAATCGGGTCTGGCCTCCGGCCTGCTCTCGATGTTCCGCATGGTCGGCGGGACCTTCGGCGTCGCCGTCCTCGGAGCGATCTTCCAGGGAAGCAGCCGCGACACCCTGGAGTCGGCGCTCAGCGGGTCGGGTATTCCCGCCTCCCAGGTCCAGACGATCTCCGAGCAGCTCGGGAGCGGCGGTCTCGATCAGACCCTCTCCGGCCTCCCGCCCGACGTCGCCCGGCAGGCCGGTGCGGCCGCCCACGATGCCTTCATCAGCGGCCTCACCACCTCGATCGGGATCTCGGCTGCGGTTGCGGCGGGCGGAGCCGTGCTGGCGTGGTTCCTGATCGCCGGCAGGACCCCCGATCGGGCCGGGGAGACGGAGCAGCCCGGCGCGGCCGAAGCCCCGGCAGCGGTGCCGGAGCTGGCTCGCGGCGTCGCCGAGTAGCGCGGCGCCGGGCTCCCCGGCCTGCGATCCGTCGATACCATCCGGCCCGCTTCGAGACCCATTCGACCGAGGAGAGACGTGGCCGTAGACATCGCTGAAGTCGCCAAGCTGGACGTGGAGCCCGGCACCCTGCCGGAGAAGATGGCCGCCTGGGTGATCCGACAGGAGCGCGAGAGCGAGCCGAAGGACGCCTTCCAGGTCGAGGAGGTCGAGGTCCCCGAGCCCGGCGCCTTCGAGGTCATCGTCCGGGTGATGGCCGCCGGCGTCAACTTCAACAACGTCTGGGCGGCGCTCGGCAAGCCGGTGTCGGTGTTCGGCTACGGGGACCACCCCGAGTACGGGCATCACATCGGCGGCTCCGACGCGAGCGGGGTCGTCTGGAAGGTCGGCCCGGGCGTGACCAACTGGAAGCCGGGCGACGAGGTCGTGATCCACTGCAACCAGGCCTCCTACGAGGACGTCGAGGTCCACGGGCTCGACCCGATGGCGGCCCCCTCTCAGCGGATCTGGGGCTACGAGACGACCTGGGGGAGCTTCGCGCAGTTCACCAAGGTCCAGGCCCAGCAGCTGCTCCCGAAGCCGGAGAACCTCTCCTGGGTCGACTGCTCCGCCTACGGCCTCACCTACTTCACCGCCTACCGCATGCTGATGAACCGGGCGAAGCTGCAGGCGGGGCACAACGTCCTGATCTGGGGCGCTGCCGGCGGGCTCGGCGTCTTCGCCACCCAGCTCTGCAAGGCGGCCGGGGCGAACGCCGTCGGCGTCGTCTCCTCACCGGAGAAGGGTGAGCTCGTCAAGCAGCTCGGAGCCGTCGGGTACATCGACCGCAACGAGTTCAAGGGCATGATGCGGACCGGCGACGAGACGCCGGAGGAGGAGAAGGAGCGCTTCAAGGAGTCGCGGGCCTTCGCGAAGAAGGTCAAGGGCATCCTCGGGGACGCCCCCGACATCGTCTTCGAGCACGTCGGCAAGGCGACGTTCCCGACCTCCGTGTTCACGGTCAAGCCGTTCGGAAAGGTCGTCATCTGCGGCGCGACTTCGGGATACACGCTCGACTTCGACGTCCGCTACCTGTGGATGAAGCAGAAGGAGATCCTCGGCTCGCACTTCGCGAACGCCTACGAGTGCATGATGGCGAACCAGCTCATGGCCGAGGGCAAGGTGCGCCCGGTGTTGTCGAAGTCGATGGACTTCGACGGCGTCCCCGAGGCGCATCAGATGATGCACGAGAACCGGCACTCCGGAAAGATCACGATCCGCGTCGGCGCCACCGACGACCACAGCGGCAAGACCGCGGCAGGCGACGGCGCGATCTGGGCCGAGGTCGGCGCCTAGCAGGCGGCCGCAGGGCGAGACGGGCACCCGCCGGCGGCGGGCGCCCGTCCCTGATCGTCTCGGCTCCGCCTCGCTAGGCCAGCGCCGGGCGGGAGGCGCGGAGAACGGAGGCGGCGATGCCGACGAAGCCGACCTCGAGCAGCACCGAGAGGATCCCGGACAGCTCCCACTCCGACTCGTGGAAGCCGGGAAGGCCGGTCGTCCGCGAGAGGACGAAGCCGACGGCCATGCCGGCGGAGAGGAGCGCCCCGGCCGTCCAGGCGCCGGGATCGCTCCGGCGCCAGAGGCGGGAGGCGACGAGGAGCGCCGCGATGCCGCCGAGGATGAACCCGAGCCCGACCCAGGCCCGCTCGCCGAAGTACTCGGGGGCGAGGACCAGATGGATCGCGCCGGTGGCCGCGACCATCGCCGCGCCGATCCGGCGAAGCTGTGATTCGTTCTGCATTTCCCTTCCTTTCGTGGGGAGCGAGGAGAGTCGGGCGATCGTCGGGCGCCGCGCTAAGGCGACTCCCAGAACTCGATGAGATTCCTCTCAGATACGCGGGACGGCGCCCGTGGCGGGCGATCACGCGTCTAGAGTCGGGCCGATGCGAATCGTGGTCGTCGAGGACGAGCCGGCCATCGCCGACTTCCTGGTCCGCGGCCTCGAGGCAGCGGGATATTCGGTTGCCCTCGCGACCGACGGGCCCGGCGGCGAGAGGCTGATCCTCGACGGCGAAGCAGATCTCGTCGTCCTCGACCTGATGCTGCCGGGGAAGAGCGGGCTCGACGTGCTCGCGGCGATCAGGCCGGTGCGCCCGAACCTGCCGGTGATCATCCTCTCGGCCAAGGGCGAGATCGAGGACAGGATCGCCGGGTTGGACAGCGGCGCCACCGATTACGTCACGAAGCCGTTCTCGGTGCCGGAGCTGCTCGCGCGGGTGCGCGCCCACCTCCGCACCGGAAGCGCGGAGGGCGGAAGGATGCGCGCCGGAGCGCTGGAGATCGACCTCCTCAGCCGCCGCGTCTGGTCGCACGGCGAGGAGATCGCGCTCTCGCCCCGGGAGTTCTCGCTGCTCGCGTGCTTCGCTCGCCATCCCGGCGAGGCGCTGAGCCGCGAGCGGCTCCTGGCCGAGGCCTGGGGATACGAGCACGACCCCGGCACCAACGTCGTCGACGTCTACGTCGGCTACCTGCGCCGTAAGCTCGGCGACCCGGCGGCGATCGAGACCGTGCGCTCCGCCGGCTATCGCCTGCCGGCGGGAGCGGAGCGATGAGCCTCCGCACCCGGCTGTCGCTGTCGATCGCCGCGCTCGTCCTGGTCTCGGTCACGGCATTGGGGATCGCGGTCTACAACCTGGTCGGCAGCCGGCTCGATGACAGGACCGACTCCGAGCTCGCCGTCCAGGCGGACGCCCTCGCCCGGGCGATCGCAAGCGCGCCCCCGGGCCGGGAGGCCGACGCCGCACGGGCATACATCGGCGGCCAGGCCCTGGCCGGATCGCGGCTGCTGATCGCCCAGGTCCCCGGGGCCGCGACCCCGATCAGCAACCAGTCGCCGCTCCTCGTCGACCACAGCGAGGACGGCCCCGGCGACGGGCACGATGGCGAGGAGGCCGAGGAGGAGGAGGAGCACGCGCAGATCCGGGACCTGCTCGGCGCCGATCCCGGCTACAGCACGATCGAGCTCGCCGAGAGCGGCGACCTCAGGCTCCTGACCAGGGAGGTGCCGACCGCCGCGGGAACCGCGGTCGTCCAGGCCGGCGAGCCGGCTGCCGCCACCGAACAGGCGCAGCACCAGGTCGCCGGGACCTTCCTGCTGATCGGCTCGCTGACCGTGGTGGCGGCCGGACTGCTCGGCCTGCTGATCGCCGCGCGGACCGCGCGTCCGCTGGAGCGGATGGCAGGGCGCGCGACCGAGGTCGACGCCGGGCGGCTCGATCTCCGCATGGACGAGCACACCCGCGTCGGGGAGATCGCGGCGCTGGCCGAGAGCTTCGATCGGATGCTCGACCGCCTCGAGGCGTCCTTCCGCTCCCAGCGGGCGTTCGTCGCCGACGCCTCCCACGAGCTGAGGACCCCGCTCACGGCCATCCTCGGACAGGCCCAGGTGCTGGCGGCGAACCCGGAGCCCGATCCGGACGAGGTCGCCCGGGTCACCGCGCTGATCGAGCGCGAGGCGGAGCGGATGGGTGCCCTGATCGATGGCCTGCTCCAGCTCGAGCGGATCGAAGCCGAGGAGGCGGCCGAGCGGCCCGGGCCCTTCGACCTAGCCGCCGTCGCCGCCGAGGTGGTGGCCGCGCTTCCCGTGCCGCAGGCGGACCGGATCGAGGTCGATTCGAGCGCATCGGTGACGGCCGTCGGCAGGCGCGAGGACACGATCAGGATCACCCGCAACCTGGTAGCCAACGCGCTCTCCCACGGCCGTGAGCGCGTGTTGGTCACGGTCGGCACCGGCACCGGCGAGGTCACCCTGACCGTCGATGACGACGGCCCCGGCATCCCGCCGGAGGACCGCGAGCGGGTCTTCGAGCGGTTCGCCCGGCTCGAGGCGTCGCGCAGCCGCGAATACGGCGGCTCCGGCCTCGGGCTGGCGATCTCGCGGGAGCTCGCACGTGCGCAGGGCGCGCGGATCGAGGTCGGCGACTCGCCACTGGGCGGAGCGCGGCTGACCCTGTGCATGCCGAGCGGAGCCGCCGGTCAATAAGATGCGCGCGTCATGGCCGAGGTCAACGTAATCAACTGGCACATCAACCCGTTCCGGGCCGACCGCTGGTACGAGACCTGGATGCCCGCCCTCGAGCGCGCGCCGTCCTTCGGCGCGACCTCATTCACGCTGACCAGGTCGGAGGACGACCACCTGCTGTTCGTGCAGACGACCGTCTGGGAGTCGCGAGCCGACTGGGACCGATTCTGGAGCTCGGACGAGGTGGCGGCGGCCCGCGAGGCGACGCTCAGCTACTACAACAAGCCCGTGCTGCCGGTCTGGCACGTCCTGATCGCCGCCGAACGCGACTGAACCGGTCCAACCAGTACGCGCCGGCGGGCCCCGAGGTGCTTAGATTCGGGCCGTGGCTGAGGTCCTCTACTACGCGATCCCGTTCTTCGTCCTGCTCCTCGTGGTCGAGGCGCTCTCGTTCCGCTACGCGCGGGACGAGGACGACCTGATCGGCTACGACTTCCGCGACACCCGCACGAGCCTGACCCTGGGCATCGGGAACGTGATCATCAACGTCGCCTGGAAGCTCGTCGTCGTCGCCCTCTATGCGGTGATCTACGAGCTCACCCCGCTCCGTCTCGACCCGTCCGACCCGCTCACCTGGGTCCTGCTGTTCTTCGCCGACGACTTCTCCTACTACTGGTTCCACCGCTGCAGCCACGAGAGCCGGTTCTTCTGGGCCAGCCACGTCGTGCACCACTCCAGCACCCACTACAACCTCTCCACGGCGCTCCGCCAGACGTGGGTTCCGATGACGTACCTGCCCTTCTGGCTGTGGATGCCGGCGGTCGGCTTCGAGCCCTGGATGGTGCTGCTCGCGCAGGCCTGGTCGCTGATCTACCAGTTCTGGATCCACACCGAACGGATCCGGCGGCTTCCGCGCCCGCTCGAAGCCGTGCTCAACACCCCCTCCCATCACCGCGTCCACCACGGCTCCAACGAGGTCTACCTCGACAAGAACTACGGCGGGATCCTGATCGTCTGGGACAAGCTCTTCGGCACCTACGCCCCCGAGGGCGAACGGGTCCACTACGGGCTGACGAAGAACATCGACACCTTCAACCCGGTCCGCGCCGCCTTTCACGAGTACGTGGCGATGTGGCACGACATCAAGCACGCCCGCGGCACGAGGGCGAAGCTCGGCGTCCTCTATCACGGCCCGGGCTGGACGCCGCCCGGGCTCGAGCCGGCCGAGATGGAGTCGAACACCCGGGGATAGGGCTCAGGCGGTCACCGGCTCCGCGGCGAGCTCGGCGCCGACCGCGGCGAGGATGTCGACCATCGCCGCGGCCGCAGGGCTCCGCGCACCCGCTTCGAGCGTCGCCGCCCAGACGCGGCGCACCGGCGGATCGGGAACGACCTCGACGAGCGCGATCTCCGGGCTCGGCAGCATCAGCGCCAGATCCGGGATCAGCGTCACCCCGATGCCCGCCGCCACGAGCGCCTGCATGACCGTGTAGTCGTTGCTCTCGTAGGCGATGTCGGGCACGAACCCGGCGCGCTCGCAGCTGCGCAGCGTCAGCTGGCGACAGGAGCTCTCCGAGCTGCCGCAGAGCCACGACTCGTCGGCGAGCTCGGCGATGTCGACGGCCCCGCATTCGGCGAGGCGGTGGTCGCGGGGCAGCGCGAGATGCATGCGCTCGTCGATCACCGGTCGCATCGCGATGTCGGGATCGGGCGGAAAGGGGTGCAGTTCGAAGTCGTAGAGGACGGCGACATCGAAACGGCCCCTCCGCAGCGCGGGCAGCGCCTCCTCGGGCTCGGCCTCGGTGAGGCTCAGCCGCACGCCCGGATGGGCCTCGCGGAAGCGGGCGATCGCCTGCGTCACGACCGTGGCGCTCGCGCTTGCGAAGCTGACCAGCCTGAGGTCTCCCGCCTCGAGCCCGGAGAGCGACGCCAGCTCACGCTCCGCGGCCTCGAGCCGCGCCATGGCCGACTCGGCGTGCGAGACCAGCACGCGGCCGGCGTCGGTGAGGACCGGTCCGCTCCTCAGCCGGAGAATGAGCGGCTCACCGACTTCTGCCTCCAGGGTCGCGATCTGCTGGCTCACGGCCGACTGTGAGACGTAGAGCTCGTCGGCGGCAGCGGAGAACGAGCCGTGCTCGGCCACCGTCCGGAGGACCCGCAGCCGCTTCAGATCCAGCATGAGTTCAGCTTATCAACACCACCAGAGAATTCTATTGCGCTTATGACGATGCGGCGGCAGGCTGAGTTCGGAACCCGATCCCGAGACCCGAAGGAGGCAGGCATGACCAGCGCGACACTCATCTCACCGCCCCCGGCGACCCGCGCCGAGCGCCGCCGCGGCGCCGAACTGGACCGAACCGTCCGCGAGGCCCGTCGCCGCAGCAGGCGCGGCCCGCGGAAGCGCCCACGCGGCACCCTCGGCGGATCGCCTCCGGGAGCCGGCGGCCGGCTGCTTCAGCTCTGAGCCGCAGCCGCGGGGCGCCACCGGTGCTCCGCGGCTGCGCTCAGTGCCGCTCGAGCGGGGCCATCGTCAGCCCGGCGGAGGAGAGCTGCTCCCAGTAGAGCTCGGCCGGCTCTCGCATCCCGCTCCAGACGATCGCCTGCCCGGTGTTGTGGATCGTGTTCGCGAAGGCCATGCCGTTGTCGTAGGTCAGGCCCGGGATCACGCGGGCGAGCGTCGCCGCGACGTGCTCGAACGTGTTGTGGTCGTCGTTGCGGACGATCACGCGCCAGCCGCCGCCCTCACCCGAACCCGGGCCGGCGGTCTTCGGTCGCTCGATGGTCTCCGTCGTCATCGCAGATCGGCCCCGCGGTCAATCTAGCGTGGGGCGGGTCGGGTCAGGGGTTGGGTACCTGGACCTTGAGGTTGTCGAAGAAGGCGACCGCCTGCTTCTTCTTGACCTTCTGCTTGATCCCGTACGAGAGGCCGGTGCCCGTGCCCTTGACGTCCTCGGGCGCCGGATCCTTGTATGAGACCACCGCCTTGCCGTTGACCTTGCCGAGGATCGTGTCCTTCTTGGCGCGGATCTCGAGAACGTTCTTCTTCTTGATGCCCTTGACGGCCTTGTCCTTGCCCTTCTCGAGCACGACCTTGTCCTCGACGAGCTCCCACTTCCGCGTCTTCGGCAGGACCCGGAACGTGTAGCCGTCCTTGCGGCTCGACCGGACCATCACCCCGACGAATGTGCCCTTCCGGGCCGCCTTCTCGGTCTTCTCGGTGACCTTGGCGACGACCTGAACGATCAGGTCGGGCTGCGCAGCGTCGCCTTCCACCGGCGTCTTCAGCTCGCAGGTCTGCTTGCCGCCGTTCACGCTCACGCCCAGCGCGGCCTTCTTGCGCCAGTTGCGCTGGCACTTCTTCTTCTTGCCCGCCTGCTTGGTGATCGCGTGGTAGTCGGATTTCGACTTGAAGGCGTTCGTGTAGACGGTGATCCCCGCAAACGCGGGAACGGCTGCCGCCAGCGCGGCCAGGATCGTGACTGTCAGTGCAATTCGCTTGGTCATCGTGATGAGCGTAGCCGGGTCGGCGGACCTCGGTGCAGAGCCGCGTCGTCGGTGCCTCTTGGATTGCGAACACACCGAGGCGCCAGGAGTCGCGGTCGCGGCTCAGGTTTCCCGGAGCCCCCAGTAGCGCTCGAGGCCGAGCCAGTTCAGCTCGGGCGGCATCGCCGAGCGGACCCGCTCCGCGATCTCCGGCGCCTCGCCGGCGATCCGCTCCCCGAGTCGACCCAGGAACCGGTCGCGGTCGCGGTCGCGCGAGTCGGCCACGAGTCGATCGAGCTCCTCCACCAGCGCCGCGAGATGGGGCGCAGGGTCCTCGACGGAGCCGTAGTGGGTCAGCATCAGCCGCTCCGGACCTCGCTCGGCGACCAGCTCGATCGATGCCCGCCAGCGCTCGAGGTCGATGTCCGGCGGCGGCGTCGGCAGCCAGACCTCCCCGCCCGGCGGAATCCTGACGCCGGCGACGTCGCCCGTGTACGCCTCGCCGCGGTCCCGGTCGAGGTAGACGACGTGGTGCGATGCGTGGCCCGGCGCGGCGATGACATCGAGCCCCTCGGCGATCTCCCCGCCGGAGAGGGCGACCAGATTCCGCTCGGGAACGGGCAGGATCTCACCCCAGAGGTCGCCCATCCGGTCGCCGTAGAGCCGCTCGGCGCTCCGCAGCAGGCGCGAGGGTTCGGTCAGGTGCGGCGCCCCGGCCTCGTGGACGTAGACGGGAAGGTCGGGAAACCGGCTCGCGAGCGTTCCGGCCGCACCGGCGTGGTCGAGGTGGATGTGGGTCAGCAGGACCGCGCGCGGCCGACCGCCGGGCAGATCCGCGAGCACCCGCTCGATCGTGCTCGCCGGGCCCGGGTCGACCAGCATCCCGTCCAGCTCCCAGGCGCCGATCACCCGGTCGAGGCCCAGGTGCCAGGTGTCGATCAGTCGCGGCTCCGGCACGGCCGCGCACCGTACAGGGGGGCGAGCGCGGCCCGACCGTCGGCCGCCGGGAACTAGAATGGCGGCCATGAGCGAGCACCGGCTGGACGAGCGCGACAGGCCCTGGGTGATGCGGACCTACGCGGGGCATTCCGACGCCCGGCGGTCGAACGAGCTCTATCGCCGCAACCTGGCCAAGGGTCAGACGGGGTTGTCGATCGCCTTCGACCTGCCGACCCAGACGGGATACGACCCGGACGCGGTGCTGGCCCGCGGGGAGGTCGGGAAGGTCGGCGTCTCGGTCGCCCACCGCGGCGACATGGAGACGCTGCTCGACCAGATCCCGCTCGCGGAGATGAACACGTCGATGACGATCAACGCCACCGCCGCGTGGCTCCTCGGCCTCTACGTCGCCGTGGCCGACGAGCAGGGTGTCCCGCGCGGGGAGCTGAAGGGGACGACCCAGAACGACATCATCAAGGAGTACCTCTCGCGCGGGACCTATGCGTTCCCGCCGGAGCCGTCGATGCGGCTGATCGCCGACATGGTCGCGTTCACGGTCAACGAGATCCCGAGCTGGAACCCGATCAACATCTGCAGCTACCACCTGCAGGAGGCCGGCGCGACCCCCGTACAGGAGATCGCCTTCGCGCTCAGTAACGCCATCGCCGTCCTCGACTCGGTCCGCGGGCGCGGGCAGGTCTCCGCGGAGGACTTCCCGCGCGTCTTCGGCCGGATCAGCTTCTTCGTCAACGCCGGCGTCCGTTTCATCGAGGAGCACGCGAAGCTGCGGGCGATGGGCATTCTCTGGGAGGAGCTCGGCCGCGAGCGCTACGGGGTCACCGACCCGAGGTTCCTGCGGATGCGTTACGGAGTGCAGGTCAACTCACTCGGGCTCACGGAGGCGCAGCCCGAGAACAACGTCCCGCGGATCGTCCTCGAAGCCCTGGCCGTCACCCTCGGCCGCGACGCCCGCGCCCGGGCGATCCAGCTCCCCGCCTGGAACGAGGCCCTCGGCCTCCCCCGCCCCTGGGATCAGCAGTGGAGCCTGCGCATCCAGCAGATCCTCGCCGAGGAGACCGACCTCCTCGACTACCCCGACATCTTCGAGGGATCGAAGGTCATGGACGGGCTCGTCTCCGAGCTGATCGACGGCGCCCGGAGCGAGATGGCGGTCGTCGCCGAGCACGGCGGCGCGACGACCAGTGAGGCCGTCTCCTACATGAAGGCCCGTCTCGTCGAATCGCATCGTGACCGCCTCGCGCGGATCGAGTCCGGCGAGCTCAAGGTGATCGGGCAGAACTGCTTCACCGAGACCGAGGACTCGCCGCTGACGGTCGGCGACGACGGCGGCATCCTGACGCCGGACCCCGCCGTCGAGCGTGAGCGGATCGAGGCGCTCGAGGAATGGAAGGCAGCCCGCGACGATGAAGCGGTCGAGCGGGCGCTCGAGGCGCTCGCGGCGGCGGCCCGCGACGAGTCCGCCAACCTGATGCCGGCGACGATCGAGGCGGCCCGGGCGGGCGTCACCACCGGCGAGTGGGCCGAGGCGCTGCGCGAGGTCTTCGGGCCCTATCGCGGCCCGACCGGGCTCGACGGCTCGGCATCCGGCGGGAACGCCGAGCTGCTGGCCGAGGTCCGCGACCGGGTCGCAGCCGTCGGAGAGGCGATCGGCCACCGGATCCGGATCCTCGTCGCCAAGCCCGGCCTCGACGGCCACTCCAACGGCGCCGAGCAGATCGCCGTTCGCGCCCGCGACGTCGGCATGGAGGTCATCTACCAGGGCATCCGCCTGACGCCGGAGGAGATCGCCGCCTCCGCCGTGCAGGAGGACGTCGACGTGATCGGGCTTTCTATCCTCTCCGGCTCGCACCGCGAGCTCGTGCCCCGCGTCGTCGAGCTGCTCCGCGAAGCGGGAGTCGACGCGCCCGTCGTCGTCGGCGGCATCATCCCGCCGGCGGACGAGGCCAAGCTGATCGAGGCGGGAATCGCCAGGGTCTACACGCCGAAGGACTTCGACCTGAACCGGATCATGGTCGACATCGCCGAGCTGATCGAGTTGCGCTCGGAAGCATCCCAGCCGGCCTAGGACGGCGTGACGGCGATCGAGTTCCCGATCGGCGGGATCGACGACGGGGTCGTCCGCCTGCGGCTGCATGCGGATCGGGACCTCGAACGCGTTGCCGCCGCCTCGCTGGATCCCGAGGTGCTGCGATGGACGAGAGTCCCGGAGGGCAATGACGCCTCGGCGATGGCCGAGTGGATCGGCGAGTGGCGGTCGGGCCCGGGCTCGGAGCTCCACCTCGTAGTCGTCGGGGCGGATGACGACGAGCTGCTGGGCGCCGCCGGAATCGTCCGGTTCGAGCAGGACGAGCGCCGCTGCGAGATCGGCTACTGGCTCGCGCGCGAGGCGCGCGGACGGGGCGTCGCGACCCGTGCGGTGCGACTGCTGGCGGGCTGGATCTTCGCGTCGCTGGAAGTCGACCGGATCGGGATCGCCGCCGAGCGTGAGAACGCGGCGTCGTGTGCGGTGGCCGAGCGCGCGGGGTTTCGTTTCGAGGGCGTCCTGCGCTCCTGGCTCGTCATCAAAGGCATCCCCCGTGACGCCGCCATGTACTCGCTGCTCCGCGACGAGCCGCCGGAGCCCCGCGGTGGTTCCCCGATGCCTTCGTGAGCGGTATACATGACGTGATGGAGGGAGCAGCCGTCCAGGATCAGCCCGCCGGGACGCCCGACTCGATGCAGCGTGCCTGGTCGGTGGTCAGCTTCAGCTCGGTCCCCTTCTGGCTCGCGATGATCCTGGCCCCGCGCAGCAGGGCCACCGCCTGGCTGATCGAGCGGGCCGCCCCGCTTCACGCCGGGCTCAGCGTCATCTACTCGATCGCGCTGGTGACGGCGGCTGCGAAGGCGGACGAGCGGGTCGACTTCGGGAGCCTCGCGAGCGTCTCGCGCGCTTTCCAGCAGCCGGAGGCGATGCTCGCCGGCTGGACGCACTACATCACCTTCGACCTCCTGGTCGGAAGCTGGATCTGGCGACAGGCCCTGGCCGAGGGCCGCAGTGCGAGGCTGTCGCTGCTGCTCACCTGGTGGGCGGGCCCGATGGGCACGGGCCTCTTCGCCGCGCGGAGGCGGCTGCCCGGCTGGCTCAACTGATCACGCCGGGAACCGCAACGGACCTCACATCCCCCGCCGTGCGGCGCCGCCGGGTTGCCCGAAGCGCCACAATTGGGAGTGCAGGAATGGCCGACGAGCTGAACACAGACAGAAGCGCGTGGCTGCGCTGCTACCGATGCTGGTCCCAGCGCCTCGAGGCGCAGGTCCACTACGACGCGATCCTCAGGATCGATCCCGAGACCGGTGAGCCCGCCGAGCGGATCGACGAGGTGCAGGAGTCGGTCGTCCAGTGTCTCGACTGCATGCACGACCAGCCCCACCTCGCCGTCGACGAAGGACGCGTCGTCCCGATCGAGGACCGCTGGGAGCGGCTCGTCGCGGGCACCCCCTGGGTCGCCTCCTGCACCGTCACCGTCGATCAGGACCTCGTCGAGGTGTGCTCGGGGCCGGAGGCGGCCGACAGCCTCACCTACGGCGCCTTCGGTGACGCCGGCACGCGCGAGTTCTTCACCCACGTCCGCTTCCACAAGCACGACGAGGAGCGCATCGTCATCCATCTCCTCGTCGAGCTCTACGCCCGTTCCTCGAACGAGGCGACGGACGTACTCGAGGCCGCTGCCCGCGGCCCGCTCGAGATCACCTCGCTGGCCGAGGAGTCCCGCCCCCCGGCCCACGCGGCCGACGAGGCGCACTGAGGCGGCCGGCCGGACCCCCACGCCTGCCCGACCCCGGCGGAATCCGACCTCCGGCCCTAGCGGATGAAGCTCTCCGAGCCGTCGAGCCGCCGGATGAAGGCCACGAGGAGCTCGACCGCCCCCTCGACATCGGCGAGGTCGACCATCTCCACGGACGAGTGCATGTAGCGGAGCGGGATCGAGACGAGCCCGGCGGCGATGCCGCCCTTCGAGATCTGGATCGAGTCGGCATCGGTACCCGTGTAACGGCCGGAGGCCTCGAGCGTGTAGTCGATGCCCTCGGCCTCGGCGGCGTCGCGGAGGAGGTCGGCGACGATGTGGTTCAGGGTCGAGCCGCGGCCGATGACCGGGCCCGAGCCGAGCGCGTGATCGCCGTTCTCCTGCTTGGAGATTCCGGGGGCGTCGGTGGCGTGGGTGACGTCGACGGCGATCCCGATGTCCGGCGAGAGCGAGAACGAGGTCGTCGCCGACCCGAACAGGCCGATCTCCTCCTGCGAGACGGCGCAGCCGACGACTCCGACGGCCGCCTCGTCGCCCTCGCTGATCCGGCGGGCGACCTCCAGCGCGACGTAGGAGCCGAGCCGGTTGTCCATCGAGCGCGACGCGAGGCGTCCGTTCGGCAGGCTCAGCGGCTCGGCGGCGAGCACCGCCGGATCACCGACGCTGACGTACTTCAACGCGTCGTCCTTGTCCTTCGCGCCGATGTCGATGTGCATCGACTTGATCTCGGCGGGCTTCTTGCGGTCGTCGGGCTCGAGCAGATGGATCGGCTTCTTTCCGATCACGCCGGGCACCTCGCCGTCGCGGCCCCTGACGATCACCCGCTGGCCGACGAGGTTCTGCGGATCCCATCCCCCGATCGGCCCGAACCAGAGGAAGCCGTCGTCGTCGACGTGGCTGACGAACAGCCCGATCTCGTCGATGTGCCCGACGATCGCGACGGTCGGCCTGTCGTCGGCAACGCCGACCGAGACCGTCGAGGACCCGAGTACGTCGGCGGCCACCTCGCCGAACGAGGCAGCCTCGCGCCAGACCTCGGCGGCGGGGGTCTCGTATCCGGACGGCGCCGGCACCCGGATCAGCGCATCGAGGGTCTCGGGGGTCTCGCTCATTCCTGCTTTCTCCTCATCGATCGGTGGGGACTCCGTACAGCTTCGCAAGCCGCCGGTGACGGTGCCTGAAGATGGCTCGGACGACGGTGGCGGCGAGGCGGTCGCTTCCGGGGATCGCCCGCAGCGGCCGCCGGAGC